>CAZGDL010000109.1:0-7027 GCA_964525075.1 uncultured Treponema sp.
GTTCCAGAAGTTATGTTCAGTTCTTTTAGTTTTATTGCCTTACTTTGCATATTTCCGCTGGTTTTGAGTTTTCCGTTTGTATTAGATATATCTGATGATAGGGTGATTTTGCCAGTCCCTGCTTCCAGACTAGATTCTGTCTCACTTAGAGAAAGATTTGTGATTGTTACATTTTGCCCGGACCCGTTTGAAAGTTTTCCACCAGCAAGACTTAAATTCCCGATTGTAATGTCGTTGCTACCAGTGTAAGAAAAAGTTCCTTTTGTCACCGTAATCTCATCACCAGAACCTGTAGTAGAACCTGTATAATTTGAAGAAAGAGTCAGACTTTTGTCGGCAATATTGATAGAGCCTGAGTTTTCCAGGCTGGCAACCGAAAGATTTCCACCGCTAAGATTTATATTGCCGGTATTTATCATTTTAGTGGCAACCGAAAAGTTACCACCGCTAACTTTCACTGTACCGGCATTTTCAAAATCCGAAGTCTCAAAATCCCCGGCAAGGGTCAACGATTTTCCATCTTCCAGGCTTGTTTTTTGCGAAATTTTTATTTTATCAGCTGGACTTGTGGCGTCTGTCGAAATTTTCAGATTGTAATAATCATCACTATCATTATCAGAAAAATTTGTTAGGCTAGTTGCCGTCCCTGTGTATTCCACAGTTCCTTTTGTCGTGTCGTTTATAGGATTAGACGTGGCATTATCCAAAATACGCCCTGTACCAGAAAAAATTATTGTTCCTGAATTTGAAAGCTGATTTGTCGTCGTTGTCAAAATCAAATTCCCAGAAGCCAGGGTGATTTTTGCGTCTTCCCCACTTATGTCCAAAATGCTGATTTTGTATTCTGAGGAGTCTAAAACCGGATAATTTGAAGCCCCCGACGGAATCTCAATTTCGCATAATCCTGATGAAAAATTTGGCCCTTGTGATGTCGATGAAGTTGCCCCTGAACTTGCAACAATAAGCCAGTTATCAGAATCATTCCAGTTTGTGCTGTTTGCCCCCGACCATTTGTATTTGTAGGTAAACCAATTTGTCGTAGTTGGGGTAGAAGAATCTTTTAAGCCGTAATCAGAGATTTTTTTTGCATCAGGGACAAGGCCCAGTGCGGTTTCTGCCGTCGATTTATCTATGTAGGTGTAGGCAAAGTTTGAAGAAGCTATGCTTCCAGAATAATTCCAGTCAGAAGTGTCTGATGATGTGATTTTTACAATTGCTGATGAAGTTCCTTTTGATGAAAAAGTTCCGGTTACAGTCTGAGTTTTGCCACCCGGGAAAGTGACAGTCATTTCAGACGCTAAATCAGCTTTCCCGATTGTCAGATTTGCGAAAGTATTTGCCTCTGAAAAATTTGTATTTCCGCTTTCTATTTTTAGTTCGTCAATAGTGCTTGCTGTTTCAAAATTTGTACTTCCGTTTTGGGTGATGGTGATTTTTTCGGCTTTTAGAGGATTTGTGATAAAGTTTACGCTTTCGCCCGTGTTTTTATTGATGACAATTTCACTGTAAGTGCCAGATGATGATGGGGTGAAGTTTTGTTCATTTTTACTATAGGGTAAAGAGGAGTTATTTTTTCCGTTCAGGGTGATTTTTCCATCTCCGCTTATCGAGCCATTATCAGTAAAATCACCGGAAATGATGATGTCGGGGCCAAGATAAATACTTTTTTCATTAATGACATCTGTGTTGAATGATTTTGTATTAGAACCATTAATCATTGTACAGTTAAAAGTCACAGATGCAGCTTTTTGGATTAGAGGATTACCACTTCCAAGGGCAAGCGTAGAGGTTTCAAAAGTCAGAGTATAGTTTGATGCAGAAGAATCTTCCCATGTAGCCTTGTTCGCAACTAAAGTTTCCGCCTTAAAAGTTAAATTTCCCCCAGTTTTCGCGATGAGAGGTTTTATATTACAAGTTCCTGTCCCTGTACACTGAAAAACCTGGTCATTTACTCCCAAAAATTTTGTATTTCCCGAACCTGAAAACCCTGCCATGGTCGCATTTCCAGACAGTGTAAGATTTCCATTGACAACTATATTTCCGGTAGCTGTCAAATCCCCACTTTCTAGCGTAAGATTTCCAGTCACTTCCAGATTTTCATACGTCCCACCCCAAACATCCTTTGCGTCCGTTTCTGTTCCTGTGTATTTTACAGTTGAGCCAGAGCCGTTAGTGATTTTCGTAGAATCCAGCGTTTCATCACCAAGTAGTTCAATAGTTCCGTTGTTTGTGATTGCGATGGAGTGAAAATTTGTACCACTTGCCGAAGTCAGCGTGCAACCGGAATTTATAATTATTTTTATATTTTCTGAGGTTGCGTTACTGAGTAACTCTGAAAGCGAGGTGTCTGTCGTGCCACCGATGGTATAGTCGCCGGCAATGATAATTTTTAAGGTGGATGATAAAGATGGAACCGTATCCCAAGCAGAACCATCCCATGTAGAAGTGTAAGAAGTAGTTGTAGGTGTTGTTATTGTATCGGGAATTTCTATTGTCTTAGAAATAGAACTTGAACCAGAATCTATTTTATTATACGAAAGATTTCCATCTCCAGAAAAAGTAATAGAACCAGGATCTTCTCCACTCGTAGTATCACAGTAAATTGTTTTTACAGATAAGGTTGTCCCAGAACTAATCGAAATTTCGTAAGTGTAGTTACTTGTTTTGTAGTTTGGAAAATCAATACAACTAGCAGATACAGTTCCTCCACCTGTAACTTCAAGAGAAACAGAGTGGGTTGCCGTGCTATACGAATTTTCCAAATTTAATCCACTTTGAAGCGTTAAATTGTATCCAGCTGTATCAATTGTGATAGTAGAAGAACCTTCTGTCCCAACAAAAATGCTTCCAACACTCGAATCCGCTGACAGGCTAACCGTCACAGCTTGGTTCCCAGTAAAGTAAACGCTATCCCCAGTTTCAAAAGTTGTCGTCGGTGCAGTTCCACTTCCATCCGCTGCTGTATTCCAATTTGTAGTTGTCGACCAATTTCCAGAAGAGCCACCAATCCAGTAATAATTAGTTGCCCAAATTTCCCCCACAAGGCAAAACAAAACCGCCATCAGACAGAAAATTTTATGCGAAAATCGAGATTTTAGACTCCAAAAAAAATTAGCCATTTTCTATTCAATCTTTACCATCTTTATCATCGGTGAAAAACATGAACTTTCTTAGACTTTTTAGATTTTTACTGATTTTTAATCATCATAATCAAAAATTTATTGTATAATAGAAAATGATAAAAATAAAAAAAGTTAAAGGAAGTGTGATTATGAGTGAAAAACTTTTGGTAAAGGCCTTGTAGCGTCAGGAATGGTTTTGCAGCGAAACAAAATCAACTGTATTTTTGGAAAAGCTGATGTTTATCAGGATGTAATTATGATTTTTAGGGGTGTTACATCAATCACCCAGGCCGATGAAAATGGAGACTGGAAACTTGAATTTAGCCCAGGGGAAGCCGGTGGTCCTTTTGAAATGACCGTAAAAACCGAAAATGATACTCTTGTTTTTACTGATGTTTATGTTGGCGAGGTTTGGCTTTCGTCTGGTCAGTCTAATGCCCAACTTCCTATGGAAAGAATGAAATTTTCTTATCCTGATGAATTTGCCCTGCCCGAAAATCCAAATATCCGAATGATTACCGTTCCTATCACCTGGAATTTTGAAGGTGAGTGTGATTGCGTAAATAATCCTGAATGGATTTGTGCTTCCCCTGAAAATCTTGGAAAAATGTCTGGGACTGGCTATTTTTTTGCAAAAAAACTGGCCGAGGAGTTGGGCGTTCCTGTTGGAATTATTAATGCCAGCCAGGGAGGTTCTCCAATTTCGTCTTGGCTCAGTAAATCAGCCCTGGAAGAAATGGGCCAGACCGAATATCTGAACAAACTTGCAGTTTATGAAAATGCTGATTACATCACTGAAAAGCAAAAAGAGATTGCAGAGAAACAAGCCGCATGGAATAAAGAACTGTTTGCAAATTCTCACCAGCCGGATTTTGAGTCAAACGAAGGCTGGTCTCCTGTAAATGTTCCTGGAACAATAGACGATTTTGATTCTGCCGGTTTAATCTGGCTCAAAAAAGAAATTACCCTGACCCAGGATCAAGTGGAAATTTTCCAAAGTCACAATACCTGGCTCTGGCTTGGCACAATTGTTGACGCCGACCACGCTTATGTAAATGGTGTGGAAGTGGGATTTACCCCTTATTCTTATCCTCCGCGTCGCTACCAAGTTCCAAAAGGGATTTTAAAAGCTGGCAAAAATATCATCTCTCTGCACGTTCAAAAAAACAGCAAATATGGCAAAATCCGTTTTTACGAAGAAAAACCTTACGTTCTTTTTACGGATAATGTTTATGTAAATCCTGTTGCCTACCGAAATGTCGAAAAGCACGAAACAAGTCTTTTCCCGCTTGATGGCGAAGAAATTGACTTGACCGGTCAATGGCTTATGAAGGTGGACACAAAAGTTGACGACTGCCCGGAAAATGTATTTTTTGAATGGCAGCCGACCGCCCTTTACAACGCAATGCTGGCTCCTTGTTTTAAAACAGCCATTTCCGGGGCAATCTGGTACCAGGGAGAATCTGATGCCGGCCATCCTGTTGAATACAAAAATATGCTGATAAAAATGATAAATCTTTGGCGCCACAAATTTGTTTACGCTTCAAAAAATATGCCTTTTGTCGTAATCCAACTTCCAAACTGGAGTGATGGTTACACCGAAGATTCCAAAATGACGACTATGGGCTGGCCACATTTGCGCCAGGCTCAAGCTGATGCTGTAAAATCAACTGGAAATGCTGGCCTTGCCGTAACAATTGACGCCGGAGAATGGAATGATTTGCACCCGGAAAAAAAGCGAACCTGCGGAAGCCGAGCCGCCCTCGAAGCCCTGCGTCTGGCTTATGGAAAAACATTTATTTCTCCTTCGCCAAAAATGAAAAGAGTTTCTCTAGAAAAATCAAAATTTACAGTTTGTTTTGATTGTGGAAACTCCAGCCTGGTTACCCACGAAGTTTCAGGAAAATCTGTTGATTTGTCCAAGGAATCAGCTGATAAAAAAGTTTATGGTTTTAGCGTTCTTTTTATCAAAAAAGGCCAGATGGAAGTGGTCGAGGCCGAAGCCGAACTTGTCAGCAATGATGATGTAGAAGTTTACATTCCTCGTGGCTACGGTTTCCCAATTGAATTAAGATATTTGTGGGCAGACAACCCGGCCCCAGTAAATCTTTATTCAAGGGATCAGTTGCCTGCAACGCCGTTTATCTTGAAGTTGGAAGAATAGAAAAACTTGCCGTAAAAAAAAGACTAGCCAAGATTTGGCTAGCCTTTTTTTTATTCCTGCCCATTCCAGCAGTAGGTACACAATTTGCAGTGGTCAAGTCCTGTTGAATCCAGCATATCGTCAAGACGGTGGAAACGCAGACTTGTAAAGTTCAGTTGCTTCCTGATTTCTTCAACCATTTTTGCATATTCTGGGGTATCAGGATTGCAGTATTTTTGCAAAGTTTCTTCAGAAACGTTATCCCCTTCAAACTGTTTGATAATTCTCCTTGTAATCAAATCCATTTCGGACTTAGAACGGCTGAAATTCAAATATTTACAGCCATAAACGAGAGGTGGGCAGGCTGGACGAATGTGAACTTCCTTTGCCCCGCTTTTGTACAAAAAGTCCGTTGTTTCTCTGAGCTGAGTTCCGCGGACAATGGAATCATCAATCAAAAGAATTTTTTTACCCTTGATTAAAGGCTGCACAGGGATAAGCTTCATGTGGGCAATCAGATTTCGCTGTTCCTGACTTGTTGGCATAAAAGAACGTGGCCAAGTTGGAGTATATTTGATAAAAGGTCTTGTAAAAGGAATTCCAGATTCATTTGCATAACCAACGGCGTGGGCGGTTCCAGAATCAGGAACGCCTGCAACTGCATCCGGCTGAACAGAACCTTTATCGCGTCTTGCAAGATATTTTCCGCAATTGTAACGCATGGTTTCAACATTTACACCTTCGTAAGTGGCAGTAGGATAGCCGTAATAAATCCAGAGGAAGGTACAAATTTTCATTTCTTTACCAGGCTCTTTGAGGATTTTTATTCCATCAGTTGTCATAAAAAGGATTTCGCCAGGTCCCAGTTCATGGTAATCAGTATAACCAAGATTTGCATAAGCAAAATTTTCAAAAGAGGCACAGAAAGCTCCGTCTTTGTGGCCAATCTGAATTGGAGTTCGGCCTAGTTTATCGCGGGCACAGAAAATTCCATCGGCAGTCATAATGAGCATGGACATTGAACCCTTTATTTTTTCCTGTACAAATTGAATGCCTTCCAAAATTGATTTTTTATGATTGATTAAAGCAATGATAAGTTCAGTTTGATTGATTTCCCCACCACTCATTTCCAAAAAGTGGGTAAAACCGCCATCCAAAACTTCTTCTACAAGTTCATCTTTGTTAGTTACAATTCCCACCGTTGTGATGGCATAATCACCAAGATGTGAGTGGACTAAAAGCGGTTGTGGTTCATAATCACTAATACAGCCGATTCCCAAATGACCGTGAAGTTCTTCAATATCTTTTTCGAATTTAGTTCTAAAAGGTGAGTTTTGAATATTGTGAATAGAACGGGCAAATTTGCCGTCATTTCCGTAAACTGCAAGACCGCCACGGCGAGTCCCCAAATGTGAATGATAATCAACTCCAAAAAAGAGATCCAGCGAACAGTCAGCTTTAGAAGCTACCCCAAAAATGCCACCCATAATTTGCTCCATTTAATCAGGTTGAATTTTGACACAGTATAGTGATTTTGGGGGGTAAATTCAATTAAGGGCAGGGAAGGAGAATTTCAAGAATAGGAAGAATTATTTGAACAGGCTGTCAATAAAATTTCCCCCAGTAGCATTCCATTTCACCAAAACTAACATATCCGTAAATCCATAGACGATTCAAAATATTGTACTATCTTATTATTGGTATCTTTAAAAAATCATTTTCAATGCTTTTTCAGAGATGCCTGCGAGTTTTAATTCGTTGA
>CAZGDL010000110.1:0-6890 GCA_964525075.1 uncultured Treponema sp.
CCCCTGCCAAAAAATCTTCCCGTTTTTAATCAAAATAATTTTGTCGCTGACATCTTTTGCCTCGCGAATATCGTGGGTGACCATAATCCCGGTAAAGCCCAAATTTTTCTGCAGGTCTTTTATGAGACTTGCCAGTTTTTTACGCAAGGGGGCGTCCAAAGCCGACAGGGGTTCATCAAAAAGAACAAGTTTTGGATTCATGATTAGGGTACGGGCCAGGGCAACTCGCTGGGCTTCTCCGCCAGAAAGATTTGCTGGATAGCGGTTTTCAAAACCTTCTAGACCAAAATTTTTCAAAAAAGAAATGGCTTTTTCGCGGGCGGGCTTTTTTTTCATTCCGAGCGAAATAAGACCGTAAGCTACGTTATCGCAAACTTTGAGGTGGTCAAAAAGTGTATGACTTTGAAAAACCATTCCCACAC
The DNA here is from genome assembly GCA_964525075.1 of uncultured Treponema sp. Lineage (GTDB taxonomy): Bacteria > Spirochaetota > Spirochaetia > Treponematales > Treponemataceae > Treponema_D. Next base: position 423 of record CAZGDL010000110.1, read on the forward strand.
CACGTTTTGCTGGCGGAAGTCTGTTTATGTCAACCCCGTCGAGGGTAAGTTCCTGGTCAGGGCAAGCCTTATTTAATCCGGAGATTAATCTGAGGACGGTAGATTTTCCACTGCCACTTGGCCCTACAATCGAAGTCATTGTCCCTTTTTCGCATTCAAATGAAACATCAATTTTTACTGTATCAAATTCTTCTCGCAAATTTTTTGCAACAAAATACATTTTTTATCTTTTCTCCTGCCTCAGTGGTAACTTTTTCCCAGCTAGTCCAAAAACCAGGCCGCAAATCAGGGCCAAAATCAGGCCAGAAGCACAGGCTTCGTTAAATCTGTAGGCCCCAGCAAGTCTGTAGGTAAAAAGTGACAGCGTATCAAATTTGGGGATTGCGAGAACCAAAGGAAGTGTCGTGTCGCCGGCACTGACCGCAAAGCAAAATCCAAATGCAGACAAAAGGCTACGCCTGGAAAGTGGCAGCAAAACCCGGAAAATAATATCCACCTTATTTTTTGAAAGAACCAGGGCGGAATCCATGGTGTCTCGGTTTATTTTGGAAAGTTGAGGATAAATCACCCTATAAGCAAGGGGCCAATTTAAAAATGTCTGGGCCAAAATAAGGCACAAAGCATTTCCCCGGCGAACTACCAGGGTAATCACAACTCCCACAACGACGGAGGAAATAGCCATTGGTAGCATCGGTAAAACTTTCATGATGATTTTTAGACTGCGACCATTTTTTCCGTCCAAAAATTGTAGCAAAACTGAGTACAAAAATCCCAAAATCATACAAAAAAAGCCTGTGCAAGTGGCAATTTTGATAGTGTTGATGACAGATGGCCAAAAAGACCGCATTTTTATGATTCGGCGGAATGCGTCTTTTGTAAAAGCATTAAAGGCAATCCCCAAGAGCGGAGCAATAAAAAAAATCATAATCAATAGAAGAAACACTATAAAAATTGTGATTTCCCCACTACCTTTCAGTGGTTTTTTTTCGTTCCAGCCGACCGCAAGCCCCTTTGCCCTTGAATTTTTTTGTTCGAGGATTGCATAAAAAACCGTCACCAAAATCAAAATGCCGGTTTCGAGTGTGGCAAGAATCCCCACCTGGCCAAAATCCAAAGTCGCCCTGGCAGCCTTGTAAATTTCAACTTCCAGGGTAGAATTTCCAATCCCACCAAAAAGCAAAACCAAAATAAAGCTCAAAAAACAGTAAATAAAAACCAGCAGGCTCGAAGATGCAAGAGTCGGCAGGATTTGGGGCAAAGTCACCGTCCTGAAAATCCTGGCCTCGCCCGCCCCCAAAAGCCTGGCAGATTCAGCAGGCTCGGAGGGTAAGTTTTCCCAAGTCTGGGCCAGATTTTTCATAATCAAGGGGAAATTGTAAAAGCCCTGGGCTAAAATCAGGCCAAAAAAGGAATACAAAATGCGGATTGGAGGATTTTTCAAGCCAAAAACGAACATTAAAAAGCGATTTAATCCCCCGTTCACCCCCAAAAAAGAGACATAGCCCAAGGCTATAATCAAAGATGGAATGCAAAAAGGTACGGCGGAAAGTGAAAGGAGGATTTTTCGACCGGGAAATTTTCTTCTTCCGCAAAAAAATGCAGATGGAAGCCCGATGAGAATTGCAATTAGTGTAGAAAAAGCCGCCTGGAAAAACGTAAACCAGGCAACCTTCGCAATATGCAAAACAGTGTAGGAAAAATCCAAACCAACCTCGATTTAATCAACTAATCAATCAGCTAATTAATCAGCCAAAATTTTCATAATTTCTTCAACTGCCTTGTTTGTAACATCAGGGTCGGCAGAAAGAGTTTTTGCAGGAATTGGAGCGGCAACTTTGTAACTCTCTGGAAGGTCTACATTTTTATTTGCCGGATTCATCCACTGAGTCAAAGGAATTACAGACTGAGCATCATCAGAAATCAGAAAATCTAAGAAAGCCTGAGCCCCTTTTTTATTTGGAGCATTTTTGAGCAAACCAGCCCCTTCCACCTGCATAGTGTGGCCCTGGTCAAAAATTGCCGCAATATAGCGGTCGGTATTATCGTATTCAACATGACTTGCAGGACTTGTCGTATAACTAATAACCAAAGGTGCTTCCCCTTGCTTAAAAAGTCCATAACCAGAACTCCAGCCAGGAGCCATTGTCAAAATATTCGGTTTTAATGCCTTCCAATAATCCAAAACTTTGTCACCATAAACCGCAACTGTCCAGGCAACAAAACCAAGCCCAGGAGTAGAAGTTCTAGGATCCATGAGGATGATTTTTTTCTCATAAAGGGAATTTGTTAAATCTTCAAGGCTGGTAGGACAAGGTACATCAGATTGTGTGTCATAAATCATTGCAAAATGACTGTAATCATAAGGAGTAAGAAGCCAATCCCCTCCCAACTGCGAAATTACATCAGACGGAATAAGATTTTCAGCCTCGGCAGGTTTATAGGCTTCCAGGATTTTGGCATCTCTGGCCTTTCCCGAAATATTGTTATCCAGGCCCAAAATTACATCAGCCTGAACATCATCTTTTTCCAAAAGAGCCCGGCTCAAAACCTGAACCCCATCGCCACAGTCAACCCAAGTTAAATCATAACCAGTTGCAGCCTCGAATTTTTCTTCGATTTCGGGACCAGGTCCCCATTCAGAAACAAAACTGTCATAAGTGTAAACGATGACTTCTTTGAGACGACCATCGTCAATTTGTGATGATTTTGAAGACTTTTTTGAACAGCCCAAAAGAACTGACAAAACCAAAGAAACAATAATTGAACATGAAAGGAATTTAAAAAGTGAAGATTTGTTCATATCTTCCTCCGCCGGCATTATCCGGATCAGGTTGGGTCTTCATACGAAGACCTGCGGGTATAATCTCAGCCTGGAAAAATCCAAGCACCCCGGTTACTTTCGGCATTGCACCGAAATTGGCAATACTCTATCACAATCAAAAAAGCCAGTCAATTCTGTTGTCAATTTGGCAAATTTTTTTCCAAATCCGAAATTTCCTGCTTTTTGCTGATGATTTGTTCTTCCAAATTTTGCCTTTCGTCTACAAAATCAGACATCTTCAGACTATGTTCTAAGTCTGAAATCTCCATTTCTAGGGCAGAAATGCGTTTTTTAGCCTCTGTAACGGCTTTTGGAGGGCGGCCGCCCTTTCTTCCATTTTCTTTGCTGGCGGCTTTTTTTGCCAAACTTTTTGATTTTCCGTTGTAAGAATACAGAGAATCTATCCAAAATTTCAGATTTTTCAATTCCTGGGAAAGACCAAATTCTATATCGTCCAATTTGCGGTCTCCAATTGTAGCGTTGTAATCGGCAAGTTGCTTTTGGAGATTATTTAGATTTTCGATTGCAGCGTAAATATTCTGGGTTTTCTTGCTCATAAGTTTTATAATAACCCAAACCTTTGGGTTTTGTGAATTTAAAAAGCAAGAATAACAAAAGTTTTTTAAAATTTTTTCAAAAATTCCTTGCCTTTTTTATTAAACGGTTCTATATTAAAAGAGGCTTAGAAATAAGCTGATAAACTCTCTCCGATGTTCAGCAATGCTGAACGCACGGTTCCCTTTTTAGTGTTACTGTCAGGGAACCGTGTTTTTTTTTAACAATAGGGTTTATAATAATAGTATGAACGTACACATCTTAGAAATGCCCCTGGATTTTGGAGCAAGTCGACATGGTTCTGATATGGGACCTTCTGCCATCCGCCTGGCAGGTATAAAAGAAAGGCTGGAATCTTTAAATCATAAAACTTTTGAACACGCCGATATTTTTCGTCCCCAGCCCCAGGAATATGAACAGGTTGGAAATCCTAAGGCAAAATACCTTAAACCAATTGTAAATGCCTGCACAAAACTGGCCGGCAAGGTAGAAAATATTTCTGACAAGGGCGATTTCCCTCTGGTGTTGGGTGGTGACCATTCCATAGTTTTGGGAACGCTGGCTGGCATGGCTGCAAGTGCAAAAAAGCAAAACAAGGAAATTGCGGTTTTGTATGTTGACGCCCACGGGGATTTTAATGACCAGAACACGAGTCCAAGTGGAAATATTCACGGGGAATGTTTGGCAGCGTCGGCTGGAATTGGTCTGCCTGAATTGACAAATCTCTATTTTGAAGGTCAAAAAATTAATCCTAAAAATATCTGTTTTGTTGGCTGCCGCGATTTAGACCCCGGTGAAAAAATCCTGATGAAAAATGCTGGCGTTACGGTTTTTACGATGAGTGATATTGACCGCCACGGATTCCCGGAAATTGTGCGAAAAGTCCTGGATTTTTTTGAAAGTCATGGGGATTGGATTCACGTTAGTTTTGATATGGACGTTTTAGACCCAATGTTCGCACCAGGAACCGGCATTCCCCTGCCAGGCGGATTAACAAACCGCGAAGCCCTGCTTTTAATGGAAGAAATAGCGACGACCGGCAAGGTGAAATCAGCAGAAATTGTAGAAGTAAATCCTATTTTGGATGTAAGAAATCAGACTGCAATTCTTGCGGTAAGTCTTGCAGCCCGGCTTCTTGGTGAAACTTTGTATTGATTTTGAGATGCGTTTTTTTGACTAAAGCTTAAATGCTCCAATCTGGTTAGAAAGTTCGTCAACTCCAATCTGATTGTTTTGAGAAGACTCAGAAACGTTCTGAATGGCGTGATTAATGCCTTCAATACTTGCATTCATTTCATACATTTGAGCATTAATATTCTTTGTAACTTCGGAAAGATTTTTCATTTCTATGATGATTTGCTCACCACCCGAAACCATTTCCTGAGAACCTTCGGTTACGCTTGCGGTAGAACCACGAATATCTTTCATAGCTTCCAGAACCTGCTTGTTTCCTTCGTTCTGTTCGGTCATAGCATTCATGATAACGCTTTCCTGCTGTTTAACAGTATTTGCCAGTTCATAAATAATATCGAATTTTTCCTGAACTTCTTTTGTGTTGTTAGAAACAGTTTGAATTGATTCTGAAAGTTTTTTAAGACTTTCGTTGATTGTTTTACTCTGAACTCCAGACTGTTCTGCAAGTTTACGGATTTCGTCAGCAACTACGGCAAAACCTTTACCTGCGTCGCCAGCGTGGGCCGATTCAATTGCAGCGTTCATGGCGAGCAAGTTTGTCTGTGAAGAAATAGACTGAATAATGGCAGTTGCATCCAGCAGGGTTGCGGACTGTTCCATAATTTGTAGTGATGTTTGAACTGCGGTCTGAACAGAATGGCGGCCATCATCAGAAGCTTGAGTAAGAGAATTTACAGATTCGGTATTTTTTTCGAGGATTTGAGTAACAGAATTAATATTTGCAACCATTTCTTCAACGGCGGCAGAAGACTCTGTTACGGCAGAAACCTGAGATTCAATGCTGTCGTTCAAGGTGTGAGTTCGGCTGATAATCTGATTTACAGAAGCAGAAGCCTCCTCTACCCCGGCAGACTGATTTGTCATTTCACCCTGAACAAGACTAATGCCCTGGTTAATGGAAGAAACTTCGTTTTTAACATTGTCCATTTCGTGCTGCAGGGTTTTAGCATTTTCGGTTGTAGCGTCGATAGAATTCTTAAAGTCAACCAGCAAATCTTTTGTGGTGTTTTGCAACTGGTTCAAGGAATTTGCCAAATCCCCTAGTTCACAACGAATAAGAACTGGGATTTTTTTGGTCTGATAGTTCTTTGCACACAAATCATCAGAAAACTTTCTGACATCTTTAATTACGTGGTTTACATCAACAAGCATTTTATACACATCAATCAAACCAACAATGGCAATCAGAATACCAAAAGGAGTTACTTTTTTTGCAAACAATTCCGAAATCGAAATATCCTGGTTGGCAGGAATATCATAAATTGCTTCCAAAAGCAAAACCATACCAATCAAAATAAAAAGGACAATCAGAAGGTTTCGCTGCAAGAAAGAAAAAGACATAAACTTATTATCATAAGGCAGCCAATCCATATTTTTTTCTACGCCAGAAACAAAAAGTACATAAGCAAAAACCGAGAAAACGCAAAGAGTACCCATGGTCAAACTGAAGCTGAAATAAACATAGGAATCGCCCTTGAAGGCAACCGGGCTAAGCCCTTTGGACATATTAACAAGGCTAGAACCAATAGAATAAATAGTTACAAGTGTAATTGGGAGGACAAAAGTCAAAAGTTCTACGTATTTTAGAACTTTGTTACAGTTTTTGATTGCCGCCTCAGACCCATCATAAAGCTTTACAGTATTATTGAGCCAGGCAAAAGTCAAAATTGGGAAAATTATTGAAAGCAAAAGGCAGATTGCTGAAATTGCATTTCCCGTAAATGCAAAACATTCGTCTAGCGTAAAGCCACCCATAAACAAGGAAAATGGAATATACATAAAAAAAGGAAACAGATAAGCCATAAGCATAAAAGCTAGATTTTTTGTAGCCAGTTTATAGCCAAGAGAACCGTTTGTTGCAGAAAGTGAATTATTCGTCATCTTGAACTCCTTTGCTA
>CAZGDL010000111.1:0-1223 GCA_964525075.1 uncultured Treponema sp.
TTGTAAGATAAGAAGAAAAGTCTTAAGTCAAGACGAAAAATCGCCGTTAGTAAGAAGGTAGAATTACTTGTATTTTACGAGTGAAGTGGAGTAAAATTAAAGAGATATGCCAGGCTTAAGTCAGCTTAAACAATTTAATAAAGATCTTCTTTCTCTTGGTGACGAAATCACAATTCGTGCAAGCAGAGGGGAAAAACCTGTAGAAATTATCATTCCAAAAGATGTTGAGGACAAAAATGATTCTGAAGACTTTGTCCTCGGAATGCCTGAAATTGAAGCTGAAATTGACAATTCGCCTGTTGAAGAAGACCTTTCTGATTTAGCCGGTCTTACAAATCCATCATCATCTGAAAAATCCACTGATGCTAGTCCTTCTTTTGAAGCTCCAGATTTATCATCTCTTTTAAATCCTATTGCCGCTCCTGATTTGGGCGACTCTTCTGATATGATGCCCGACCTTTCTATGTTCGAGGACACTCCCCAGGAAGAAGTGGTTGAGGAAGTCGAAGAAGAACCTGAAGAAATTTCTGTTGCAGATATGGGCCTTGATGCTCTTTTGTCGGGGGCTGGTTTTGATTCTTCTGAAGATTCAAGTTCTGAGCCAGAGCCAGAATCTGAGCCTTTGCTGGAAAAAGATTTTGAAGAAATTTCTGACCTTGATAGTTTAGATGCGGCTGAGTCGGAAGATTTGGGCGAAGAAGTTACGGACGATTTTTCTGGGGCTGACAATGTCGCAAGTGAAAATGCAAATGCAAGTCCAGTTGATGATGGATTGTCCGAAATTGAACGTGATTTGCTGGCTTCTATGGGTGGCGATTTTGGCTCTTCGTCTGATTCTGGAAATCTTTCTAGTTCTAAAAATGACGCTGGGGAGAGGGCTGGAAGCTCTGTTGGAGGGGCTTCTGCTACCGAACCTGGAATAAGTTCCGGGGGAAGTGGGGAACCTAGCCTTGATGAACTTCTGGGTAATCTTGATTTTGATAATCCGTCTGATGATTTTTCTGGAGATGCAGACGCTGGCAGTTCAGACAGTGCAGACAGTTCAAGTGGGGATTTTACCTCTACGGACTTTGGATTTGAAAGTCCTGATGGTGGTTTGAAAGAGGCCGGTTCTGGTTATTTAGATGATGCTGGAGTTGTAGAAGATTTAGGCGAGCTTGATGACCTGGGTGACCTTGGCGGGGTAGAAGACCTGGCTGATGCTGGCTCTAGTGGAAATGCTG
>CAZGDL010000111.1:1323-6878 GCA_964525075.1 uncultured Treponema sp.
TGGCGACCTTGGTGAAGTTGAAGATTTAGGTGATTTTGAAGCTCCAGAAGCTCCTGCTGATTTTGATTTTAGTGATAGTAGTGACAGCGGTGATAATGGCGATAATGGCGGTGATTTAGGGGATTTTGCCCTCCCGGGTGACGATTTTGCCACCGGAGCTGAATCTACTACCGATAATGGAGATTTTTCTACTTCCGCTTCTGGCGATTTTAATCTTGACGATTTAGAACTTCCTGACGATTTTGGCTCTGCAGGGGCAAGCGGTGGGAAAGAGTCTGGCGATAATGGTGACGCTCTGGGGGATTTTGCCCTCCCTGGTGACGAAAATGCAGATGGTGGGGAATCAGCAAATGCTGGTGACGCTGTCGGCGACCTTGGTGATTTTTCATCTTTCGGTGACGAAACGGCACCTGGTGACGCTAGCGATGCCTTAGGTGGCCTCGCAGGTCTTGGCGACCTCGACTCTCTTGGTGGCGAAACTTCCACTGGTGATGAAATCCCTGGTGACGAAAACACAACCACATCTCCGCTCGATGGCCTGGATTCTCTTGATGGCTTTGCCTCAACTGCTAGCGAAAATCCTGACCTCTCAGACGAATCCTCAAATCCTCCTGATGGCCTCTTTAATATGGACGACATGGACTTTGGTTCGGCCCAGACTGCCCCTGTCGATTTTAATGCAGACGACGAAATCCCAGATTACGACGACACAAGTTCCGATTCCGCAACTTCTGATGACAATCAAAATGACTTTGGTGGGGATTTTAATAGTGATTTTGGTGATAATGCAGGTGAAAATTCTGATGACGAAATAGAAGATGCCCAGGAATTCGACGAAAATCAGCCGATTGAAACTTTTGACACTTCCGAAATGGACGACATGGATTTTGGTATTCAGGATACCGATTCCCAGTTGAATGGTGGTGGCGGAGATTTTGAGCTTGGTAATGGTGATGATTTTGCGATGGAAGGGGAATTTGAAATTCCTGGATTTTCTGATGTCACAAATGCAAAAGAAGAAAAAAAATCAAAACCTGCTTTGCCTAAAAATAATGCGAAGGATAAGGAAAAGAAAGATAAGGGGAAGAAAAATAAAACTGAACCCGAACTTGATCAGCCAGATTTTAGCCAGGCAGAAGAAAGCGAAGATTTACCTCCGAACACGCTGTCAGACTCTCAATATAAAAAATTCCTGAAAAACCTGGGAGAATATCCTTTAAATGTCCGTCTTGCTTTTGAAGATTTAATTGTCCAGGATGAATTTACAGACGATGCAGAATTTGAAGTAATTGAAAAAATTCTGAATAAAGCACCTGCCCGCCAGGTTGCCAGCATGCTGGAAAAAATGCTGGATACTTCGATTCCTGTTCCACGAGATTTTGAACACCGCACTGCCGAAGAATACGAAGCTTATAAAAAATCACTTTCTTATCAACTTAAAAATAAAATTATTCCGGGGCTTATGGTTGGAGTTGTGGCTCTACTTTTGCTCTTTGGAATCTTTAATTTTAGTAAAAACTGTATTTATAAACCTCTCAAAGCAAATTCTCTTTACAAGCAAGGCTACGCTTTACTGCAGGAAGATGAATATCCTCAATCAGAAATGAAATTTGAAGAGGCTGTCAAATACCGAATCAACAAAAAATGGTTCTTTAACTATGCCCGTGGTTACCGGGAACACAAACAGTATCAACGGTCAGCTGCAATGTATCAGAAAATTTTGAATTATTTTAGGCATGATAAAGAGGCTGGTCTTGAATATGCTGATATGGAATTGGAAGACCTAGCAAATTACGAAAAAGCGGAAGAAATTGTCCGTCGTCAGGTGCTTGATTATCATATTAATGATGCTGATGGAATTTTGAAACTTGGCGACATCTTCCTTGAATGGGGAACCGAAAAAGACCCTGCAAAATTGGAAAATGCCCGCGAACAGTACGCAACTCTCCTGCAACTTTACGGGCCATCAGATTTGTATATGTCTCGTATGATGAGATATTTTATCCGCACTGATAATTTGCGAAATGTAATTCAACTGCAAAAAACTTTTGAACCACGCGAAAAATCTTTGGTGGCAGAAGATTGGGCCGAGTTGAGCGGTTATCTTCTGGAAAAATACTATGGACCTTTGGCTCCATCAGAAGAATATTTGCGTTACGAAATTGAAGGATTGAGGGGGCTTTTGGTTAGAGCTGTAAAAACTGGCCCAGAAAATCCTGTTGCCTACTATAACCTTGCAAAATATTTTATAAAATCTGGCGAAACAGGTTCGGTTGAATCATCTTTGCAGCACGCTATCGAATGTTTTAATATGGTTCCTTCTATGAAGAAGCGGGATATTTACAAATATATCGACTCTTACCGCTTGCTTGGCGAATATTACACCGACACAGAAGATTATTTGCAGGCTCAGGAACAATTTGCCGAGGGTATTTCTCTGTATACAACTGAACGCGACAATGCCGGTTTCCAGGGCAGCCCTGATATTGGAAAACTTTACGAAGATATGGCCAATATCAAATATTTTATTTCTGGTGATTATGCGGAGGCTCTTCAAAATTATAAATATTCTGTTGAACTTGAAAACGATACTCCTTCAATCAGATATAAAATCGGCTATATCCAGTATAAAAACAAAAATTACACGGAAGCCCTTGGTTCATTTATGAAAGCCGGAGATGGAAATGTCAAAGAAAGAAATCTCCTTTTGTCTATGGCAAATACTTTGTCTTTGCGTGGTGATGATTATGCGGCCCAGGGATATTATAATCAGCTGATTGATAGCCTTGACGACGAAATTGCAAAACGTGGCCTTGTTTTGCCTCAGGCAAATGTAAAAGATTATGACCTTGTAAACACTTATCTTTCTGCTGCAAATAACTACGGCGTTACTTTGTACAGGCTGGCAAAAAAGACTGGCAATTCTGGTTTGAATGCCCAGGCTATTGTGCAGTTCCAGCAGTCTTTGCGGGCTTGGGACGCTTTGACCCGTAACCAGGAAACTTTGGTCAGACTTTCGGGTAGCAACCTTGCAGAGCAGAATATTCAGTATATCACCCATCCAGTGCCGGAATTTGAGCCTGCAATTTACACGGATATTTCAAAAACCCTGGTTGATAACGAGCGATTTTAGTTTTTTAGATAAAGGCGATAGAGGCAATAACGGCAATAGAGGCGGGGATTTATGCAGACAAAAGTGACAAACGGAATTCTTGCAAGAGAAAGGCTCAACTTTATTTTCAAAGAACTTTTTAGAAAGTCCATTCACATTTGTTCTAGTTTTGTGCCTCTTTTTTTGGGACTTGCCTATTGGCCGGTTATCGGGCTTTTGATTTTTGCAGTGACCGCCTATTCTGTTTGTGAAATTTTAAGATTAAAAGGTTATACAATCCCCCTGATTTCTAAAATCACAGAAATTGCTGCCAGAAAACGGGACGAAAACCGCTTTGTTTTGGGACCGGTCACCTTGGTTCTGGGGATTTTGCTTGCCGCCCTTGCACTTCCCCTAGATTGTGCCAGAATTGGGATTTTTGCCCTTGCCTTTGGTGATGGGCTTGCCAGCCTGGCAGGAAAACTTTTTGGTAAAGTGACAATTCCCGGGGCCGGCGGAAAAACTGTAGCCGGTAGTCTGACCTGCTTCCTGGCAGTTTTCGTTGCAACTTTTTGCTGCTGTCAAAACTGTTTTGTCAGCCTGATCGTTGCCCTTTGTGCAATGTTCATAGAAGTTTTGCCCCTGGCAGATTTTGATAATCTTTTAATTCCGATTTGTATAGGAAGTATTTTTAAAATTTTGATTTAAGGGAGCCTCTAAAAATTGCAATTTTTAGAGATGCCCTTAATCAATCCAAAGATAGTGCTTGTGAACTTCGGCAAGATAGATAAAAGTTCCAAATCCCAAAATCAAAGGGCCGGTAGTTGTCGCCAAAAGGCAGTAAGAATCGAACATAATCGAATAGCCCATGCAGATTAGGGAAAATCCAATCACCATATAAGGTTTGTATTCGTTGCGGATTGTTGTAATCACTAAGGTTGCAATGGAAACAAGACAGGTAATCACAGAAAGGCTTCTAATCAGCTGTAAATAACCGTAAGAAATGCTGTAATTTGGCCTGATATAGCCAGTGTTTAAAGGAATGATTACCGCAAAAAACATGGCCCCAATCAAAATAATCAGGCAGTTGTTGTCGGTATTTTGCTTAAATCCTTCTGTACTCAAAACTGTTGTTCCAAAAAGGGCAAGAGGGGCTAAAATTCTGCCCAAAAGTGCAATATTTCCAACCCTGATTATCAAACTAGAATAACTTGTGTTTGAAAGGTGGAGGAGGGGGATTAAAAGTCTGGACGTATCACAAAGGCAGGCAAGCAAAAACAAAAGAAAAAAGAGCATATCAGTTGCTTGACTTTTTTCAAAAGAACGGAAAACTTCAAAACTGGTAAAGGAAACGTAAAAAAGCATTATAAAAAGCGAAATAAAAACGCAGTAGGGATTGTATTTTTGCATAAAATTGGTGGGAACGCCCTTCAAATTTACGTTTGGCAAAGAAATATTATTTGTAAAAAGCTGATAAAGGGTGACAATCGCATATAAAATGAAAATGACAGTTGAAGCTATAAAAAAAATGAAAGATACGCGGTTTCTTGATTTAATTGTCATATTTAAAAAGATACCGAGAAGATAAATAATAGTAAAGACTATGAAAAATATTCCGAAAATGAAATAGTGGCAAATTTAGAGTTTACTCTGAAAAATTGTCATCCTGTGCTACCGCTAATGCGGAGTTTTTTGGGAGGAAAAATGAAAAAATCTGTTATTTGCAGTTTAATTTTGGCTTTTGGACTTACAGCCTTGTCTGCTGGTGACGTAGCTACTTTTGTTGATAAAGGTTTTACAAGCGATGGAAGATATTATCTTTTTGGGCAATATGGTAAAACCGATAAAAATTTCCAGGGCTGGGCAGAAATTTACCAGGTTGATATAGCCGAAAATGATTATGTTGAGAAGGGCGTGTTTAAAACAAAGCCGTCTGCTGTAACTTCCGGCAAGGGTGGAAAAGAAGTTTACGAAGCTCTGGAAGCAAAAAGTTATTATTATTTGCAGAATTTGAAAACAGAGACCGCAAATCCTGATCATATTTTGTACATTCTTGATGATGTAAATAAAAAGGGAACTGATGAAATTGTTTTTAAAGATTTCCGTGGTTCTGAAATCGAAAATCCTAATACATATCACATTCAGTTAGTTCCAACAATGCGTGGAGCTGGCAAAAATGTAAAATCATCATTCTACATCAATCTCGATATCAAAAATGGGGAAGGAAAAACTCTTCGTTCTTACCAGATTGGTTCGCCAGACATTGAACGAAAAGGCGTCACTTCTTACAAAATCGAAAGAATTTTCTGTGATAAATCTGAACAGAATTTGATTTTTGTAATTGAAAAAATGATTGAGGATGATACAGGAACTTCTATCAGATACATGGTAGAAGCTGCAAAATTCTAAAAAAAATCAAAAAAATTTAAAAAAAATCAAAAAAAAACGCCAAATTTTGGTAAAA
>CAZGDL010000112.1:0-6865 GCA_964525075.1 uncultured Treponema sp.
GACTCGTTCCGGAATCTCAGCATCCACGTCATTCCGGACTCGTTCCGGAATCTCAGCATCCACGTCATTCCGGACTCGTTCCGGAATCTCATGAGATGCTGAACCAAGTTCAGCATGACGGCCCGGGAAAGTTCAACATGACGCGTTTGATAAAACACGAAATTCAGTTTTAGACCGTTTCCCTAATAAATACTTCTCAGTAATTCCAAAATCGCAGGCCTTTCCACCGCTTTTTTGATTTCCGCAACCAAATCTTGGCCTTTTACATCATTATTTACAACTGGATTTCCGTTCTCGTCGGCATTTGGAACTGTATCCATTCCAGATTCCTGACCTTCGTTCGGCATAGAAACCAAAACAATTTCATCATCAAGATTAATTCTGTCATAAAAACCATGATTTGTGATTACAGCCTCGGAAACTTCCTCGCCAGATTGGCTTACGGTCAAAGTTCCCACAACATCATCATCTTTATAAAAAAGCCCGTTGCCAGAATCAGCAATTTTTAGGCAGCCTTTTTTGATGATTTTGAACTCAGCATCTTTTACGATATTTTCCGATTTTCCTAAGTCTATGAGTACAGTTTTTCCATTACGATTCAGGATTTTTCCCCGGATTGTCAATTTTTCCAGGATAGAATTTCTAAAACGCCTCAAAACTGTAGAAAATTTGTTGTTTCCGGTCGCATAAAATCTATCTGATGAAGTTTGAGTTCCAGTTCTAGCAGAATACATGGTCGAATTCAAAGTCAAATCATCCTGCCCCTCGCTCAAAGAAACAATCACAAAATAATCAAAATTATTGGCTCGGGCATTTCGGAAGGCTTCGGCGTAGCCAGAAACAGGAGTTACCTGAGTTTTTACACTTGTAATTGCCACTCCAGAAAAAATATCGGCACAAGCAAGGGCTGTAAGACGGTCTGAATCAGCATGATTAAAAGTTGAAGTTGATTCCGTGTAAAAAACGGCAATATTCCAGCGGATTTTGTCCAGATAAAATGGTTCAACTTTCCATTTTTTGGCAAGACTGTCGGTCAAAAGTGAATCATAGGCTTCAATTGTGTCTTTTAGGGAAGTCGAAAGTTCTTTTTCTGATGTTTCTTTTATAAAATTCAACTGGCTAAGGTAAAGTTCGTGCATTCCATTCATTTCCAGAATATTTGCATAAGCCAATCGGGCCTCGGAATTTGAAGGGTCAATCATCAGAGCTTTTTGATATTCGTAAGTAGCACCTGCTTTATCATACCGGCTATCATACTGCTTAGCCTGATTTATATGATAAGCTGCCCAATCTTTTCGGCGAGTATCGGATAAATCCAATTCATCTTTTACAGTGAGTTCCAGCATCATCCGCATAAGTTCATCTTGGGGCTGAATATTTAAGCCGGTAGACCAGGTTTCGATGGCAGAATCATTTTGACCAAGTTTTTGCTCTGCAACTCCCCGCAAATACCAGACAGACGAATTTTTTCGATTTTTTCCAATCAGATAATCACACAAATCTATAACTTCGCTATAACGGTTTTGAGAATACAAAATTGAAGCTAAAAGTTCGTAGGCATCTTCATAATCCCCTTTCAACTCCACCGCAATTCTTGCGTGATTTTCGGCTTCGGCATAATTTGCCTCCATCATATAAACAATGGCTGCCAGGTAATGAACTTCGGCCTCGCCAGAATAAAATTGCATTGCCTGTCGCAAATAATTTTCGGTCTGGGTAAAACGCCCTGTTTCGGCACAAAGCAGGGCCAGAGAAAGCAAAGCCCGGCGGTTTGAAGATTGGCGTTTTAAAGCTTCGGTATACTGATTTTCTGCCCCGGAAAATTTTCCATCGTAAAGTTCAATTTCGGCAAGTCCAAAATGGGCGTCAACATCATTAGGATAAGTTTTTAAAATCTCGGTAAAAAGTGACCGGGCTTCTTCGAGATTTCCCAAAGCCAGGAGAATCATTCCCTTTAAGTTCTGGATTTTTGAATTATTTTTTTCGTATTTTTCGGCAGATTCAAGATACTGATAGGCAAGGTCAAATTGACCAAGGTGATAAGAACATTCCGCAAGATGAAACCAGGCGTCGCTAAAAGCAGGATTTAAATTTACAACTTCCAGAAAATATTCAGAAGCTTCGTACCAGTTATCATCATTTTGAAGTTCCTGAGCCTGATTATAGAGTTTTACTGCGTTTTTGGACTCAGCTGCAAAAAGAGGTGGTAGAGGTGCTAGAACTGCTATTAAAAGAAAAATTCCTGAAGCTAGAGCCTGTTTTATCTTTTTATTCATCATCATTTTTATTATCAGTGTTTTTGATTACTTTTACAATATTAATTCTGTGGCCTTCCATATCCTGGACAATAAAATCATAATTATTCCAGGTAGCTTTTTCGTATTTTACAGGAACTTTTCCGAACAAATCAAAAACAAAACCACCCAGACTGTCAAAATCTTCGTTAGGGAACTGGGCATCCAGGGCTTCGTTCAAGTCGTCCAAGTCAACGCGGGCATCACAAAGCCAGACATTATCACTAACCGTCATAATATCTTCCTGCTCTTTGTCAAATTCGTCCTGAATATCGCCAACAATTTCTTCGATAATGTCTTCCATGGTGACAATTCCAGACATTCCGCCATATTCATCAATTGCAATGGCAATGTGGAGATGGCGGCGTTTAAATTCACGGAGCAGGGAGTCAATTCTCTTGCTTTCAGGAACAAAATAAGCCTTGCGGGCAAGTTCCTGAAGATTGACAGGCTTTTTTTCTGCCAGGCATTTTATCAAATCTTTTACATACAAAACCCCGATTACATTATCAATTGATTCTGTATACAAAGGAAAACGAGAATGACCGCTCGCTACAATTTTTGAAAAAAGTTCTTCCTGAGGAGTGTCCGAAGAGATAAAATCGACGTCAATTCGGGGAATCATAACTTCTTTTACCGAAGTTTTGGAAAGGTCTTCGACCCCTTGAATCATATCCTTTTTTTCTTCATTCAAAATTTCCTGCTGAATGATTTCTTCCTGACCGGCAGGATTAGCCTTTTTTTTGTGTTTAAATAAACTCATACTATAATTTTTTCATCCTTCAAAGACTCTAGAATTTTTTCCTGGAGAACAAGCATTTCGCAAGTGGGTTCTACCCCTTTTTCTATATGTTCTTCTCCGTGGTCCATACCATTTAAATGTAAAAGACCGTGGACTAAAAGTCTTTTGAGTTCGCTATTATTATTTTCGTCAAAATATTTGGCATTTACAGGTAAAGTGTCCAGACTGATGGCAATATCCCCAACACACTTCCATTTGCCTTCATCATCTTCATATTCTTCATCATTTTCAAAAGAAAGAACATCGGTTGAAGAGTCTATATGACGATAGGTATTATTCAATTCTTGCATATAAGGGTCATTACAAAAGAGAATTGAAACCTCTTCCCCATCAAAATTCAGGGCCGACAGGGCTTTTTGGACGAATTTTTCGACATTTTCTAGCCAGGCCGGTTCCTGAACGCCTTCTTGAACTGTTATAAAAACTCTATTCATTATTTTTTCCTGCCGAAAGTTTTTTTTCACCGGTGGTGTCTTTTGCGACTAATTTTTTTTCACCAGTGGCGTCTTTTGGGCCGTCTTTTTTATCATCCGGGTCAACCTGATTCTGATATTTTATACGATTGTGATAATAGCCCGTCAAAAGATTTACAAAAGATTCTTTAATTTTTGCGATGTCTTTAAATGTCAACTCAGAATTATTCAACTGACCTGTGTCCATTTTTGCATTAACCAAAGTTGTGATGAATTTTTCCAATCTTTGTGATGTAGGATTTTCCAGGGTGTGGCAAGCAGCTTCAACGGTATCAGCCAGCATTACAACTCCAGATTCGCGGGAGGCAGGAGGATTTCCCGGGTAGGCAAAATCCTCAGGACTAAGGCTAGGATCCTTTTCTTTGGCGGCATTGTAAAAATATGTGATGACGCTGTTTCCGTGATGTTCAGCGATAATATCTATGACCGCCTGGGGCAAGTGGAGTTGGTGGGCTTTTTCCACACCTTTTCTTACATGACTTTTGATTACAGAAGCTGATAAGGTCGGGTTCAAATCATTATGCTTGTTTTCCATATTTTGCTGATTTTCTACAAAATATTCACTTTGCTCTATTTTACCAATATCGTGATAGTAACCGCCGACCCTTGCCAGAATAGAATTTGCCCCGATTTCGCGACAGGCTGATTCCGCCAACTGGGCAACCATCATAGAATGGTTGTAAGTTCCATTTGCCTGAATCTGCATTTGCTTAAAAATTGGAACGTTGTTATCACTCAAATCCATTAAACGGAAAATGGAAGCTGTGTTTAAAAGAGTTTCCATCGGGGTCAAAAGCCCCAAAGTCAAAATACCAGAAATAAAGCCGTTTACAACAATCCCCAAAAGCAAAGGAATCATATCTGTAAAGGTTTCGTTTAAGATAACCTTGGCCATTAAAATAAAGACAATATCAAAAAGTGCCAGCAAAATACCTGCAACCACTAAATCCAACCGCCGCTCAATCTTCCTTACAATTGCAGACGAAGTTAAAGCGGAAGCCAGGGTGAACAAAAAAGTCGAAATCTGCCAGCTGCTGGCGTTCAAAACTCCAAGGGAAAAAATTAAGGAAAGCAAAACTGCCGAAATATTTCCGTAGAGAACTGTAACCAGCATAATAAAAATTGCAGTTGGAATACCTATGCAAAGTTTGTAGGGATCAGCAAAAAAGGCAAATTTCCCCAGAAAGGCAGCAGCTGAATATTCCAGAATAAAAAGAATTACGTGCAGCAGGGGCTCTTTGAACTGTATTTTTCGCCCAAAAGGAATAAAAGTAAAAAGCAAGTACCACATAACTGCCAGAAAAACCAGGTAAAGTTCATTATTGGCAAAAGCACGATAATCAATATATAAAGGGGAAGAAGCCATTTTTTTTAGTTTTGCATAAGCATCTTCTGTGATTGCAAAGCCTTTTTTTATGATTTTTTCACCTTTTTTTATTTCAACAGGATCCAAATCATCAGCGGACAAATCTCTGTCTGCAACGATAGTTCTATCCGAAATCTGGCCGATTTCAAAATCATCAATCGAATAATTTGCAACACTCTGAACCGTAGATATTTTCATAAAGTTCAGGGCAGAAACTACAAGCAGTCCCACAAAAAACAAAATCAAAAAAGGATATTTTTGTTTAATATACTGACCGGTCGCCGCAAAAAAATCTGACGCAGCGTTAGTTTTTCCATCATTCTTTTTCATGTTCGTATGCCTTTACAATTTTTTTAACAAGTTGATTTCTTACAACATCTTCTGCTGTAAGTTCCATAAAACCTATGTCCTCTATTTTATACAAAATGTCTATTGAATGCACTAAACCCGACGAGTTTTTCTTGGGTAAATCTATTTGTGATGGATCTCCTGTCACAAAAACCTTTGAATTTTCGCCCATGCGGGTAAGAAACATCTTCATTTGTTCATTTGTCGCATTCTGTGCTTCGTCCAAAATAATTACAGCATTGTTCAGAGTTCTACCCCTCATATATGCGAGAGGTGCAACTTCAATAACGCCCGCTTCAAAAAGCCGCTTTACACTTTCGGGAGGCAAAATATATTCCATGGCGTCACGGAGGGGCCGCAAATATGGGTCAATTTTATCTTCCAAATCCCCAGGCAAAAAACCAAGACTTTCGCCAGCCTCTACAACCGGCCTTGTAATAATCAATTTATTTTTTTTGTGATTTAGGATTAATCGCAGGGCTTCTGCAACTGCCAGGTAAGTTTTTCCAGAACCGGCCGCTCCAGTACAAAAGACCATATCTTTTGTCTGCAAAAGATTAATGTATTCTGCCTGCCTTTGACTTCTAGGATAAACCCGGCGGAGGGCGCCAGGCACCATTATCACCATTTCATCAGCATTTACAGGCTTTTGGGTATTCAGAACTGTGTGGATTATGTCTTCGGTATTTTTACTGCCAGACATCACTTCGTCAATCACACGGTCAACAATAAACTGGAATTTCTGGCAGATTTCGGGATTATCATTTTCTACAGAAAGTTCATTTCCTTTTGTAAAAACAGGAACGCCCAGGTGTTCTTCTATGAGCTGGAGATTTTTATCATTAGTTCCGCAAAGGCAGGAAAGCACATTATTATCTGGAACTACAATAGTATATTCATTCATATATGATTTTTTATTATAGAGCAAAAAGTGACATCACTCAACAGACCATTCGCCGTATTCATCAATGATAGAAGTTTTCATTGAATCCATAGGATTCCAGACTACGCCAATTGTGATATAAGGGCTAAAATCATAATATTTTGAACCGTTTTCTGTGACAACTCTAGGCTCAATTTTCATGGTCATATTGAAAGTCCAGTCGTGGAGTTCGTGGGCAAGGGTCATATTAAATGATTTGAGTTTAAAACCAGATTTTTCCCGCAGTGATTGATTATCAAAACGGAAAGAATCACATAAATCTTTCATAAAATTTCCAAGGAACCAGCCATATTCATTATACAAAGCTCCTTCTTCTTTTTGGAAATACCAGTACAAAACAGAGTTCCTACTTGTCGAAGAAAAGGTAAATGTCAAAAATTCATTCAACTTAAAGGTCAATGACGGAGAAAAAAGCAGATATGAGTTTGTAGCTCTGAGCAAATCTGCTGAAACGCTGAAATTTAAGCCTGGAGCAAAAGAAATCCTGTTAAACCACCTGTAATAAGTTTTTGTAGATGGAGCATAAGAAAATGACAGAGAATATGGCAAAAATTCTTTTTCTTCTCTGGCAATCCAACCGTTATCAAAATCATAACCTATTGTATTTGACATTACATAAGATATAGAAAATGAATTCCA
>CAZGDL010000113.1:0-6813 GCA_964525075.1 uncultured Treponema sp.
CGTCATTCCGGGCTTGACCCGGAATCTCATAACCATGAGATGCTGAATCAAGTTCAGCATGACGTTCTGGGGTTACTATGGCAAAAGTCAATTTTCAGAGAAGTCCTTTATTGACGAGATTATCTTTCTTTTTTAAGATAGGGCAAAAATATGAAGAATACAGAAAAACTACCAAAAGAATCTAACAGAGATTACGCCCTCCGGGTCATCCGCGAGAACATCATCAATCTAGAATTAAAGCCAGGCACTATGATTAGCGAACAGGATATTGCCAACGAACTAAATCTTTCCAGAACTCCTGTTCACGAAGCCATGCAGGAACTTTCCACCACAAAAATCATAGAAATTCTTCCTCAGCGTGGCAGTTACGTCAGCAAAATTGATATGGCTCTTGTTGATGAAGCCGTTTTTATGCGGTCAAACCTGGAATGTGCCGTTGCAGAACTAGTCTGTGACTTAGCAACAAAAGCTGATTTGCAGGAAATGGAAGAAAACATAAATCTCCAGGAATTTTATCTTTCAAAAAATAATCGTGATAAAATCATGGAACTTGATAACGATTTTCACCAGGAAATGTACAGGGTTGCAAACAAAATGCAGTGCTTTTACATGGTCAAGCTAATGAATATCCACCACGACAGAATCCGGGAATTACACTTGTACGCATCCGACCCTACCGTAATTGTAACCGAGCACAAGGCCATTCTCGAAGCTTTTAAAAATCAAGATAAAGAACTGGCAAAAACCATCATCAAAAAACACCTTACAAGGTTTTATTCCCAGGAACCAGAAATCCGCGAAAAATTCGGGCAATATTTTATATAGGAAGCCCTATAAGGCATTTTCAAAATTTCTATAAAAAATTTAAAAAAATTGCCTTTTGCTTGTTGACACGTTTTCGCATTTCCTATAATATGAAATACATCGAGCGGGCGTAGCGAAGTTGGTTATCGCGCTGGCCTGTCACGCCGGAGATCGCGGGTTCGAGCCCCGCCGCTCGCGTAAAGCTTTCTGAAAACTCAGAAAGCTTTTTTTTTACAGTTCGGGTATTAGCGCAGCTGGTAGCGCGCGACGTTCGGGACGTTGAGGTCAGCAGTTCGAATCTGCTATACCCGATTTCTCCTTGTGATGAAAAAGCCCTGTGAATTTTTATGTTCACAGGGCTTTTTTTCTCTTTTCCTTATAAAGCTTCCAATTTCGCCTTCAACTGATACAATTTATTTTTCAATTTTCTGACTTCGCTTAAACTGTTCATAATTTTTGCGGTCATATAAATATCGACTACCCCGCTATCAAAAAAGAAATCGGCAAAAGTGGCAAATCCGCCAACCTGCATTGTATAATCATTTGGAATACTGATTGAGCCTAAAACAGTCTGTAGGCGTTGCATCAAATAATTAACCTGGTCCATAGTTTGACTGGCACTTCCAAGTTTTGAATGTTTGATTAAATCAACAATAAAACCACCCCCAAGAACATCCAAAAAGCCCCAGTTTCTCGCACTTGTTAATTTTTTTTCTGCATCACCAACTAAATCTATAAGCTGATTTGTAAGCTGCAATGCTTCATTTACCTGTGGTACATTTGCCATATTATCACACCCCCTGGAAAATTGATTCAAGTTTTAGGATTACCTTAAAGTACTTAATTTTTCCGCAATTTTCAATCCAAAATTTCCAATCCGCAATCTTGAAATTATTTTTATTTTCCTATAATATATTTCTACTTTTACGGAATCACCGAGAACAAGGAGGTGACATTTACAATGGCAACAATCAACGTTGACGATTCAGAAAACCTTGAAAAAGCAATCAAACGTTTTAAACGCATGGTTGAAAAAGAAGGCATTATCCGCGAATACAAACGACGTGAATATTTCGAAAAGCCTTCTGCAACTCTTCACCAGAAGAAAACAACATTGGAACGTAAACTTTTGAACAAAAGACGTAAGTCTGAAAAGAAAGACTACTAGTTCTTAAAAAGCCCTTCACTCGCTGGAGGGCTTTATTTTTTTCTCACCAAATTTTTTAACCTCCAAGAAAATCCAAAAAAGCAAAAAAAAATCGGACGCCCGCAAGAAAACTTACAAGTCGCCCGATTTTTTTCAGTGCTATTTCAGTACAATCACTAAAAATGGCTAAAAATCAAAAATTATTTTGCACGTTCAAGGAATGAGCCATCACGTGTATCAATAACAATTTTTTCGTCTGTATTGATGAACAAAGGAACACGAACTTCAATTCCTGTATCCAATGTAGCAGGTTTCATAGATTTTCCAGATGTATCACCTTTTACACCAGGTTCACAGTAAGTTACTGTACGAACTACGCGAACTGGAAGTTCAATTCCAACTGGTTTTCCTTCGTAGAATGTAAGAGAAACGTCCAAATCATCTTCTGGAGTGATATATCCAGCGTAATCACCCAAATCTTCCTTAGCAAGTTCAAACTGTTCATAAGTTTCATTATCCATGAAAACGTAAGTATCGCCATCGATGTAAGAAAGTTTTGTTGTGTGGTTTTCGAGATCTACTTCATCGAATTTTTCACCAGCATCAATACCAAGATCCATAGTTGAATTTGTTACAAGGTTCTTAACGCGGAAGCTTGTAACCATACCAGCACGACCTGAACGCTGACCAAGCATTTTCTGAACGATAAGAGCATTGCCTTCATACATAAAAGCTGTTCCAACTTTTAACTGTGATGTCATTAACATATAAATAACCTCTAAAAAAAATGTTTTCAAAAAATATTATTTTATTATATCAATTTTCCCAATGAATGTCATTAAGTTGCCGGCCAGGTCACCATTTTTTCTTAAATCCAAAGCAAAGTCCCTAAATCCATATTCCAGATTATCAGCATTTTCTATAAAAACCTTGCAATCAGCTTCAAATTCATCAGCAGGAACTTCTCCTTCCCCTCTATTAAAATCCAGCCAGACTTTTTTTATGATTTCAAAATCATCATCCTTAAAATGCCCCTTCATTCTTTCCAGCAGGGCCTCAACTTTTACAAGCTGATATTCTTCTGATTGAGGATAAGCGTGCCAGACAAAAGGAATTCCAGACAGACAAGCCCGGCTCATACTTTCTTCTCCGCGCACAAAAAGCAAGGAACAAGTCTTCATCATTTTATCCCAATCTTCCTGATTCAGATATGGCAGAATTTCCAAGCCAAATTTAGGATTTTTTAATTGATGATAAGAGGTTTCGAATGATTTTTTCCCCCGCCCCTGGGCAAGCAAAACTTTTAAGTCACCGCCCCTAGTGTAATTTTCCGCCTCGGTGTGATTTTCAGCTGGGTCGCCAGAAATCTCCCCACCCCTGGTGCGATTTTTCTCCCTGGTGTGATTTATCCCCCTTACAAGCGCCCCCCAATTCCTTTCATAAGTAAAAACCAAAATCGGGCCTTTCGCATTTCTCTTACCCAATTCAGCCCATTCTCGGTCAATAGTCAGCCCACCAGTTTTTGCAGTAAAACCCGGCATAAAATTCACTTTTTGCACTTTTGCACTTCGAGTAAGGGACTTCAAGCAATGAAAATCCTCTGCATATTTTTCTGCCGTCAAATAATCAATCATGATAATATTTACAGTTCTCTGCAGTTTATCTTCAAAAAGGATTTTTTCCAGCCAGGCAGGCCGCCCACATTGAAAACATTCCAAAATCAGGGAAAGTTTTTGGCCATCATTTTTAGAAAAATCAGAATAGCACAAATCATCGGCATTCCAATCATAAATTTCAATTTTATTAACAGTTTGATGATTTTTAGAAGGTAGGACAGAATTACAGATTTTATTAAAAGCCGACAAATCATCAGCAATCAAATTTATATTCAAATCTGCATTTATATTTTTTAACTGTTTGCAAAGCCGCCAAACAAAACCAACATCACCAAAATTATCAACAACTTTGCAAAGAACTGTAATTTCCATACAAAACAAGAAGTGGCAGAAATTTTCCGTCTAAATTACTTTTTTAAGGGAGCCTCTAAAAATTGCAATTTTTAGAGGCAACTCTGAAAACGCGACGTTTTAATTCGTGCTATATCAACGAATTAAAACTCGAAAGTCTCTCTGAAAAAGCATTGAAAATGATTTTTTAGAGATGCCCTTAATTTACCTGGCTGTAAAGCCCGCTCAACTCATCTCTCCAATCTGATTTTTGATCTCGCGTCTCCCATTCTATAATCTTCTTAATAGAAAACTTTCTTTGGTCTCGAGGATTTTCGAAGAATAATACGGCAAAACGTCCCTGGCCGATATAAGCAATTTTTTCATTTTCACCAACAGGTTCATTTTTTCGAACTTTTTCCAAAGCACAGTCAAAATGAATTGGTTTTCCACTTGCTTTATCTGCCATCGCACTAGCAATATCCGTAATTGGCTGATTACAATAAGGACATACAATTTCGCGAGCTTTTACTTCCTGAATTGTTTTTAGGCGTTCATTTTCAAGTTCAGAATTTTCATACTGCCCTTTATTGAACACAAAACTTTTTTTCCGGTTTTGCCCGTTCTGATTGTTCTGCTCCCTATTTTTTTGCTCAGATCTATTCTGATTTTTCCAATTATTCGAATATTTCTTATTACGACGTTTATCCATAATTAATCCCGAAATCTCAATTCATCAGGATCGTCAATAAGATGATTGCTGATTACCTGGGCAATCCTCTGTATTGCATTATCAATGTAATCCTGATTTTGAATTTTTCTCCTCAATTCCAAAATTCGTGGAGACAGTCCCGAATCTTCAGTTTTTTCCAAAACTAAAGTCGCTGTCGTTCTTGGTTTTCCACCAGAAATCATAGAATTTCCCCTTATTCTGCGAAAGCATTTTCAATATGATACACAGGCTCAAGACCAGGCATATCAATAATAATTACATCAAATTTGACGTAACTCATACTATATTGTCGATGATTTAACAGAAAACGTTTAGACGTTTTTAAAATTCTTTCTAATTTCTGATGATTTAACTCCCTTTTTATCATATCTAAAGTGCCATTTGGAAGGGTTTTAACCTCCACAAACACAATAGTTTCGTTTTTATATGCAATTATATCAATTTCCCCAGTTCTTGTCCGCCAGTTTCTTGCTATAATTTCATACCCCTTCTCCTGCAAATATTTTGCAGCCCTGTCTTCCCCCAGGTCTCCGACACGTTTTTTGTTCACTTTACCTCTCTTAGTTCTTTTCTTCCATCACAAAAGCAAAAATCTGAGCCAATATTTCCCAGGTTTCTTCTGGAACAATATTCCCAATTTCACTTATCCCCAGCATATCAACCAAAACAGTATCTTCCTTTATTGGAATTTCGTTTTTTGCTGCTTCTGCCAGGATTTTATCAGCAATTTTTCCTTTTCCTTTCGCCACTATGATTGGAGCTTCAAGTCCTTGAGAATATTTCAATGCAACCGCTTTTTTTTCTGCCATTAACCGCATCAAACACTCCCATCAAAACCGTAAAAATTTTCACCACCACTGGCAAACCCTTCAATTTCGCTTTTATCAGCCCAGTCAATTTCTATTCCATCACAAATTTTCAAGAACCGTTTTTTTAAAGATAACAAAAGACCATCTACATTTTCCAGCAAAATATCACTGACAAAGCATTTTATTTTTTTGCATTTTTTATTTTCGTAATTCAAATTAAAAAAATATTTTCGCCCCTGATAATCACAATTAAAATTCAGCATTTTAATAGAATTCGCCTTATCAAGGAGGATTTTTATACAGCCCCAGCCAAGTCTCTCCCTTTCATCAGACTCAGCATTAACACCAGAACCACTTCCAGAGCCAGCCCTATCAGATAGCCTAAGCATTTCAAAAGGAAAAATAAACCAGGCCCCTTCCTTTTTATTTATCTGATTAAGAAGATTTTTTCCATTTGCAAAATCTCCAGTCCCATCTCCAAAAAGATTATTATGATTATCCTCCGTCTCCAAAAAAGCCAGCAGTTCCAGAATTTCATCAGCCTCAGCATTTATCCCTTTTTTAGCCAAAAGAAGAAAGATTTCCGCTGCAAGTTTTTCTTTTCCCTTGAATTTCAAAGCAAGATGATAAAGTTTTCCCAAAAATTGAGGCTCTATTTTCATCTCAAGCTGCTTGGACATCTGAAAAAGACTCAAAGCCACCCCATCCGCAGGCAAACCCAAATTTTGCAAAAGTGTAAATATCTGCTGATTATTCAGAACCTCTAATTTTATAGAATTTTGATTTATAAAAGATTGATTTTTTGGCGTAACAAAAATAATTCCATCTTTGGCAGTCACGTTTGCCACAAAAGTAGAACCGACCTTCAGTTGTTTTTCTGATGATAGATTTACGCGAACGCCGGCGACAGAGCCTGTATATTTCCCATTCCCCTTATCATCAATCACTCTAACTAGCACCGAGGAGCCATTTTTCAAAACCTGATGATTAAGTCCCGCCCGAGAAAGTTGATTTGAATGAATTACAAGAGCATTTGCGTCCATAAAAAAAAGGTGTCCGCCCAAAAACGAACACCTTTATTATCAATTTTCAATAATTAATTGTCAATTAATAGAAATCAACGGAAATTAACCGAAAATTACTCCTGAGCTGGAGTTTCAGTAGCAGCAGCTTCCTTAGCTTTAGCACCTTCAGCTGCGGCAGCGTTACGAGCAGCCATAGCAGCAGCAACTTTTGCACCAACCAAAGTCTTAACTTTAGCATCCTTACCAATCTTATCGCGTAAGTAGTAAAGTTTTGCACGGCGTACTTTACCAGGGCGAACAACTTCTACCTTCTGAATACGTGGGCTGTTATAAGGGAATACACGTTCAA
>CAZGDL010000114.1:0-6501 GCA_964525075.1 uncultured Treponema sp.
AGAGGGGAAAAAAATGGCAACAACTTCTAATTTAAGTTCAATCATCAGATACTACGCAGAAAAATCTAAATCACCATTTATTGATTTACGAGAATTCTGTGCTTACGTCAAAAAATACGCAGAACACCACGTAGAAGAACAGTCTGAACTGGTAAAATATCTGGGAGACGCCACTTCCACCGTCGAAGCAGAACTCCAGGGACTTTCTGAAAAACACCTGGTAGCCGTAATCACAAACAACAATAAAAAAATCATCGTTGCAATCGCCTACTTTGCCATGTATTTTGCCAACCAGTACAAAGAAATCATGAAAAATGATTCACTTTTTTACCCGATAATCACCGACTTGCCAAAACTTTTCCCTGTAAATGCCCTGGAACATAAACTTGCCAGCCAGTATTTTCCTGCCATCATCGACAAAGACAATTCTAAATCACAACTTTTGTACATCATAGAATTTTCTAAGGAAGTTCCTGCCCTCCTGGCGCCTGCCTGCGTTCCAATCAAAGTTTTTTTGGACACGGCCCAGCAAAAAGTCCGCAAGGTTTTGAAAAAAGAAGAATCTCACGATTTTTATTTGAAAAAACTCCGAAGTACAAATCCTACAAAAGAAATTTCTATCCGCAATTTTTATTCTCACTTTGTAGATACAGAAAATTATCAGTTTGCAGAATTTACAGATGGTGATGATTATTACATCTGGAATCAGACCCTTTATTTAATCCGCCAGGATTTTGAAAAAATCCAAGACCGCACAATTGAAGATATAAATGTTTTGCAGTCAGTTCAAATCCTAGAAATTTATTCCACATATTTAAAGGCCAAATTCCAGCAAGAACACAAAAGAGAAGAAGCTCTAAAAGCCCTGGAAGGGGAACTTGCAAAAGCTCCATTTTTTTATTCAATGAATCAGATTTTGAAATTCCACGATCAAAATGGCCGCCTCCTTTATGGCCAGTACAGTGAAGATGATTTGAAGGAATTTTTGCAAAGAATGACAACGGAAGGGGATGCCCACGAACTCCCTCCACTTTTGGTATTTAAAGTTGAATCGGGAACCCGCTACTACGTTTACAAAAAAAAGGTGATTCAAGTTGTTGTCAGACTTTGTAACGAAGCTCACGGCACAATCGAAGAAGAACTGGAAAAATCCTGGTATAAATCACTTTTGAATTATGAAAAACTGCCGGAAATGACAAACGCCTCGGAATTTGAAGCCTGTCTGCATGAACTGGTAGAAAAAAATTCCCCAGTTTTGTACGCACTTTTAAATGCCGCCTTTATGAATCTTCTTGCTTATGAAAAAGAGGATGATGAAAGTTTGGAAGGCTTCCATCTTTTTACCGATGGCAAACTTATGTCTTACAGCGAATTGCTTATGCTTTCCAATTCCAAAATCCTTGCAAATGCAAAATCCCGCCTGCCTTTTATTTACACAGTTCCAATCCTTTCCTGGATTATTTCGCTTTTCAGTTCAAAAAAGAAAGCAAAAGACAAGCAGAATAAAAGTCAGACAGCAGCAAAACCTTCCACCCTGGACGAACTCCTGGAAGATTCTGCCGCCGAGGCTTCTGCAAACAAGGCAGCTGCCACAAAACCTGTCAGCCGGGCCGAAGCCCTTGCCTCTGCCGCCAAAGAAATCACAAAAGATATGATTCCGGAAGGTTCAACTTTGGACCGCGAGTTGAATTATCTTACAAAACAGTGGAACAAGATGATTTCAAAGGAAGCCTACAATAATCTTCTCGAAGATGTAAACGCCTTAATCCGCGACTACACCCGCAAAGTTGCAAAAACTCTTACAGGCACAAGTTTTACCCGCGAACGTGTTGAAGGCCTTGCAAGAACTTTGGTAAACACCCCGAATATGCAAAAAATCAACGAGGAAAAAGCCCTCACCGAGTACGTCACCCTCTACATTTTGCGGCTCGTCAGCAATTTTTCGGATAAGCACTAGGGGATTTCTGTCCTTCCCCTCCCAGCACGACGTTCCGGAGATTCCGGGTCAAGCCCGGAATGACGGAGCACGTCATGCTGAACTCGTTTCAGCATCTTATGCCCCGTCTGTGTAGTAAAATTTTCCTCCAAAACCACATTTTCGCACTTTTTTGCGGAAATTTCCCATTTTTTTCCCAATTTTTTTCATTTTTTCCCAATTTCATTTCCTTTTTTTGCATATCAAATCAATTATATATATGCAAGGTTTTTAAGGAGAACGCTGAAAACGCTTGTGAAAACATCGACAGTCTGGCCAGGCGTCAAAAATTTTAAACTGAGGGTATTTTATGAACAATTTGAATTCTATCATTGTTGAAGGAAATCTGGTGCGGGATGCCGTTCTTACAGAACCGGCAGAAGGATTTAAGGTGTGCAAGTTTTCGCTTGCGGTAAATCGTTTTTACAAAAATAGAAATGATCAGGGTGTCGAAGAAGTATCATTTTTTGATGTAGAAACATTTGGCAAAATGGCCGAATACTGCGAAAAGAAGGGTTACAAGGGCCGGGGCGTCAGAGTCGTAGGCCGTTTAAAACAGGACGTATGGAAAACTGAAGATGATAAAACCATGAGCAAAGTTTATATTGTCGCAGAACATATCGAATACAAACCGTCTTTTACAAAAAACGGTGAAAATAAAAAGGACTCCGACAAGGAAAATATCCCTGCCGAAGCCCCTGTTACTAAAAGTGTTGAAATCCCTGTAGAAGAAACGGTGTTTTAGCTACAGGTGAATTTTAGTTTCTGGCATAGAAACAACTCTAAAATTTCCAGGTTTTAGAGACTCATTACCTCCTAGTTGGTGAACGGGAATTCTTCTTTTTTGTCTTTTTTGAAGGAGAATTTCTTCCACCGGCGGCCGGGCGATTTCCTCGTCGAGGATTTTGTCCGGCCGCTTTTGCAGCAACAGCCCTTTCGTTGGCGGCTTTATAATCTTCTATCTGCTGAGGATTGTAAAAACCATCTTTCCAGTTAAAGCGGGAAACATCCGGCAAAGCCTGACCTTTCGACATTGACGCAGAAATCGCCTTTATCTGGCCACGATTTACCTTTGTCTTAGAAAAATCAATCAAAAACCGCTTAAAACCAGCCTGACTGATAAAGTTCACCTTATCAACAATCGAAAAAGGCTCTTCCGGCATAACAAAAGAACCGTCCTGAGTTGAAGATACTTTAAAAGTTTTGCCCTCTTTATCCTCAAAATAAGTAAAATCATAATCTTCTGGCAACTTAAATCGCATACGGAACAAAGCCGGGTAAGCAAAAATCGGAACCAAAACCCTGCTTCTAACATCAGCTTCGTAGGTCGCTTCCAAATTCCGCCTAGAATTTTCATAAGGCATAATAAAAGCCCCAATATCCTGATTTTCCAGCCAGCTTACAGCCCAGCGGTTAAAAGTGTAAAGGTAAGGCCCGGCAATTACGTTGACCTTCTGTCCTTTCAACATCTGGATATGAGCAATATTATTGGCAACAAAATTAAAATATCCATCACCAATCAGCTTATCCAAATCTTCTTTTAATTTATCCTCCTGGGCAGCCGAACAGAAAGGATCTAAAGAAATATAAATCTGCTTTTTAGAAAATGGTAAAACAGTTTTGTGATTCAAAAGATCATAAGAAGTTTCGTGATTATATTCGATAATCAGACGAACAGGATTAAGAGCCTGGACTGCAAAAACATCTGCGATAGAAGAAACCTGGGCGTAAATTCCTTCCGGAAAATAAGAAAGTTCCTTATCTTTTACCGGAGTCAAATCCAAAATCGGTAGCCGCTGGTCTTTTGGTTGCTTGCGGTATTTTCCCAAATCACTAGGCAAAACCCGATTATAACGCTTAGTTCCAGCCTTAATTTGGAGAAGATAAACCTCATCCCCAACCGAATAACCGCCCGGAATGTCAATCCAGCGTTTTTCAGAATCCTCATCAATTTCCACACTTCTAATTTTGTGGCTAACCCTTCCAGAATCATCTTTTTTATGAATACGGATAGAGTCCCCTGGGTCAGGATCGTAAGAACCGCCTTTCAAACAAGCCATCTGGATATTTCTTTGCTCAGGACTAGCATCCGGCGGAAGATTTTCGCGAATTGCAGCAACAAGTTCCTTATCAGCAGGCTTTGTAGCAGCAATTTTTCCAAGATAAATACCAGTTCCGCCGGCCTGGTCAGGATTCAGGATTTTTGCAGCCGCATTTTCAACGCCCTCTTCCAAAGATTTAAATCCGTACCAATAAGTAGTTTTTGACCTAGCAAAATCCCCAGCCAAAATACGCTTACCAGTCGCAAGGGCCCCTTTTCTATCCTCTTTATAATGATCAATCACATAACGATAGGCAGAAACAACAGTCCCAACATATTCCGCAGACTTCATACGGCCTTCAATCTTAAAAGAATCCACCCCAGCATCAATCAAATCTGGAATCTGATCCAAAAGTTGCAAATCACAAGGAGAAAAATAATAGCCCTGCTTAATTCCCCCCGGAACTTCAGCAGTATAAAAACGCCGGCAAGCCTGGGCACACATTCCCCGGTTAGCAGATTTTCCGCCCAAAAAACTCGAAAAAAGACAAAGCCCGCTTTCGCTCACGCACAAAGCCCCGTGAACAAAAACTTCAAGGTCGGCCCCTGTTTCATTTTTAATTTTCTGGATTTCTTCAAGCCCCAGTTCTCGGGCCAAAACAACCCGCTTTACCCCATTTTTCTGCAAAAGCCTAACCGCATTCGACGATTCAATATTCATCTGAGTAGAAGCGTGCAATTCCAGATTTGGGAAAAATTCCTGAGCCATACGCATAATGGCATAATCCTGCACAATCAAAGCGTCCGGCCCAATTTCATTCAAATAAGCCAAAAATCGATAAAGCCTTTCGGTCTCCCTTTCTTCGGTAACCGTGTTCACAGTAACATAAACTTTTTTATTCTGCCGGTGCAGAGCTTCAACCGTCGCCTCAAACTGATTCCATGCAAAATTCGTCGTTCGCAAACGCGCGTTAAAACTTTTGAGACCCAAATAAACTGCATCCGCACCTTCGCCAATAGCGGCTTCCAGTGATTCAATATTTCCCGCAGGAGCTAATAATTCGACCATTCGTGCAGTTTAGCACAAAAAAAATCCTTGTGAAAGTGAATATGAAAGTGAAAGCCCCGGAAAATTTTGTTGGTAAAAATTCGGGCGGTCCGGCAAGCTCCATTCGCTACGCTCACTTCGCTTGCGTCGGCAGTTCCGTAATCCATTACATCACCCCAGGACTAGCTGCCATCACCACCCAACCGTCCGCCGTATTCATAACTGGCAATTCCACTTCTTCCCCAGCCAAAAGTTTCTGATATATTTCCGCCCCATCAATCCTGGTTAAAGACTTTAACGGACTACAACCTTTTGACGACGCAGCCTGGGAAATATCCGAAGATTCATAAAATCCCAAATCAGCAAGTTTTACAGCATATTCAGCAACTACCGGTTTCCATTCATCTGCATCATCAGCTGCATACATAAAACCATCAAAAATAGAATTATCCACACTGTTTCTGACATAAATAACATCCGACGAATCATTAAAATGTGAGGTATTCGTTTCTAGCCACAAATCCCTCACCCCATTTTTAGCCTGAGGAGCGGTCGCCAAATCCAAATTATCCCCATCTTCATTTACACAACCTTCTCCAACAGTCCTCAAATGAACTAGGAATATTTCCCCTTTTGAAACTTCAATCGCAGGAAAACTATATTTTTTATTTTCGCCATCAGCCGCACTAAGAAGTTCCAATCCAGCCAGATTTCCCCCTTCCAGGACCAAAAACTCTACGAATTCCCCCCTGTAAACAGTTTCGCCACTCTTTGTCCCTTTTCCGTATTTTATCACGGCTTCCGTCATAAGCAATTTTGGGAATTTTGAATTGTAACCGATAAAAGGCATACAAAATGTCAAAGTATTTCCGATTTTGTCTTCCACCAGCCCATAAATTTCGTAAGATTTACCAATAGTCGTGGCTTCCTGCAGATTAAAAGTGATGATTTTTCCATCCTCAGAAGAATTAATTTCGGCATCAATTTTTCCATACTGGCCAGTCGCTGCTGCAATGGCCGGAGAAAGTTCTTCCGTCTCTGAATGTTGGCTAGAATCGGACACCCCAGGAATTACGGGCGAAATCACAACAGACCGCAAATTCACCTGGTCAGAAAATTCCATAGTGACAGTTTTTTCGTCAACGACAGAAAGATTTTCTATAGTCGGCGGAGTGTAATCCCCACCAATTATTTCAATTCCCTCGGTCGTAACCTTGCAGGAAAATGGAAAGACCCCAAAAAGCGTAATTCCCACAATCACAAGACTTTCCAAAACAATTAAACCAATTTCCTTTAACTTCCCGTTTAAAATCATAAAACCTCCGTTCCTATATTTTCTATATTTTTTATTCCTATAGTTAATATAGTCGGAGGTTTTCTTTTTTTACCAAAATTTGGCGTTTTTTTTTGATTTTTTTTAAATTTTTTTGATTTTTT
>CAZGDL010000115.1:0-6406 GCA_964525075.1 uncultured Treponema sp.
CTCCCAAAGGCTCTTCCACTCCAGGGTTATCACGTCGTCACTCAAATAAACGGCTTTTTTATGGGAATTTTCGTTGTAAAACTCCCCGGTCCAGAAATTTCCTTCACGAGTGACGCCCGATTTTCGAGTAACATCGTTCCAGGTCATAAACCAGGCCCACATTGCCCCATCTTTTTTGCACGCTTCTGGAGACGGAATAGTTCCATTTTCGGTGAGAGCGACCATTTTTGTAGAAGTTTCAGGATTATCACAAAAATTCACCGCTTCGGTAAATTTTTTGATTTGGGAAGAATAATTTTTGGGTGCGTCGTAAATATCCTGGCCTATAAAATCAACAAAATCATCACCAGGATAAAATTCCTTGGCCTGGCCGTTCCAAACCCACAAAAGGTTATTTAAAGACCGGGTATTTGTAAAATAATCATACATCAGCCGCCAGAGGGCTATAAAAGATTTTGCCCCGCTGTTGCCCCACCAAAACCAGCGTCCACTAGCTTCGTGCAAAGGCCGCCACAAAACCGGAATGTTTTTTTTCTGCAGGCGTTCCAGTTCATCAGCAATCCTCTTCATCTGATTTAGCAAAAGTTTGTACTCAGCAGAGTCAGTTTTCCAGGTTTCAGACAAATCATCATAAGGAATTTTAAAATCAGTTCCCCGCCTAGCCCCTCTCGAAGCCTCCGGCGCATCACTGTAAGAATAAAAAGCCCAATTTCCATTAGGCCCTTTTACATACCAGTGCCAACAAAACTGAACATATCCGCCTTTTTTAGCCCATCTTATAGCTTCTTCCGTCTGATGATGGCCATCCCCCCACTTTCCTGTGTAATTCATAAAGTCAAAGCCCATAAGCTTGGGACGCTTGCCAGTGTCCTTGAAAATCCTGGCAGTCATATCAACAGAATCATTCCAGGTCAAATCCATCTGACCCGAAATAATTTTTTTGCCATAAGACCGACCAATTTCCGCCATCAAATTTTTGGCAGCAGGACTAGCATGAGGATTACAGGGAGTTGTTACAAAATTGCTAAAACAAGACATATCAGACATATCAGACATAAATTTCCGGCCTATTTTTTACCGTAAACTTTTTTGATTCTTTCCACCGCTTCAATCGTCTTTTCCTTATTTCCAAAAGCAGTCAGGCGGAAAAATCCTTCACCGGCAGCACCAAAACCGCTACCAGGAGTTCCAACAACGTGGCACTTATCCAAAAGTTCATCAAAAAATGACCATGAAGTATAACCGGCAGGCACTTTGAGCCAAATGTAAGGAGAATAAATACCGCCGTAGCATTTAAATCCAACTTCTGTAAGCCCATCAAAAATGATTTTCGCATTTGCCCGATAGTAATTCAAATTATCCTGAATCTGCTTTTGCCCTTCATCAGAATAAACAGCCTCGGCAGCTCGCTGAGTGATGTAAGAAACCCCGTTAAATTTTGTAGACTGGCGGCGGTTCCACATATGATTAAGTTCAGTTCCGTCAAAAACCAAAGCATGAGGCACAACCGTGTAGCCACAACGAACGCCAGTAAAACCGGCAGTTTTAGAAAAAGACCTCATTTCAATGGCACAAGTTTTAGCCCCGTCAATTTCGTAAATCGACTTTGGAACACTATCATCAGTAACAAAAGCTTCGTAAGCAGAATCAAACAAGATTAAAGAGTGGTGGGCATTTGCATAATCAACCCAAGCCTTGAGCTGGTCACGACTAGCCACCGAACCAGTAGGATTATTTGGGAAACACAAATAAATAATGTCAGGAACAGGGTCGCCAGAACCAGGGATTTTTGGCATAAAGCCGTTTTCTTCGGTACAAGGCATGATGATAATATTTTTTTTGCGGCCATACATAATATTCGTATCCATATAAACCGGATAAACAGGATCACAAATCGCAACCTTATTATCCACATCAAAAATATCACCAATATTTCCGCAATCAGATTTAGCCCCATCAGAAAGGAAGATTTCGTCCTTCTGCATTTCAATTCCACGGTCCAAATAATCGTGCTTCAAGATTTTTTCCAAAATAAAATCATAACCCTGCTCAGGCGGATACCCACGGAAAGTTTTTTCGTCAGCCATTTCGTCAACAGCCTTGTGCATAGCCTCAATTACAGCAGGGCAAAGCGGCTTTGTAACGTCCCCTATCGAAAGTTTAATTACATCAGCATCCGGATGGGCCGCCTGATATTCCCGCTGTTTTTTGCCAACCGTAGAAAAAAGATAGTTAGCTTCAAGGTCTAAAAAGTTTTTATTAATTTTCATTTGAATCTCCTGAGTTTTGGGCAATTTAATGAGTAGATTTAACTAACTAGCAGGTTTTTTGTCAATTATGGGGATTTTATGATTTTAGAAGGGGGAAGTCTCCCCCTCGCTCCAGCCCGCTTCGCGGTCTTCCGCTTCCCCTTCTAGCGGGGGAGAGCCCCCGCAACGCCCCCCAAAATCCCCTACCTTGAGCCAAATCCCCATATTAGCTAAAATATCCGCTCAGGAGCAAAAAAAAATGTCAAAACAAATGATAATGGGCAACCAGGCAATTGCCCTCGGTGCTTTAAAAGCCGGAGTAAACCTCGTCGCAGGTTATCCGGGAACCCCTTCCAGCGAAATCATAGAATTTATCAGCAAATATAAAGAAAAAACCGGCACTTATGTTGAATGGTCTGTAAACGAAAAAGCAGCCGTAGAAGTTGCCGCCGGAGCATCATACGCCGGAAGCCGAACTTTGGTCACCATGAAACAAGTCGGACTGAATGTTGCATCCGACCCAGTTATGTGCCTTTCTTACGTTGGAGTAAAAGGTGGCATGGTCATAGTTTCTGCCGATGATCCGGGCCCAATTTCCAGCCAAACCGAACAGGACACCCGAAATTTTGCCCAATTCTCAAAAATTCCTTGTTTTGACCCTTCCACTCCACTCGAAGCCTACGAAATGGTTCAAGCCGCATTTGAACTTTCCGAAAAATACAAGACTCCGGTTTTGCTCCGCCCGACAACCCGTGTCGACCACGCCTACGAAAGCATGGATTTTCCAGAACTGTCGGCCTGCCGGCCTGCCGGAACTTTTGAAAAAGACAGCCAGCGTTGGGTAATTTTCCCACGAGCATCATATTTGAACCACAAAAGGATTTTTGAGAGAAACGAGGAGATTTTGCCTCAGGAATTTTCATCATCACCTTACAATTTGGTAACGGCCCCTAGCACCCCAGTCAATCCATCCACCCCAGCCTTCGCTGCCGGAGGAATCAGTTATTGCTACCTGCAGGAAGCCCTGCAAATCCTCAAATCCGAAAATCCTCAAAACAAAGATTTGGCCCAGGTCGCCCTCCTCAAAATCGGCACACCCTACCCATTTCCAGCCCCTCTAGCCGCAGATTTTATGAAAAATCACCCGGAAATCACAGTTTTTGAAGAACTTGACCCAGTTATCGAACAAAATTTGATATATCTTTGTGGCAAACAAAACATCATCTGTAAAATTCACGGAAAAATCGACAAAACCGTTCCAGAAGCCGGCGAACTTTCCGTAGAAATCATAAAATCCATCCTGGAAAAAATCCTCCTGCAAGCCCAGCCGTCGGACTGTTGCCAGTCACCCCTCCAAGATGCTCGTCATTCTGAACTCCAGGGTGACCGTCATTCTGAACTTGTTTCAGAATCTCAAACCACCCTGGCAAATCCGCCAGCCCTCCCGGTTCGCCCGCCAGTTCTCTGTGCCGGCTGCCCTCACCGTGGCTCATTCTACGCCGTAAAACAGGCCATGAAAGGACAAAAAACCGCCTACTGTGGCGACATCGGCTGCTACACCCTGGGAAACGCCCAGCCACTCGACATGACCGACACCTGCCTTTGCATGGGTGCAGACATCACAATGGCCCAGGGCTTTTATCACAACGAAAAAGACCGCCACTGTTTCAGTTTTATTGGCGACTCAACATTTTTTGCCAGCGGAATTACTGGCGTCGTAAACGCCGTTTACAATCAGAGCCATCAGACAATCTGTATTTTGGATAATTCAACCACCGCCATGACCGGCCACCAGCCACATCCTGGAACCGGCATGACGATGATGGGACAATTCGTCGAAAAAATCAGCATTCCAAAAATTCTAGAAGCAATTGGGGTAAAACCGATTATCGAAGTTGACCCTTTTGACCAAAAATCCGCCGTAGAAGCCGTAAAAACCGCAGTTGCCACCCCTGGAGTTTCCGCAATCATCTTTAAATCCCCTTGCATTTCAATTGCGGCAAAAGTCGGCTACAAATTCCCTGGTGCAAAAACCGTAGACCCAGGAAAATGTACAGGCTGCCAGAAATGTATAAAAGAACTAGGCTGTCCAGCCCTCAGCATCAGCAATCAGAAAAACGCAAAAGGCAAACAAATTGTCGAAATAGACAAATCACTTTGCACCGGCTGCGGACTTTGTGGGGGCGTTTGCCCATTCAAGGCAATTAATTAAAGGAGATTCCAATGAGTAAAAATATTTTAATTTGTGGCGTAGGCGGACAGGGAACAGTTCTTGCCGCCAAAGTTTTATCCCAGGCAGCCATTTCTTCTGGCCAGCACGTACTTTCTGCCGAAACAATCGGGATGGCCCAGCGGGGTGGCTCCGTCACCAGCCACGTTAGAATTGGCGATGATATTTTTTCCCCACTCATTCCAAAAGGCCAGGCCGATATAATTATCGCTTTTGAAGCATCCGAAGCAGTCCGCAACATCTCCTATCTTAAAAAAGACGGAATGGTAATTGTAAATAAAAAAATCGTCCAGCCAACCACAGCCAGCCTCACAGGCACAACATTCAGCCAAGCCACAATGGTTGACTACCTGGAAAAATCCGCCGGCAAAGTAATTGCAGTAGACACCGACCAGGCCTGCCAGGACCTAGGCTCATCAAAAGTAGTAAACATGGTACTTTTGGGAGCAGCCTGCAAAACAGGTTTAATTTCAAAAGATGACCTCAAAGCCGCCATCAAACTACTGGTAAAACCTGCATTTTACGAATTGAATCTCCGAGCGGTGGATTACGTGTAAAAAATAAAAGTCGCTTCTAAAATCAAATTGTCTAAATTCCCTCAAATCTGATAATTTCGCATTGACTATTTTCCCGTTCCTTGTTACTATATATAGTAACATCACCCAAAAGGAGAAACCTTTATGAAATTATCAGAAAAACAACTCGAACAAATCCGTGCTCAAATCAAAAGAGTAAAAGCCTGTGGAAATCCTTTTTACACAGAACGCTTCAAAAACATAAATCCAGAAGACATTAAAACCCAAGAAGATTTTGAAAACCTAGTGCCATTCTGCACCAAACAAGACCTCCGCGACGCATATCCCCTCGGGCTCGCCGCCGTCCCAGAAGAAGAAATTGTCCGAATCCACTCATCATCAGGAACAACCGGTGCTCCAGTAATCGTTCCATACACAAAAAAAGACGTTGACGACTGGGCAACCATGTTCGCCCGCTGCTACGAACTTGCAGGAATCACAAACAAAGACCGCATCCAAATCACACCGGGCTACGGACTTTGGACAGCAGGAATCGGCTTCCAGGCAGGCTGCGAAAAACTCGGAGCAATGGCAATTCCAATGGGACCTGGAAACACAGAAAAACAACTCCAAATGATGCAAGATTTAGGCTCAACAGTCATTTGTGCCACATCATCATACGCCCTGCTTTTGGCAGAACAAGTAGAAGCCAGAGGAATTGGCAAAAACATCAAACTCAAAAAAGGAGTAATCGGTTCAGAACGCTGGGGAGCAAAAATGCGCGACCGCATCCAGAATATTCTGGGAATAGAACTTTACGATATTTACGGACTCACAGAATGTTACGGACCTGGAATCGGAATCAACTGCGACAAATCAAACGCAGGAATGCATATTTTTGATGACTACGTTTACGTCGAAATCCTGGACCCTCAGACCGGCAAGCCAGTTCCAGAAGGCGAAATGGGCGAAATCTGCCTCACAACCCTGGTAAAAGAAGGTGCACCTCTCTTCCGTTTCCGCACCCATGACCTGGCAGCCTTCATCACCGAAAAATGCCCATGCGGACGAAGCTACCCACGCATCTCCCAGATTATGGGCCGTAGCGACGACATGGTCAAAGTCAAAGGAAACATCATCTTCCCAAGCACCATCGAAGACGTCATCAAAGCCGTACCAGGAGCTTCCAGCGAATACCGCGCCATCATCGAACATGTAGACGGCCGCGACCAGATGACCCTCATGGTAGAAGTGGAAGGTGGCACCGACCGCACCGAAGTCACTCTGGACATCCAGTACAACTTCAAACAAAAGTACAACATGACCCCAAAAGTCGAAGTTGTAGGAATCGGCGAACTCCCACGTTCAGAAAAGAAAACAAAACGAATTGAAGATAGGAGATTTAATTAGAA
>CAZGDL010000116.1:0-6344 GCA_964525075.1 uncultured Treponema sp.
GATATGTCGCTTTTAGTGCGGCAAAAGACAAATAATCATAATTATTCTGGGAATTCAGGGTCAAATATTTGATTCCGTAGTAAAGCTTTTGTGCCGATGGCAGATATTGTTCCGAATAAATCCTCATATTTCCTTTATCAAAAATCACGTCACATTTTTCCAGGCTGATAAAATAGCCGTCCTTGCTTTGCAACAGGCTACGTAAAATAGCATATTCGTTGTAATATTCTGGGGCTGCGGAAGTCGGATAGGAAAGCATAGTGATGATGGCGTCATCATTTTGAACCCACATATTTTCCATTTTCTGCTCCCAGGAATCGTCCAGTTTGATTGTCTGATTTTCGATTGTGGCGGTCACACTTTTATTCTTTTTTTGCTTAGTAGAATTTGTTTTTACTTTGCCAATATCTGGCATTTTTACATAGCTGTCAAAGGTCGTGTCTTCGGCAGTGGAAATTTTTCCCAGTTCTACACATTCAAAAAGAGACTTGCCCTTGTTGTCTTCAATCCTCTTTACATTAAAAAAAGGAATCATAACGTCGTAAACAATTTTGACAGAGCCACCAAATTGTGGGTAGTCTGCGGAAATTTTCAGGCCGTTTTCCTGTAGATTTACCCGATTTTTATAACCCTCGGTTTTGGGATGGAGAGGGCCTAGGGCAATCCTCCTGGAAGAAAATTCGTAGAGCAAATCGTGCATATAGTTCACAATATCAACATCTTCGCTACTGTTGTAATCCGCGATGATTACATTTTCGCCAGTCATTTCAAAAGTGTCTTTTGTTGAGTCAATCGTAAAAAGAACGGCAACAGTTTTTTCCGGTGCAGATGAATTCTGTGGTGCGTAATACCGCATTTGGTAGGTGAAATCATCATAACACAAAAGCCCGATATAACTTTCGCGTTCAAAAGAATTATCCTTGTAGTAAATAAATTCGCCTGGCTTATCCTGGATAAAAGAATTGAAGCCCGGCAGGGCAAAAATCGCAACAGTAAAATTAATAAATAAAATTGATAAAAAAGTTTTTTTCATAAAAATCCTTGTTTTTTTGAAATTATTCAGAAACGTCCGGGCTCGTTTCTAGGGGTAGGGTAGACTCTTCGTCATTCCGGGCTACGCCCCCGGAGACTCAGACTTTTCGGCATTTCGTGCCCCTTCGTACGAGCTCGCCCCGGAATCCCAGAGCCGTCATTCCGGGCTTGACCCGGAATCTCAGTCACATCGTCAAAAAAAATGCAGATTAGCCCCTTTTAGTGCCAATCTGCATTTTTTAGAGGCCTTTTAAAGATGCCCCTTACGCGTTCAACTTATCCAGTTCTGCTTTTACAAAATCCGCAACTTTTTTAGCAGCTTCTGTGGCAGGAACCAATTCCGCATTTTCCGCACTACGAATCTTCACTTCAACATTTGGAAGATTTTTATCACCGACAACAATTCTTACCGGGAAACCAATCAACTCAGAATCAGCAAATTTAACTCCAGGGCGTTCATTTCTGTCGTCAAGGAAAACTTCTA
Organism: uncultured Treponema sp.; assembly: GCA_964525075.1. Lineage (GTDB taxonomy): Bacteria > Spirochaetota > Spirochaetia > Treponematales > Treponemataceae > Treponema_D. The sequence goes on from CAZGDL010000116.1 coordinate 1,517, forward strand.
CGCCTGCCTTTGTCAGTTCGTCGTAAAGTTTATCTGCAACTTCCTGCATTTGTCCTTTGTACTGAATCGGCACAATAGAAACCTGGTAAGGAGCAACTGTCATTGGCCAGATAATTCCTTTATCATCATAATTTCCTTCGATAATGGAAGCCAGAGTTCGGTCAACTCCAATTCCGTAAGAACCCATCAAAGGAGTAACAGGCTTGCCATTAACATCCAGGTAGGTCACATTCATAGATTTTGTGTATTTTGTACCCAACTTGAAGATATGGCCCAGTTCGTTACCCTTTTTCATGTAGAAAATTCCGCCACACTCAGGGCATTTGTCGCCTTCTTTACAAGTGCGAACATCTGCAGTTATAAAAGGAGTAAAATCGCGACCAGGTTCCAGATGTTTGATATGAAAGCCTTCTTTTCCAGAACCACCAATACAATCGTGCATGTCAATTGTAGAATTATCAGCCAAAACAGGGATTTTAAGTCCGATTGGACCAACAAATCCGTGTGGAGCCCCAGAATATTTCAAAACATCTTCATCACTGGCAAGTTCCGCACCACTAGCCTTAAGAACGGCAGCGAGTTTTGTTTCATTTACTTCCAAATCACCACGAATCAGGACACAGAAGAAGCTTTCCGGAATATATGTCACACCACCTTCTGTAACCGTTTTTGCGTTTTTGTATTCTTCGGTTTTAGACAAATCAAGTCCGCAGTTGTAAACCTTGTAAATGAGAGCCTTGAGGAATGTTCTTGATTTAGCATTAAAGAATTTTTCCATATCTTCAATACTGAAAACATTTGGAGTTGCGACCATTTCCACTGGCAGGTCAGTCTTTTTCTGAGGATTTCCCTCATTATCAAGCGGGATTTCGGTCTGGCAACTTGCCTTTTCCACGTTTGCAGCATAAGAACAGTTCGGGCAGAGGAGGAGAGTGTCGTCCCCAACAGGACTTTCAACCATAAATTCTTCTGAACCTGAACCACCCATAGAGCCAGTATCAGCCTTTACAGAAATAGTTTTGAGCCCCATGCGTTTAAAAATACGGCGGTAAGCAGCTGCAATATTATCATAAGAAGCGTTCAAATCTGCCTGATCTTTATCAAAAGAATAGGCGTCCATCATTATAAATTCACGACCACGCATAACCCCATAGCGAGGACGGATTTCGTCGCGATATTTTGTATTAATTTGATACAGAGTAAAAGGCAACTGTTTGTAAGACGAAAGACCTTCGCGAACAATTGCAGTAAATGCTTCTTCGGCAGTTGGCGAAACAACCATGTCCTGGCCCTGACGATTCTGGGCAGTCAACATTTCGCCAGCCATTTTGTCCCAACGCCCAGATTCCTTCCACAAATCACCGGGCTGAATTACAGTAGGTTTTATTTCCAGAAGCCCCGCTTTATCGAGTTCTTCACGGATAATTTTTTGCACTTTCATTAAAGAACGGTAGCCGAGTGGCATATAAGTATAAAGACCGTTTCCAAGTTTACGAATCAGACCAGACCGCATCATAAGCTGGTGACTGGCAATTACTGCGTCGTTTGGAGCGTCACGCAGTGTCCAAATTATAGATTTACTAGCTTTCATAGGGAAATATTTTAATGAAAAGTAAGTGCTTCTTCAATTAGGAGGGGGAAGTCTCCCCCTCGCTCCAGCCACGCAAGCGTGTCTTCCGCTACCCCTTCTAACGGGGGTTGCACCCCCGTAACGCCCCCGCTTAGAACGGCTCGAAAATCGATTTTCCCCTTCTAACGGAGATTTTTCTATCTTCCATCGGCTTAAACGTTAATCGGCTTAATTAATCTTCCACTTGTTATTATCTTTGTAGAACCTTTTAGCGTTGACTTCCAGCAGGCGACCGTCATCCCCCAACATTTTTACCATGGACGTAAGAGGATTAACCTCCGTAATCTTAAAATCCGTACCATCATAAAAAATCCTGATTCCTTCGTTTGGAAGATTTCGGCGGGCTTCGTTGTACCAGTCATATTCATAAGAAAGACAGCAGAGCAGGCGGCCACACTGACCAGAAATTTTCATAGAATTCAGCGAAAGATTTTGGTCTTTTGCCATTTTAATTGAAACAGGGCGGAGTTTATCGGTTACACCATGACAGCAGAAAGGTCTGCCACAAACGCCAAGGCCCCCTGTAATTCTAGATTCATCGCGGACCCCAATCTGACGGAGTTCAATTCTCATTTTAAAAACAGAAACAAGGTCTTTTACCAGTTCACGAAAATCCACACGATTATCAGAACTAAAAAAGAAGAGGGCTTTTGGTTCATCAAAAATAAAATGAGTTTCTATAAGCTTCATGTCCAACTTGTGGGCTGCAACTTTTTCTTTAAAAATTGGGAAGGCTTCTTTTTCTTTTGCTATTAATTCTTCTCGTTTTTTCAAATCGGCTTCGGTGGCTTTTCGCTCAAAAGTCACAATATCAGACTGCTTAATTCCGATAGGTTTTTTAGCCAGACCCAAAACTTTTACCAGGTCCTTTCCATAGCGGGTTGGGGCAACAACGTAATCCCCGGCTTTTAATTCAATCTTGCTATCCGGAGATTTTGCATACACCGTCTCACAGGAATATTCCAACTTCAGGTGATAAAGTGGACTGTCAAAAACCAAATCCTCATCTTCATCAACATTTATATCTTTATCTTCAAGTGAGGATAAATTTTCAGTTTCCTCGTCTATATCAGATTCAAAAATATCACTCATAATTTAAAATTATACTCCACGATTTAAGGACTCATCAAGTCTACAATCAAACCTTTAATTTCGTCCACCTGAGCCAAAATTTTCAGATTATTCATATTACCTTCAAGCGTTGCCCTAGTTAATTCATCAAGTTTTTCGTTGATGATATTAATCTGATATTTGGGATCAACTCTGTGAGGGGGCAGAGAATAATTTGAAAAAAAATTCGTTCTGGAAGGAACCATCAAATCTTTGCCAGTATAACGGTTTTTTTTGCGACGCGATAAAACCTCAAAATTGTTATTCACCACAAAAGTAATGAATTGACTGACTGCACTTTTGAACTTCTGGATATTTTCCGTCGTAACATTGTCAGACAGATCATTTCCAGCGTTGTCTACAGCATCTTTTAAGTAAATGGCCGCCTCATCAATTGTCATTTCAGCAATTTCTGGAGGTAAGCCGATTACAGAAAATTGCGGTTCAGTCTCTTCTTTAGTTTTTAATAAATCAGAGAATTTTGTTTTCCGACTTTTGGAAATTTCTTCTTTTTTTTGATTTCGTTTTACAGCTTCATTTGTGGCATTTTGCAGGCCAGAGAAATAGAAATTTGAACCTAAAGAGTCAATTTCTGCCATTAAAAAGAAACCTTTGCTTTTATAGCCTGTGATTGCAGATATTTTTCAGCCGCTTTTTGATAAGAATCATCATCTTTTATAGAAATACAGTGACCATGAAAAAGAGCCAAATCATCAATTTGAACTTTGTGAGAAATTATATCACCAATCACCATTGCGTCAGAAAGAACTTTTGCACTTTCCACCGCCTGAACATTTCCCAGAATAATTCCACCAATAATAATTGATTTAGCCTTCACATCCCCACGAATTCGGGCATTTTCACCGACAATCACATTTCCATCAGTTTCAAGATTCCCATCAATATCTCCATCAATGCGGACAAAGCCGTTTACTTTTATATCACCAGATATTGCGGAACCATTTCCGATAAGTGTATTAATGGAGATGTCATCAATTCGTAAAGCCATAAAAACCTATTTTGATAAATTGATATTGATATATTTGGCAGGATCAACTACATCAGAACCGATATGAACTTCGTAATGAAGATGAGGACCTGTTGAAATACCAGTGTTACCGATAGTTCCAATAATATCCCCTTGATCTACCAGCTGACCTTTTTTTACCCTAAAAGAATTAAGGTGAGCATAACGAGTGTACATACCGTGATTATGTTTGATGATAATGTAGTTACCAAAACTGTTATCAAAAGCAACCGTTACAACCTGACCAGAAGCCGTTGCCAAAACTGCATCCCCAGAACGCCATGTAGAAAAGTCCAAACCTTTGTGAATGTACCAGTTACCCTGCAGAGGGTGGAGGTTAGGCCCAAAAGCCATAGAAATATGGTAATTAGGATTTTTAACCGGACAAATACTTGGAATTTCTGTAAAAAGATTTTGTTGGGTTTTGAGCATTTTACCAATCTGTTCGATTGGCTGAACTGCGTCTTCAAGATAAGTTGTAAGTTCTTTTATATCGGCAACTTCCTTTGAAGTTCCCTGAGCCATTTCTGTAGTTGTAAAAAGTGATGAAAGGTCGCTGTTCGAAGCAACCCCTTCAGAATTAGATTTTACCTGGTCAATTCCAAGCAAAGAAAGACTCTGCGAAAGCGAAGTCTGGAAACGTTTAGCAGCCTGGAAAAGGTTTGCATTTTCATCGCGGAGTTCATCAAGACTTGCGAGCGTAGACCTGTTCTGATCCATCAGCGAAGAAATCTCCATATTTGCAGAAACAGACCGGCGGTTGTAGTAGAAAAACGATGCAAGAATTCCAATGAAAATCAAAAGCCCCAGAACGAGGGCAAAAACATTTGTCTGAAAGTTTATAACCTTACTCTGCGAGTGAGGCACAACCATGATTGTAAGTTTACTGTCAAAAAGTTTAAATGCACGAACAAAAAAGTTCCCCACCGATTTTAAAACGGCACCAAAACCTTTCGTAACATTTGAAGCGACTCTTTTTTCAATTTTTTTAATTGCTTTCTGAGTTTTTGACATATCGGATAATTATACTACAGGGATTTATTTTGTGTCAAATTGTGCAG
>CAZGDL010000117.1:0-6337 GCA_964525075.1 uncultured Treponema sp.
GGGCGGGCGAAGCCCGCCCCCTGCAGAACTAAGCCAAGTCCAAAATGACGGCAAGCCAGCTGCCGAGGACGATGAGCGTCAGCGAAGGGCGGAAGGCTTGTCGTAAGGAAAATTTTGCTAAAAACCTAAAACAACCGCTATCGCGCTTGTTTTTTAACGGTTCTTCGATTTTAGGCTTGTGGGTGACTTTTTATTGCTAAAAAATCTAAAAAAATGGAAAAAAATAAAAACTTATGATATAATATGTCAATTTGACTTGGTGGAAAATCCTTTTCAAAGTTGCTTAAAAAAAGTTTTCGATAGCGTGGGGCTGTCTAGATTTTTTTTAGCAAAATTACAAAAATCCTACATTTTGATGTAGTTTTTAAGTTAAAAAAAACAATTATAATTATTTAGTTTAAAATTTTATAGTTGGCGAATTAAAAAAAATGATAACGAGAGTTTTTTATGAAGTTTAAAAAAGTTATTGCAGGTCTCATTCTCTCCATAAACCTTCTGGCTCTTTCATTTGCAACTGAGTTAACGTTTAAGCTTACTCCTTCTGGAACTTTTCCTTTCCTATCTGGTAGCAAATCTAGATATGAGATGTTAGGTGGCGGTGCCTTTTTGGACGTTGGGGTTAATTTTTTTGACTTTTTGAATGTTGGGCCGGAATTTGGTTTTATCGTCTTGCCAAAAAGTAATTACGAAAATCTTTTTCCGGGAAGTTCTAAAACTGTAATGTTTGTTCCTGTCGGTCTGCAGCTAGGACTTTTTACCTATCCTTTTTCTCGGTTTGAAGTTGGTTTGGGGCTTTCGGGCGGGGCTTCCGTTGCAATAAGTAATAATAAATATCACTACGCTCCATGGTACAGGGCTGGGGGCGAAATTAATTTCCGCTTTAATCCTTCTATTTCTGTAGGTCTGTCTGGCTCTTATTTTTCTTTCCAGAATAATACCTTGTTTCCTTGGCAGGGCGAACCAGGAGCTGCCGGAGTTTCTGCTGGCATTACGGTCAAAATTAAACTGGATACCAAAAAAGCTGCTGGCCGAGTTGATGCTTCCGTTATGCAGGATGAAAGTGTTTTCCCACTTTTGTATACAATTTATAAGGAAAATCCTTTTGCAACTATCACAATAGAAAATAACGAAACTGCCGAAATCAGAAATGTGACTGTCCGTTTCCGTTCCGAAAATTACACTGCTTCTGATATTGAATGTGGCAAAATTAAGATGATTCGTAAAAATCATAAAGAAGAGCTTTCTCTCTACGCCGATTTTACCGATGCAATTTTGCAATTCTCCGAGGCTGGAAAAATCTCTGGTGAACTTGTAATTGACTATGAACTTTTGGGCAAAAAACGTACGGCTGTTTCTCAGGTGACAATTCCTGTTTATAACCGTAACCAGGTTCGCTGGACTGACCCTGCTGTTATTGCCAGTTACATTTCTACGACTTCCCAGGAAGTTTTGGAATTTTCTAAATATGTGGTTGGAATTGCTAGAAGCCACTTGAGGTCTGGCCTGAACCGCAATATGCAGTTTGCCATGTATGTTGACGAAAGTATCCGCCTGGCAGGTATTCGCTGTGTAACTGATGAATCTACCCCTTACAATACTACCCACCTTAATCCCGATACTTTGGACTATATCCAGTATCCATATCAGACTATTGCTTATAAAACTGGTGATAAAGATGATGTCGGTATTTTGTTTATGGCTATGCTTGAGTCTGTAGGTATTCCGGCCGCCTTTATTCCTCTGGAAGATGATTTTATTGTCTGCTTTAATTTGGGCGTAAATGCTTCAAAAGTTGGGGCTTTGTTTGATGGTTATGACCGCATTCTTGTTGTAAATGATGAAGTTTGGATTCCGCTTTCTATGTCTGCTTTGAATGAAGGATTTATTAACAGCTGGTACAAGGCTGTTTTGCAGATTCAGGCTATGTCTGATTCAGAATCTGATTTTGATTTTATCCTCATTTCTGATGCCTGGCAGTATTATCCTCCGGCTGGTTTCAAGGGAAATGAATCTTCATCATCTATGCCATCGGAATCTGCCCTTACTGCGGCTGTAGAAAATGATATTGCAAGATATATCACTGCTGAATTTGGTCCTCAAATTGCGGCGGTTCAAAATAGAATTAAAGAAGAAGGTGCTTCGGTAACGCTCTACAATCAACTTGGTATGCTTTACGTTCGTGCGGGAATGTATTCAAGTGCAATCCCGGTTTACCAGCAGTCTGCAAAAATGGGTTCGGTTCCTGCTATGAACAACTTGGGAAATATTGCATCTTTGCAAAAGAAATATCAGGAAGCTAAATATTGGTATGAATTGGCACTTCAAAATGATCCGGATAATGCTACAGCTAAGAAAAACCTTAATCGAATTGCCAGTGAATTGGAAAAATAAAAAAAGTTTAGAGAGTTAAAAAGGCGAATGTCAGGAAAAGTTGCGAGACGGATTAGAAAATCTAAAAAAACTCAGAAAAAAATGGTTGCCCTCGGGCTTGCCCTTTGCATGGGGGCAGTTCCTATGGCTGCAAATGGTGATTTTATTGTAAGTCTTTATCCTCACATCACAAAACCATTTGGACAAACTCATAAAATTCAGTCTGGAGTTGGAGGGGGTGTTAAATTCACCTACCGCCCGCTCGATTACTTAAATATTTTTCTGAAAGGTGATTATTTGAGCCTTTCCCTTCCAAATATCGATCCTATCACCCTTTTAGATGCTGGCCTGGGAGTCGGCTATCATCTTTCTTTGAGTGACCATATGGCCCTGGATTTAAATTTTGACGTCGGGGCCTACAATGCAAAATCTTCAAAAAGTAATTTGTCTGGCATTTCTGCTGGCGTGGGGCTTACATTTACCTGGCGTTTGAATCCTGTAATTTCTGCCGATGTTCAGGCTTCCGGCACCCATTACGCTTCCGGCTCTTCCCCTTTGATGACTGTGAATGCGGCTGCCTCTCCGGGGCTTTCATTTAATCTTACAGAACTTTTTACAAATAAAACTAATATTTCTGTAGAAAACCAGGATTTGGCTCCAGTTTTCCCAGTTCTTTATTCTTGGTATGAAAATAATTCATTTGGAAAAGTAAAGGTTCAAAACCAGGAAGATTCTGCCATCACCAATGTGACAGTCAGTTTTTACCAGCCTCAGTACATGACCCATCCAAAAGAATGTGGAACTTTTAAATCTCTCAAAAAAGACGAAAGTGTCGAAGTTGATTTGTACGCTTTCTTCAACGAGCAGATGCTTGAACTTACCGAAAAAACTGATACAAAAGCCCAGATTATCGTAAGTTATTCTTGCCTGGGCCAGAAAAAATCTAAATCTTTTGATATGGTCGTGCCGGTTTATGGCCGAAATAATATGTCTTGGGATGATGACCGTCGAGCAGCCGTTTTCGTTTCTTCAAAAGACCCTGCCGCCCTGCTTTTTGGTAAATACATCACAAGTATTGTTCGTGATAATGTCCGCAACGGAGTTCCTGTAAATATTCAGTATGCAATGGGGATTTTTGAAGCTCTGGATCAATTTGGCTTGAGTTATGTAATTGACCCTTCATCAGCTTTTGCCGATAACGTCGGAACTTCTTCTATAGACTTTTTGCAGTTCCCTTATCAGACTTTGATGTATCGTGGTGGTGACTGTGATGACCTTTCAATTCTGGTTTGTTCACTTTTTGAGGCAGTTGGAATCAGAACGGCCTTTATCACTGTTCCTGGCCATATTTTTATGGCTTTTGATTCAGGTTTGACAATTTCCCAGGCAATGCAGGAATTTTCATCTTTAACAGAACTGATTGTTGACCAAGAAAATAACGAAGTTTGGGTTCCTCTCGAAATCACCCTTTCAGACGAAGGATTTAATAAAGCTTGGAGAGTTGGGGCCCGTGAATGGAATACTGCAAGCAAGGCTGGAACTGCCGCCCTCTATAAAATGAGCGATTCCTGGAAAATTTATCAGCCGGTAAGTGTTCCTGGTGCGACCGCTTATTTTACAATGCCAGATTCGCAGATTGTTACAAAACTTTTTGATCATTCGGTGGACCAGTGGATTACCCGCGAAATTGAACCGCAAATCAAAATGTATGAAGCAAAACTTGCAGTTAAGGATGATGTAGAAACCCGAAACCGCCTAGGCGTTCTTTACGGAAAATACGGACTTTTCCTCCAGGCGGACGAACAGTTTAAAAAGGCCCGCCGTCAAGGCTATCAGCCTGCAATTATCAATACAGGAAATATTTATTTTTCTCGCCAGGATTATACTCGTGCCCGAAAATGGTACAAGTCAGTTTTAAAAGATGATCCAGATAATACACTCGCCCTGCTTGGCGTTGCCCGTTGTGCTTATGAACTTACAGATTATACTGAATGTGATGCAGCCTATAGTCGTGTAGCGAAAGCTGATCCTGAACTTGCTGCTGAATATGCCTATCTGGGGACTTTTGTAAGCAATAAAGGTCGAGCTTTTTCTCTTGCAGACCGTTTGCAGCATACAATTTGGCCAGAAGAGGAAGAAAAAATCCCTGAAGAGGTTCAGGAAAAAGTTGAAGAAATGCTTGCTGATAATTCTGAAACAGAAGAAAGCAAGGAAGAACTTATAGAAGATAATCCTCTTGCAGATTTTGATTTAGGGGATGTTTTGGATTTGACTTCCGGGGCGGTCGCTTTAGTTCCAGATGTAGAAAATGGCGATGATGACGAAGATTTGGAAGATTATGATTTGGCAACCGCTATGGCAGGTGATGGTGATAAAGATCCAGACCCAGACCAAGTTTTGACCGAAGAGCCGGATGCTGATGAAATTGCAGAAATCTCTGACCTTCCTGAAGATTCGGAAAATCCAGAAGTTGATTTGTCAATTTTTACAGAAAACTTTACAGGTCTTGCATCGGAAGTAGCTCTTATAGAAATAGGCGAAATTGATTTTGAAGATTTTGAACAGGAAGAGCCTGTGCAGGAAAGCCCTGTAGTTGTTGTAGAAGTTCCTGAGCAGGTTACTGCGGAAGAAGATGTCGCTGATGATGATTCGGCTGTTGAGCAAAGTTCGACAGAAGAAGGTGAAGTTCTGGCGGAAGTTGTAGAGCAATTTGTTGAGACTTCGGAAGTGGATGAAGTTGAAGAAATTGCTCCTGAAATCGCACTTGAAGTAGCAGAAGACTCTCCTGCGTTGGCTGAAACCATTCCTGATACCACTGTTGAAGCTCCGGAAGAAAACGTTATTTCTGATGTTGCTGAAATCACATCAGATGTAGAAAGCTCTCCAGAAGTAGCTGAAATCACACTAGAAACTGCGGAAGATACTCCAGAACTGGCTGAAATCACACCAAATGTAGACGAAATCACACCGGAAGTGTCAGAAATCACTCCTGAAACTGCCGAAAACACACCAGAACTCGCAGAAATCACTCCAGAGGCCACAATCGAAACTCCTCTTGTTCCAGCTCCTATCGCCCCAGTTGAACCAATGGCTGTTCCGCGCTTTACCAAACAGCCTTCATCAGAATGGGCTCCGGAAGCTGCTTACCAGGCAGAAACAATTCCTGGAATGAAGTCATTTGAAGAAGAAATGGGCGAATATCAGAATGAAAAAGCCTTTTTGTATACAGAAGAAAAAGCCCTGGAAGTTGACCCAGAAAACGATATTGACCAGCCGGAAGTTGATACAGAAAAACAATATGCAAATGCCGGTATTCCAGATGTAAATCCTTTCTCAAGTTATTTGTCAGAAGAAGACGCAAAAATTGTAGAAGAAATTACAAATTATTCACTTGAAGAAGACAAAACTGATGAGGAAGATAAGGCTGAGGCAGCGATTTCTGGTGATGAAAATGCAAACCCTGGTGACAAAGTCGCACTCGGTGAGCCAACGACTGCCCTGGAAGGTAATTCCCCAGCTGGCGAACAAACGACCGCCCTGGAGGGCAATGTCTCTGCCGGTGACGAAACCGCAGAACCTGGTGACAAATCTGCCACCCCTGGCGTGCCAAGTGCCACTTCCGGTGACGCAACCGCCCCTGGTGTAAACCTTGCCACCCCTGGTGACAAAGCCGCCCTCGGTGAGCTAACGACCGCCATGGAAGAAAAATCCCTAGCCGGTGACCAAACCGCCACCCCTGGTGACGAAATTGCTGACCCAGGTGTAGAAACTGCCTCTGGTGTCGAATCCACCCCAGGTGACTCAATCACCGCCCCGGAAAGCACTTCCCTGGACGAAAACTCAAAAAAATCCGCAATCCCGCTATCTGGCTGGCTTGCTATAACCGCCGGAGGACTTGCAGCCGCAGTTGCCGGAATATTTGGAATTAAAAAAATAAAAAAAGGAAAAAAGAAACAGCGCTAACGCG
>CAZGDL010000118.1:0-6273 GCA_964525075.1 uncultured Treponema sp.
ATTTTGACAAATTTGACTTTTTTGTCATAACTCACTAATATCCTACTCAAGAACAGTTACCCTTGTGGAATTGATTCCCTTGAACTCATAGAGTTCAAATTAAAAGCTTTTCTAAAAAGACTTGATCTTGGAGGACAGGTACTATGATTCTTACCATTGATATTGGTAACACATCCACGACCTGTGGACTTTTTGATGGCGATAAGCTGGTTTTGCAGTTTCGTCGCGAAACAAACATTCATTCCAGTTCAGATGAAATCGGCGTTTTTTTTCGGATGGTTTTGAAAGAAAACGGTTTTGACTGGCAAAAAATCACAAAAATTGGGATTTGCAGTGTTGTTCCTGCAATCAATTATTCTCTTATGAGTGCTTGCTCAAAATATTTGAACCACGACCCGCTTTTGGTTCAGGCTGGAATTAAAACTGGGCTCAAAATCAAATATTCTAATCCAAAAGAAATTGGGGCGGATTTGATTGCGGCTGCAATGGGGGCGGTAACTCTTTATCCTAACCGCAACACAATCATCGTGGATTTGGGAACTGCCACCACTCTGGAACTTGTTTCCAAGGAAAATGAATTTCTTGGCGGGTCCATCGTTCCTGGTATGAAAATCTCGATTGATGCCCTTGCAACTTGCACTGCAAAATTGCCATCTGTCGCAATTGCCAAACCAAACGGCATTCTCGGTTCTACAACTCCGGAAGCAATTCAGGTGGGGTTATATTACGGAACGGCCGGCTCAATCAAAGAAATCTGCTATCAGTATCAGCAAAAAGTTTTTAAAGGCGAAAAACCTTTTATTTTGGGAACTGGCGGATTTGCAAAAATTTTCAGCGACTACAATCTCTTTGATCAGATTGTTCCGGAACTGGTTCTTTTGGGCGTAAAACGTGCCCTGGAATTAAATTAATCTCAAAAAAAAATAAAAGGAAATCACTATGTCTAAAAATATATCAAACACAACAAACAAGGCTTTGAGCCGCAACAGAAAATTGGCTTTAACCGGGGCTTTTAGTGCCCTTATCATCGTACTTTCTCTCACAAATCTAGGATTTATCGCTTTCAGTCCTATGGTTTCAATCACAATTTTGCAAATTCCTGTGATTTTGTGTGCAACTTTGGCTGGCGAGCTGGAAGGAATTTTCGCCGGTTTTGTTATGGGGATTATGTCTTTAATCAAAGCGGCTATGAGTCCGACCGGGATTTTGGATCCTCTTTTTGTAAATCCTCTTTGCTCTGTGCTTCCTCGTATGCTTTTAGGACTTGTTGCCTGGGGATTTTGGCGACTTTTTAATTTTATCCCAAAAATGCCAAAAACTCTTTCTGCCGCTCTCACCGGATTTTTGGCAACTTTCGCCCATACTCTCATGGTTTACGCCTGCATTTTCATTTTTGAAGGGGCAGATATTCGCGTTGCCCTGGAATCAATTGGAATGGCTGGGGCTGGATTTTTTGCCGTAGTTGCTGCTGGAATTGTGAGCGAACTGGCAGAAGCCACAGCATCACTTTTGGTATGTGCTGCAGTTTACGCCGGATTATTCATAGCAAGCAACAAAAAGTCTAAATTGTCGCAGGAATAAAATCCGCAAATCCTCAAATCCGCAAAAATAAAGAAGTCGCATTTTTAGAATCTTCTTTGTATAATGATTTCTATGAGGATAGTTATTGTTGGGGCTGGCTTTACAGGAGTTCAGCTCGCAAAACTTTTAATTGCAGAAAAAAATCAGGTTGCCATCATAGACAATAATGAAGATATTATCCGTCACGCGTCAAATCAGCTGGATTGTACGGCTCTTTGTGCTGACGGAAATAATCTGGATACTTTGGAAGATGTGGGAATTGCCAAGGCTGATGCTCTGGTTTGCGTCACATCTTCTGATGAAGTAAATATGATTACCTGCTCCCTGGTCGACGCGGTTTATCCGGATGTTTTAAAAATCGCCCGCGTCCGAAATTATGCTTACTACGTAAATACCGCTTCCGCTACCAAAAAACATTCAAATGATTTTGCTGGAAAACGACGTCCGCTTTACGGAATTAATTATATGATTCATCCGGACGTCGAAGCTGCCGACGCCATTGTTCAGGCGGTCGAAAATGGAGCAGTGGGGAGTGTGCTTTCTTTTGATGATTCTGATTACGTTATCGCCCGTTTTACTGTCGAAGAAGGTAGCCGGCTCGACGGGGTCGCCCTGAAAGATATTCGTTCCAAAAGTGATTTTAAATTTTTGGTTGCCTACATCGAGCAAAATGGTGACACCGCCCTTCCTTCCGGTGGGACAATCATCCATGTGGCAAATACAATCGGCGTTCTTTTGGATAAAAAAGATATTTCTGCCATGTTGGATTTATGCGGTTCTGAGCAAAAGGATATTCGCAAAATCGCTCTGATTGGGGCTGGCAGAATCGGGAATATAATTGCCGAAAAGCTGATTAAGCCACAAAAAACTGGTTTTGGCAGACTTTTTCAGCTGTCATCAAAAAAATCCCAGGATTTTGTGATTATTGATTCTGATGATAACCTTACTAGAGAAGCATCGGACAAGTTTCCTGAAGCCCGAGTTCTCCGGGCGGACGCTTCCGACGAATCTTTTTTGCGGGAAGAAGGTCTTGTAAATTTTGACCTGGCAATTTGTGCCACCCATAATCACGAAATGAACATGGTTCTTGCAGCTTATCTCCAGTCTTTGGGGGTAAAGCAGTCCATCACCCTGGTTTCTAGTGCAGCTTTTGCCGAAATTGCGACAAAACTTGGGGTGGACGTTTCCATTCCTTTGCGAGATGCCGTCGTAGATTCGATTATGAGCCACTTGCACGGTAAATCTGTCAAAAAAATACACACTGTTACAAATGGTGAACTCGAAGTGATTGAGTGCGAAATCACAAAAAATTCTAAGGTAAATGGCAAGGCCTTGAAAGAAATTTCCAACCCAGGAACTTTTTTGGTTCTTATGGATAGGCAAAGTTCTTTTGAAAAATACCAGATTGTTGATGGTAACACAAAAATTTACGCCGGCGACCACCTAGTTCTCATCACCGAAGCCGAAAACAGCAAAAAAGTTTTATCATTTTTCTCTGGAAGTGGCGACTGATGTTTTTTTTGTTTTTTCTGAAAATATCTTCAATCCTCCTAGCAATAGTTGGGGCAACTTTTTTAGTTCCTCTCACAGTTGCCCTTTGCTGCGGTGAATTTTCAGTTCTTCCGGGTTTTCTTATCCCCATGCTGATTAGTTTTATTCTGGTCCTAGCGGTTAATCTCCCCACCAGAAAAATGAAATATAACATGACAATCCGCCAGACCTTTTTTACCGTTGCCATGATTTGGCTGATTGTCAGTTTTATGGGCTCAATCCCCCTTTATTTCAGCGGATTTTTTAGCTCCTACATAAATTCTTTTTTTGAAAGTGTCAGCGGATTTACAACAACAGGTTCGACCGTCCTCTCCGATATTGATAGTCTGCCTCGTTCTATAAATATGTGGCGGTGCCTGAGCCAATGGCTGGGTGGTATGGGAATTGTGACTTTGACCGTCGCCCTCCTTCCGCTTTTGGGAGTAGGAGGATTTCAGCTGATTAAGGCAGAATCCACCGGACCCGAAAAAGGCAAAGTTACTGCCCGCATCACCACTACCGCCAAAGTTCTCTGGATTATTTACGCTAGCCTTACACTTTTGGAAGCCCTTGCCCTCAAAATTGCCGGTATGGATTTTATAGACGCTTTTGCCCACGCATTTTCGACCCTGGGAAGTGGCGGATTTTCCACCAGAACCGCTTCAATCGCCAGTTACAATTCCGGGGCCATAGATATTATCGTAATAATTTTTATGTTTTTGTCGGGCGTCAATTTTAGCCTGTATTTTTACATGATTCGCAGGGATTGGCGGGAAATTAAAGATAATTCTGAATTCAAAGCCTACATCGCAATTGTCATAGTTTTTATTTTTGCGGTTACCTTTTCGCTTTTGGGAACTTACGGCTCTTTTGGAAAATCCCTTCGCTATTCAAGTTTCCAGGTCATTTCGCTGATTTCCACAACAGGTTTTGCCACTGCCGATTTTATGCAATGGCCACCAGTCACCCAGTTTCTGCTTTTCTTGTTGTTTTTTGTGGGCGGGTCTTCCGGCTCAACTTCCGGTGGTGTGAAAGTTATCCGCTGGGTGATTTTGGGAAAACAAC
The DNA here is from genome assembly GCA_964525075.1 of uncultured Treponema sp. GTDB lineage: Bacteria > Spirochaetota > Spirochaetia > Treponematales > Treponemataceae > Treponema_D. The sequence continues at coordinate 4,177 of CAZGDL010000118.1, forward strand.
TAAACAACGAAACAAAAAAAATGCTGCACCCGCACGGAGTTTTTTCCATCAGATTGAATAACAAACCTGGCAGAAAAGACATAGTTTTCAACGTTGCTGCCTTTATGACCCTTTACCTTGCCCTGGTTTTTATAACGACTTTTGTTGGCTGCCTGGGAAATCTCGATTTACACACCGCTTTTACCACGGCCCTTTCCATGGTCGGAAACGTAGGCCCCGGCTTTAATATCCTGGGACCAGCCTGCAATTTCGGCTTTTTGCCAACTTTTGTAAAAATTTTCTATTGTTTTGCAATGCTAGCAGGTCGTCTAGAACTTTACACCATGGTAATATTTTTTATGCCGTCTTATTGGAAAAAATAGGTTTTATCCCCTCGTCACCACCCTAATGCAAGGTTCCGTCTTTTCTATCACCAGAGGAAAATCCTCCTTGCAAAGCATTGCAACTTCCCCATCCGCCTGCAGCAAAATAGCCTTATCATAAAAAATCCGGATTTTTTCTGCCGAATGTAAAGAAGCCAAATCTGTTCCCACAAAAGAACCATCCACAAACATATGATTATCACGAATCAGACGCAGCAACGAAATTTTTGGCGTAAAACAAACATTATGATGATTTGGCAAAACCTTGTGACCGCCGCCGTAAACTCTATAACCAGAAGCCCCCACTGCAAGCAAAGTGATTGGAGCCGAAAGTTCTTCGGTTTTATTACCATCCCCATCAAAAAATTCAACCCTAGCATTTCCTGTCGGAAAATCCTTATCATAAACAATCCCGCTCAAAGGCACGCAAAAATGGTAAAAATTCCCAGGAACCTTCTGTTTTACGGTGTTTGCCATGTAAACGACGTAGGCGTCCAGCCCAATACTCACGATATTAAAACAATACCAGGGAGCATCGTAGTTCAAACTTGAATATTTTTCAGGATTTTTCTTGATACGCTTGCAATCTGCCTCAGTGTGCTTACCTTCCGGGTAAATTTTCAAAGCCCTTGCATTCTGAAAAATCAGCGGACCTTTCAACAATTCAATTGTCTCTTCCACCGAATGACCGTCCGTTCCATCGTTTCCAGTCCCCAAAGGCAGCCGCAAAAGTGTAATGTGATTCATAATCATATCCCGCTTTTTTTCTTCTGTCTGAGCCGCAAGATAAAGCGAAGTCTGCACTTCTAGCGAAGTCCCATCTCCGCCAGCCGCAATAATCACACATTCACAACCAGAGCGGTAAGTGGCAATCAGTTCAACAAGCACAGCGTTTGCCAGGTCTTTTCCGTGCCCCGCATATTCCGTAGAAAAAACTTTACTCGTAACCGATTTAGCACAAGGCGGAAATTTTGCCAGGTCTTTTTTTGCATCATTAAAAATCTTCTTGTAATGTTTCGATTTTTTAGCGTTAGTAAAACAACCTGCAGCTTTATTCGTGATATAAAAACACTGGAGGTCCTTGCCGGCCCAAAGTTTATTTCTAGCAATAAGAGCCGAAATGCAATTTGTAATATCTTCTGGGGTTAAATAATCTGCCATAAATTTACTATAAACGTTAAGAATTGTACGTGTCAAATAAAAAATTATTTGGATTATTTGGGGGATTATTTGGGCGGTCCGGCGGGCTTCGCCCGCCGTCGCTATGTCCAGGGTTCCGCTATCGCTCCAGCCTCCTCACTTCGTGGCACATTCTGTGCCACTTCGTTGCGGTGGCCGCCTTCGGCGCCCTTCCCAGCGCTACCGCGGGACACCGGCTTCCGGAAAATCCACCACTTTTTCAAAAAATTTTCATTTTTCCTCCAAATTTTTGGTAAAAAACGCATATTGCGTCAATTACTATAGTAAGGGAATTTTCCCCTTGTAAATTATTCTATAGGAGGGCGTAGAATGCCTGAAACAAAAAATCTTTCTCCGGCGGAAAAGTGGGAAAGTCTAACATTTGCAAACAACTTCATCTTCTGCAAAGTCCTTGAAGACAATCCAGACATAACCAAGGAAATCCTGGAACTCCTGCTGGACATCCAAATTGACCACATTGAACAGCCAGCTTCACAAAAAGAAGTTTGTGTCGTACATAGCGACGGCAGCTTGTCTGCCGGACCTTCCCTTGCCT
>CAZGDL010000119.1:0-6258 GCA_964525075.1 uncultured Treponema sp.
CTTTTTCTAAATCATCCTCGGTTATGTAATTCATAAATTTTCCCCTCGAAACTACCTTCAATTATATCATATCTCTATGACCTGACCTAGCCAAAGGGGAAAACTCCTTCCCAAATCCTACTTCCCGAACATTTCCGGTATAAACTTTTGAACGCACTTGCCCCAAAAATTCATATCGTGAATGCCGGAATCTTCCCAGTAAACGTGTTTTACGCCCTTTTCTTCCAGAAATTTGTGCATTGCACGGTTTTCGTTCAAGAGAAAATCTTCTGTTCCGCAAGCCATTATGATTTCCGGCATTTTGATTTTGCCACCGCTTGCCAGAATTTTTTCTACAAGATATTCGGGATTGTTTTCGCTCTGCAAAAGTTTTTCAGGTTCGCCAAAACATTCTCGGTAGTAATCGTAATTTGCAACGCCGTTACCGCCGTCCTCGTTTGCACCTTTGCTAGCCTCGCCAGCTCCAGCCGTCCCAGGAGCTTTCATATTTGCAACTTCGTGATGAATCAGGGCCGACGACAGACAACAAGCCTTGCTAAAAACATCCGGATAAGCAAGTGCAGTGTGGAGGGCACCAAAACCGCCCATGCTCAACCCCATGATATAAGTATTTTCAGGCTTTGTTGCCAGTTTGAAAGTTTTTCGCATAAAATCGACAAGTTCTTCGCCTACCAGCGACTGGAATTTGTGACCAGTAGAACGACCATTCAGCCAAAAACCGTTTTCGCCATTCGGGCAGACAACCGCAAAATTGTATTGGTCGCAAAGATATTCTGGAACCCAGCAGTCACCTTTCCCGGTGTAGCCGTGAAGCAAGAACAAAGTTTTCATCTCGCCTTTTTGAATTTCAGTCAATTCCTGGGGCGGGAAAGAATCCATTCTGCGGTCAACGCCAGGAATCACAACCTTAAAAGACGCTGCCCTGTGCAGACAGTTTGAATAATACTCAATGTTAAAATTTGCCATATTTTTTTCCTTATTTATTTTTTCTCCAATTTTTTTTGCTCTCCCAAAGAATTCCTCTCCCAGAATACATTATCTTTGTACCCCTGAATAGCCCTGTCACTTTCGGCCCGCAAAAGCCGTTTTGCAGCCCAAAGACAATACTCTTCGTTCATTTCTACTCCGCAAAAATGTCGCCCCAGTTTTTTTGCAACAACATTTGTAGTTCCGCTTCCCAAAAAAGGATCAAAAACCAGGTCGCCTTCTTTTGATGAAGCCAAAATGAGTTTTGCGTAAAGTTTTTCGGGTTTTTGGGTCGGATGGTCGGTGTTTTCGGGCATAGACCAAAAAGGAATCGAAATATCATCCCAAAAATTTGAAGGATAAGTGATTCTAAAATTGCCGTCCCTGCTTTCGTCCCAGTCTTTAGGCTTGCCGTCAACTTTGTAAGGGGCAATAACTTTTCTCTTCATTTTTACGGCTTCGACATTAAAATAATAATCCTTGGGATTTTTGACCGCAAACCAAATATCTTCCATTCCGTTTTTCCAGTTGGATTTTGCTCCCCGGCCTTTTTCCCTCTGCCAGGTAATTCTGTTCATCACTGTAAGATTTTTTTCGAGAGACCGTTGCAAACTTGCGGTGCATTTCCAATCCCCACACAAATAAAGACTTCCGTTTGGCTTCAGTTTTTTGCAAACATCCCCCAACCAAGAATCCAAATATTCTTCGTATTTTTCGCCAGACATTTCCGCAAAGGAAAAACCGTTGAAGTTTTTTGAAAGATTGTAAGGTGGGTCAATGATGATTAAATCTGCAAATTCATCTGGCAAAAGTGGCAAAACATCAAAAATATTGCCATTTATAGTTTTATCCCAAAAAGCCTGAGGATTTTTTTTATCTGAGGATTTTCCCTCTTCTTGCCCACCTGCCGGGCAGCCCCTAAATGTAGACTCCTGGACAATCTGCCGAAGTTCTTCGACCCCGATAATCTGCTTTTTCAGATTTTCTATTTCTTCGGGCAAAAGTGTCAAAGTTTGATTTCGCCCCGCCCTTTCTTTTTTTTCCATGCTTGCAATCCTTGTGATTTAAGAACTTCTGCAATTTTAAAAGCCTAGAGCCTTTTTTTCAAGGGCAATTTTTGCTACCCCAGCCCCGCATTTTGCTGGCTCACCGCATCCCCGCAACTTGCCCCCGAGACGCCAGCGTCGCCAGCATCACAGAAAAAAAATCATTTTGTAGTCAAAAGATACCAGAGACTTTGATCTTTGCTAGAAATTTCCCAGACCCCAGCACCGTCAGCAGAAGATTTTTTTATCTCCTTTTTGATTTTGCCGTTCTGGTCAAGAGAATAAAGTTTTGCATTTTCATCGCCAAAACACACCTTTCCCTCAGACCCCAAAGCTGCCACACTTTTTCCCAAGAGACAAGTCAAATTGACATTATCGCGGATAACCCTGTAAGGTTCTTTATATTTTTCATCTTTGCCATATTCATGCAGATTTTCGCCTTTTCCACCACTCCAACAGCCCGAAAAAATCAAATATTTGCCATCAGAAACTTTTACGCCAGCAAAAACCGCATAATCAGAATAAGAAGGGGTAAAAACAAGTCCCATTTTGGAAAGCGAATCAGCATTTTGTCCCGCAACCGGAGCAAAAGCTACTTTCCCATTTTTCTGACTCACAAGGATAAAGGCATCATCAGAATCAACCATAAAGGAATCCGAATCCCCATCCCAAAAAACTTCCCCATTATCACTTTGAGATTTCTTCTGGTCAGGCTGGGCAAAATCCAAATAATTTTCAAGGCCAAGAGATTCCGCCTTTTTACGACAATCCTCCTCACTTTCACCCATCACAATCCCAATTTGCGAAACAATACCCAAAGCTTTAGGTATTTTAAACTCATCAAACGGAAAAAGATTCCAGCCGTTTGTAGATTTTTCAAAAAGAGCCTTTTCCTTGCCGTAAGTGAGAGGGAAATAATAGCGATTTTTTGCCGGACTAACCTTGCCCTGGCGGAAAATCATAGCAGCAAGCGGACAAGCAGCCGCTTTTACAGGATTATTCGCGTTATCAAAATAAGAAGAGATTTTTATATCCTTTTCATCAGGCTGGTTAGCCTCGTAAGCAAAAGTATAAATACAATCCCAATCCTGCAAAGCCGCAATCGTAGCGACAATCGGAATCATCTCGCTAGAAAATTGTGAAGGATAAGGATTATCGAACTCGGAACACGAAAAAGGCTTGCCGTAAATTCTGGAACGGGCAACATCCCCCATATCAGAACAAAAATCCGTGGAAGCCATACTTTTGTTGGACACATAAAAATTGTTGTTGTCCCAACTGGCATTTGGAAAAACCGGGTGATTAAAATAATGGTGGGTATCCAAAATATCAAACTCGCTCATAATGGAATAAGGTCCACAAGGAAGGGCCGTTCCACAAGAAAGAGCCTGAACCCCCAGTTCATTTTTCACATAGTCTTTCATACCAAGCCAGTAATCCCGGTCTGTTTCATAAATAAAATCTGTTACAATCTGGCGGTAATCTTCCGGAAGCTGGCCAAATTGCGTAGATTTAGGGAAAGCGACGGTTTCCAGGAAATCAGCCCCCCCGGCACGAGAAGCAGTGCCCCTGGTGTCAATTTCCCCATCAGAAATCTCCGTTTTCCCGCCAGTTTTTTCTACAAAACAAAGATCGATTCCCTTTTCAAAGCAAAAATCCTCAAACTCAAAAGTCGCACCCTTCATCAGCCCCATGCCAGAAAAAGAAATGCGGGCATTATCATCATCAATCAAAGAATTCGTAAAAAATTCAAAATCCTGCCACTGATTCGTAAGCTTCAAAGTCTGCCAAAGTCCCAGCCCAGCCCAAGGCTCATGAGCCATACCGATAGAAAGAGTGAGATCTGCCGCCTTTGAAGCCCTTGCCCTAAAGCGAATTGTGTAGTAAGTGTCAGATTCAGACTTAAAAGAACCATAACTCGACTGAACGTGCCAATTTTCCGTGCCATTTTGCAAAACTTTTATAGAAAATCCTGTATCAGTTTTTTGGCTTTTTATTTTTGAAGAACCGTGAGATTCAAAATTCAGATTTTGGCTTCCGCTAAAAATTTCCTGCTTATCTTCCTTGACAACAAATTCATTTGCCATTTTTTCGTAAGTCCAGCCATTTTTATAAAGCCAGCGAGTCCATTTTTCGTTCAATTCTTCATAAAGGCTAGCCGGATAATCATCAAAATAACCAAGTTTATAAGACATAGGGAAACTGTTTTCGTTGTTAACTTCAAAAATTGCAACAGCAGGGTCTTGAGCGTAAGTCAGCCCGGTGTAAGGATTTTTGTGATGGAAAATCAACTTTGCGTAATCCTTTTGGGCTTGCAAAGCCTGAGCGTTCCAGGCAGCCAGTTCGTGCTGGGCCTTCCACTCCGAAATCTGTTCAACTTCCGCCGGCAAATTATCCGACTGCGAAAAAGTCCGCCCCGTCAAAAGATTTATATTTGCGTAAATTCCCCGCTTTTTGAGCTGAGCAAAAAAATAATCAAAACGGTCAATGCCCTCTTCGTTCAGCGTCCGTTTTTTAGTCGACCAGTCATATTTAAAAATCACATTTCCCCAATCAGAATCAATATGATGGAAGCGAATACAGTTGTAGCCCTGAGCCGCCAAAACCTGAGCCCAGTAAGCCGCATCCTTTTTTTCTGGAATAGAAGAAATATTTGTAGCAAAAAATTTAATCCGCTTGCCGTCCGAATAAAGATGCCCGTCCTTGCCAACCGTCACCCGCGTTTTTTCGCTGATTTCCGAGTTCAAAAACGACACATCGCTAGCCGACCCTTCCGCCGGCCTAGCAGAAAAGGAAAATGGCAGACTGCCCGGATAATTTTGCTTTGCATCCGTCCCATTCTTCGCCTTAGATTTTGCCGACATAAAAACGCCCCCAGACAAAAAAATAAAAACTCCCGCCATCCCCATCAATTTTTTTGCAGTTTTGTTCATTTTCGCCTCTTTTTTATAGTTTTTTTTCAGAATTTCAGGGCAGATTAGCCACCAAGTCACCTTCCGCAGCTCGCTAACGCTCGGCCTCCTCGGCTAAGCCGGCCTGCTGATGACCTAGAAAAATCCCCCAGTTCAAAGCAGATTTCCCGCCCACCACAGAATTCCCCAGTTCTCCCGGCCCAGCCTGCGGTGGCTAAACTGCTACAGGTTCCGCCCGGCATGGCCTCGAACCCTGTTTTTTTATATTTATACTATACTAAATCTAATTTTTATGCTATTCATGGCGGCGTCTCCCGAACTCAATCAGCTTTACGCTGAAATTTGATTAAGGGAGGCTTACTGAGGTGAAGATTTACGAAATTCTTTCGCTGGCAATTGATTTTGCCAATCTAATCCTTAAAGCCCTTTCCTATTTTAAGAATAGAAAGAGTTAAAAAGTAAAGCCGCCAAAGTTTTCTTCAGCATACTTGACGGCTTTATCATCACTTATGTGGAGATGACCGCAAGAATCGGGCATTTCCTTTCTTTTAATATACCACACTCCCCCATCATCGTCAAAGCATTTCTCAAAAAGGCCTAAACACACCCAAAACCCAAAATCTCACAATGTTTTTTCCAACTTTGGGGATATTTTTTTTGGATCTCAATTATTTTTTTTGTCTAGATTAGTATAGACGATTCACAAAATCTGAAAACCCACCAACAGAGCCAAAAGCCGAAGAATTAGTCTTAATCCCTTTACTCAGGTCAATGATTTTTACCTATTAGAAAAAAAAAACCCTTAACCGTTGCGATTGGTAGGTCTTAATCCCTTTACTCAGGTCAATGATTTTTACTCATCAACGAACAGGGAAAAGGCGTCCTATCAGCGGGTCTTAATCCCTTTACTCAGGTCAATGATTTTTACTACGGACTATTTAAGCAATATAATACAATCCCTTGATTGGTCTTAATCCCTTTACTCAGGTCAATGATTTTTACTGTATAAACCTGAAAATAAGGCTTTTCCTGAGGAAGCAATCGTCTTAATCCCTTTACTCAGGTCAATGATTTTTACCTGATGACTTAGTCATCACAAACACGGGGAAAAAGATACACAGAAGTCTTAATCCCTTTACTCAGGTCAATGATTTTTACAGAATTAACCCGAATCCGCGGTTATACAGAATCGCACAATGTCTTAATCCCTTTACTCAGGTCAATGATTTTTACACGGCAAAAAGTACGGCAAATATTACGCTTGGAAAAAGTCTTCCAAGTCTTAATCCCTTTACTCAGGTCAATGATTTTTACCTGATGACTTAGTCATCACA
>CAZGDL010000120.1:0-6099 GCA_964525075.1 uncultured Treponema sp.
ATTCATTTGCTAGCAAAGCCCCTTCCTTAAAAAATAAATCATCAATATTTTGGGGCAGACTCTTCCCCTTTTTCAGTAAACTCCAATAATAAGGGACGCCACCCAAAATCATATAGCATTGAAGAATCTGGTGTAAATTAAATTTTATTTTTTTCGATTCAAGATATTCCTTACATTCTGCAAGCGTAAAAGGCTTTAAATATATTTGCCCAGTCAACCGATTATGCAAGCCACCTTTCGCATTCACAATATTGTCAATCATCCAGTAGGTAGCGGACGCACAAACTATCAGAACAATATCTTTTTCTTTCCGAGTTGTAGCCCAACCGTTCCAAAAACTTTCCAAAGCAGAAATAAAGCCACTGTCTTTCGTATCCATCCATGACAATTCATCTATAAAAATTACTTTTTTCTTTTCTTTAGAATTTTTTACAACCTCTTTCAAAGCATTAAAAGCTTCATTCCAAGTACTAATCTTTTCATCAGATTTATATCCCGCCACTTTTAGAGATTCAGAAAATTTATCCAGTTGAGCCTGTTTTTGACTTTCCTGTTCCATAAGAACGCTACTGATTCCCGTATGTTCAAAAGTAAAGTTGTAATCAAAACTTTCACGTATCAGATAAGTTTTTCCAATGCGTCTTCTGCCAAAAACCGCAACAAACTGAGATTCGTTTTCACGAACTAACGACTGTAGAATTCTTTTTTCTTCAATCACAAAATTTCCAAAACTGTATTTTTTTTTAAGTTTTGGAAAAAAAATCTTTTGATAATATACAAGAAAACTCAGACGCCCGTTTTTAGCCACCTCCCCCACCAAAACGAACCTCTTATCTAAAAGTTCCAATCAGGCCTTCCGGCGTCAAATCATAAGCCTGTTCACCAATTTTCTGCGAGGCCAGAGCATGAGCTTCCACCGCAGTAATGGCAGCGTCTTTTGCGGAATAGCCCTGGGCAAGCAGACTTCCACACAGGCCGGCAAGCACATCTCCGCTACCGCCCTTTGCCAGGCTCTGACCGCCATCCCTACAAATAAAAATCTCCCCCTGGCTGGCAATAAAAGTATTTGCACTTTTCATTACCAGGGTAGTTTTAGGATAAATCTGATTAAAGATTTTCCCCAGTTTGATTTTTGCTTCAGCCAACTGGGCCAAATTTTTTACTTGAATATCAGAATCCGAAAAATCCACAGAAGGATAATTTTCTTTGATTTTTGCAAAAAGCCTGCTGCATTCCAAAAGATGAGGCGTCAAAATAATTCTTGCATTTTCGATTTTGTTTAATTTTTCAAGCAGAAGGCAGATTTTTTCGTAAGAAAAGATTCCTGCATCCAAAACCAGGGCCGGATTTTTTGCAGTGGAAAACCAAGACAGCAAAGTTTGTAAGACACTTTTTCCGTCATCCACGCCCCTGCAAACGGATTTCCCAGCCCCATCACCTTCAATTTCCCCAAAATTCTTGCCGGAAAAGCCCGGTCCCAAAACTACAGCCGTCGTTTTTTCCGGGATTTTTTCTGCAATCATCAATTCTGGCGAAATTTTAAACTGTTCCAGATTTGTCCCCGGCGTTTTTACCAAAGTTGTAAGCCCGCTGCCAAATTTCATTGCTGCTGTAGCCGAAATAATTGCCGCCCCAGCCTTTTCTCCCGCAAAAACACAGGTATGCCCGTAAGTTCCTTTGTTTGCGGCGGGATTTTTCCTGAAAGGCAATTTTGCGTCATTTTCTTCAATAAGATAGGCATCACAAGGAAGATTTTCTTCAAACTTCTGGCGGGAAATCCCCAAATCAGCAACGATAATTTTTCCGCAAACAGCTTTTGCAACATCCGAACAAAGGACAGTTTTTTCCTGGCCCATGGTGATGGTGTAATCAGCCCTAAAATACAAGGCAGATGGAAGGTCGCAGGCAATTTTCAGGCAGTCAATCTGATTGATTTTGTCCAAAATTTCTTTGATTTCGGATTTAAGTTCTCCGTGAAAACCAATTCCGTAAAGGCAATCCACGATGATTGTTTCGGAAATTGGTTTAGAAAGCTGGCCTTTCAATTTTTCCCAATCAAAATCCTTGATAATTTTTATCCCCAATTTCTGGCAGATTTCATATTGCACTTGGGCTTCGGTAGCAGTCGGAATTTCAGGACAAATCACGGTAACATCGCATTTATCTTCCAGCAGGCGAGACAGAGCAAAACCGTCGCCACCGTTGTTGCCTTTTCCACAGAGAATAAAAAGTGATTTAGGATTTTTGTTGATGATAAATTCCGCCATAGACCTGGCAGCATTTTCCATCATCAAAAAAGGCGGAATAGAAAACTTTTCTTTTGAAACTTTTTCCAATTCCGCCGGATTATTAAAAACCTTTCGCATAATCAAAACTAATTAAAATTAAGGAAATCCTTAATCAAAAAATTCAGAAACGGCATTTCCAACACTTTTTCCAGCATCTTTAATGGACTCGCCAGCTTTTTTTAATTCTTTTTTAGCATTTTTGCCATCTTTTGCAGCTTCTTTCTTGAGTTTTGCTTTTTTCTTTTCGATTGTTTTTTTAGTTTTTTCTTTTTGCTTTTCAATTTTTTTGTCAGACCAATCTGAATATTCACCGGTCTTTGTGTTTAATTTTACAAGTTCCAGTTCCAGAGCCGCAATTTCTTTTGTCAAAGAAGCAGTGTCTGCAAATGCAAGCGGACTTGTCAGAATAAATGCTGATAAAACCAAAGCAGCCTTTTTTTGTAATTTCATCTTAAACCTCACAATTTTCAGAGTTTTTTTTTATTTCAAATTACTATTTCAAAAAAATCATTCCCAAAATTCCCAGAGGAATCAGGTAGCAGGCAAAATATTGCAACTTGCCCTTACGAATCATCTTCATCAAAAGAGCCAGCGACAAATATCCGACTATAAATGCAGCAGTACAACCAACAATGATTGGAGCGAGTCCGACAGCATCAGACATTTCTCCCAAATCTTTTAATTCAAGAATAAAAGCCCCCAAGATAGCCGGAATAGAAATGATAAAAGAATAATCCCCGGCAATATTTCGGTCAACGCCACAGAACATAGCCCCAGCGATTGTAGAACCAGACCGGCTGATTCCAGGCAAAGTTCCAACCCCCTGCATAAATCCGATAATCAGAGCTTGGATTTTGGAAATCCCCTTTGAACCATCACCAGTAACAGGCCCAGCCGCAGCTACAGTTTCCCGGTGCTTTTGAATTGCAGCCGAAACAATCAGCAAAACCGAAGTCACAATAAAACCTGCACAAGTAACTTTAATAGACAAATCCGGAATCACCTTGCTAGAAAAAATCCCCATACCCCCAGTTACAATAGTAGAAAGAATGATGGCGATAATAGTTTTCCGCCCCATTTCATCACTTCCACAAAGCAAATCATCAGACTTCTGATTTTCCGGCATAGGTTTTCTGGCAATCCAACGGCCAAGACATTTCAACAAAGCCCAGATTTTTTTCCAAAAATAAATGCAAACAGCCAGCAACGTCGCAAGATGCAAAAACACATCAAACAAAAGTGGCACATCATCCAGCCCAAAAAGATTTTGCACAACCGCAAGATGCCCCGAAGACGAAATCGGCAAAAATTCAGCCAGCCCCTGCAAGGCCCCAAGTAAAAATCCCTGTAAAGTTGTCATTTTAAATTCCTTAAAAATACCGTGGTGACGGTAGGGTTTAGTTCGGTTTTAGTATAGCGTTTTTTGGGGATTCAGAGAATATAGGGGAGTTGCAGAACTCTCAGGTCTTTCTGCGTAAGGCTATGGAGCACCTGCGAAGGCAACTTCAGTTGCCGAAGCAGAACCAAAAAGCCGTGCCATTTGCACGGATTTTTGGTTTGAGGGTTACCGAAGTGCGGAACAGCCGACCCGGCGACAGCCGGGATACGCCCAAATCCTTATAAAAACTTATAAAAAACTGGTGGATTAGGCTTTTTCTTCCTTCTTTTTCGATTTCACATAAAGAATAATCGAAGCGGTGATGGCAAAAACCACCATGATGAAGCACAAAATCTGGCCGGTCGAAAAATTTAGGAGTGAGGAATTTGTGTAGATTGGGGCGGAGGAATCTTTTGCAATTCTGTAGCCTAGTTCTGCGTCGGGTTCGCGGAAATATTCGATGAAAAAGCGGAAAAATCCGTAGCCGCCGGCGTAGGTCAAGCCTAGTTGGCCGTCGAATTTTTTGTGTTTTCGCGTAAACCAGATGATTAAAAACAGGACAATTCCTTCAAAAAAAGCTTCGTAAAGTTGGCTAGGATGGCGAGGGAGGTTTACCAGGCGGCTACCGGAAATATCCATTCCGATTGTGGCGGCAAAGTCTTGAACCCATTCCAATTTTGACGAAAATCTTTCGGCACCAGGGAAAACCATTCCCCAAGGCATTGTCGTAATTCTTCCATAAAGTTCGCCGTTCAAAAAATTTCCTAGGCGGCCAAATGTGTAGCCCAGAGGGATTGCCGTACACATGGCATCAGACCATTTCCAGAAAGACTGCTTGCGATGTTTGCACCAGACTATCATTCCAATCAAACCGCCAACAAAACCGCCGTGGTAAGACATTCCGGCAAGACCTGTAAATTGTCCATTTTCATCAAAAGGCCAGAAAATGAGCCAGGGCTTTTTCCAGTAAATGCCTGTCGTATCATAAATCAGGGTTGACCCGATTCTAGCTCCAATCAAAAGAAAAATAATTCCAGTTGTGATAAAACTGAACAAATCATCTTCTGAAAATTTATAATTTTGGGAATCTAAGGCTCCTTCTTTGGCAACTTTTTTTAGTACAAAATACGCTGTCAAAAAAGCAAAAACATACATCAAGCCATACCAGCGTAAAAGTCCTAAAAACTTTACTCCTGGAAAAATCTGTGGGTGAATCCATGATGGATAATTGAGATATAAAAACATTTTTTTCTAAAATCCTTAAAAATCAAAAAAATCTAAACTCTAAAACCTTGCTGGGCGGCTTTTATGAGTTTTGCTTTAAGCAAATTATTTTCTTTTTTCAACTGGGTCAATTCGTATTGCTGAGTTTTTATCATTTCAGCAAGTTCACCGACCGTAAGCGAACCTCCGGAAACTATATCATCAATTCCCGAAAGTTTGAAATTGTAATCGTCCGTGGCTTCTTCTTCCGCATTCTGAAAATTATCCCCATTAAAATTATCCGGAATAAAATCGGCGTCAAATTGGTGAGTTGGGGCCGAAATAACTTTATCAGCAATTCTATAAATAGCCTGGCCCAAAAGCGACTGAGGCTTGTAAACTACGACCGGAAGCTGAGATGCCAGAGCCTTATCCTGAAGCATATCCCGATACATAAGCCCCAAATATTCAATTTCGAGCCCAAGATACTGGTTGCAGGAATTTTTAATTCTGGTTGCCCGGTCTGCATCTTTTGGATCTTCTATCATATTCATCACAAGACGCGGGCGGAACTGCTGCATTCTGTTGATAAAAATCTGGGTTGTGGCAGAATCAACTTTTGCCAGCCCCTGAACCAACTGGGGAATGTAAAGTTTTTGCATGGCTTTTGAATCAGACTTCAGTTGATCCAGATACTGACGACCTGGAGTTCCACGTTTAAAAGTGGTATACAAAAGTCGGAAAACTGCATTTTTAAGAAAAAGATAACCGTTCAAAGTCGCCGTAACGGCTGGAGCCGAAACAATTATCCCCTGAGGCGAAAGAAGAAACATATCCAAAATAAACTGATGAGTTCCCGCTCCCAGGTCCAAAATCACATAATCGCAATCAATATTTTTAAGATTTCTGATGAGCTTAACTTTTTGAACGTGCTTCAGAGAAGTTAAATCCGGAATCTGGCTATCCCCTGCAATAAAACTCACATTCTGATAGTCTGTCGGCTGGATAATATCTTTAAAATCACTTTTTTCGGTAAACCAAGAACCAAGACTCGCAGACGCCGGCCTTTGCCCAATTACTAAGTGAAGATTTGAAGCCCCCAGGTCCAAGTCCACAAGAACGACCTTTTTGCCCTGCTGGCCTAAAGCTATTGCTAAGTTTGCAGAAAGAAGGCTTTTTCCAACTCCCCCCTTCCCACTTGCTACTGGAATTATCTGTGACATAAAAAAA
>CAZGDL010000121.1:0-6036 GCA_964525075.1 uncultured Treponema sp.
CTTTCGCCGAGGACGATGAGCGTTAGCGAAGGGCGGAAGAACTCGATAAATCGAGTTTTGAGCCGTTTTTGCGATGAACCTAAAACAACCGCTGTCGCGCTTGTTTTTTAACGGTTCTTCGATTTTAGGCTTGTAGGTGACTAATTTTTTGCTAAAATTCCTTACCAGGGCTTTACAAATCAATATTAATGTTGTCAAATTTGGCCCCCTATGGTATAATCAATCAAATTTACTGTAAATTTCTTTAGAAATTCGTTCACGGGAGGGGACAGATGAACGAATGGCTTAAAAAGGTTTTGGACAAGGTAAAAGAGCTCTGGTCCAAGTGGAAACCTATACAAAAAGTCATATTATTTGGCATTATAATAGTAATAATTGTTGCAATTATAGCGACTGCAAGGCTTTCTGCAAAACCTGCTGCGGTTCGTCTTTTTAATGCCCCTGTTACTGACACTACATCTCTTACAAAAATCATGGATAGGCTTTCTCAGGAAAATGTTGAGGCTAATAGCGATGACAACGGTTATATTACTGTAGCTGATGACGGAACTGCCCGACGAATGAGGGAAATTCTTATCAGTGAAAATCTTGTACCTTCCAGTATTGACCCTTGGGCTGGTTTTTATGATAGAAGTTGGTCTACTACTGATGCAGATCAGAATGTAAAGCTCAAAAATACAATCCAAAAGCAGTTGAAACAGCATATTGAAGCGATTTCTGATGTTCAGATGGCTGATGTAAATATTGTTTTGCCGGAAAATCAGCTTTTTGCGGCTGATCAAAATCCTGTTACTGCGTCTGTAATTTTAAAAGTGAATCCTTCCAGTTCTTTGTTGCAGGATAGAAACCGAATTTTGGGTATTCAAAGATTGATTCTTTCGGCTGTGGAAGGTTTGCGGGAAGAAAATCTTATCATCACCGACAGCGAAGGTAATCAGATAAATGATTTTGAGGGTATGGCTGAAAGTGACAGGGTTGATATAATTGCAAAACAGCAGAAATTGATCCGCAAGCAGGAAGTTGAGCTTCGTGCTAGGATTTTGAAGGCTTTGCAGTTGACTTTTGGTGAAGACCGTTGCCGTGATATGGTTGTTGCGGTCGAAATGGATATGTCACAGAGGCAGAGTGAGGCTACTGAATATTCTCCAATTCAGATCAAGGCTGATAATCCTGATACTCCTTATGATGATTCTGAATACCGGGATACTTTGCCAATTTCTCAGCAGACTGTTACAAAAGAATGGCAGGGAACTGGTTATAATCCGGAAGGACCGGCTGGAACTGAAGGTCAGACCCCTCCTGTTTATTCTGATATGTCGAATGTGATTGGAAAATCGACGGAAACAGGCGTTACTCAAAATAATGTAATCAATACAAAGCAGATTTCTGAAGTTTCTTCCCCAAAAATTGACAGAATTTCTGTTTCTGTGAACCTTGATGGTAAATGGCGCCAGGTAAAAGATGATAATGGAAATGTTGTTATTGAAGATGGTGCTATAAAACGCCAATACACTCCTGTTTCTGACCGTGAAATGGCTGATGCTGAAAAATCTATTCAGGGGGCTATTGGATATAATCGTGATCGTGGGGATTTAGTTGTAGTTACGAATATTGCCTACGACCGTGACGAAGAATTTGCGGCCGAAGATGCTGCTTATTTTGCGAAAATTCAGAGAAGACGTACACTTTTGTTAGTTCTGATTGCTGTAATTGTTGTTCTTATCAGCTTTATTCTGGTTCGTATTATCAGTCGTGAAATGGAACGCCGTCGTCGTGAAAGAGAAGCTAGGCTTTTGGCTCAGCAGCAGGCTGAACGCGAGCGCCAGCTTTGGGAAGCTAAAGACGATGGTGAGGTAGTTACTATGTCGGTCGAAGAGACAAGACGAATGGAACTTCAGGAAAATGCAATTTCTATGGCAAAGGAACACCCAGAAGATGTTGCAATGCTTATAAGAACATGGTTGATGGAGGAGTAGTATGGCAGACGAAGAAACAACAACCACCACGGCTTCAAATCCTAAGCCGGTTCCAAAGCCTGGTCAGTTAAAGCCGGCTGGTACTGCAAAAAGTAAAGGTGGTAAAGACTATAAAAGTTTAACAGGCCGTCAAAAGGCCGCTATCTTCCTTATTTCACTGGGACCGGATGTTTCTTCCGAAATCATGAAGCATCTGCGTGAAGATGAAGTTGAAACTTTGACTTTTGAAATTGCCCGCCAGGAAAAGGTAAATCCTGAATTTAAGGATGCGGTTTTGGAAGAGTTCCAGGAGTTGATGAATGCCCAGAACTTTATCACTACTGGTGGTATTGATTATGCCCGCGAACTTTTGGAAAAATCTCTTGGTTCTCAAAAAGCAATCGATATTATCAATCGACTTACTTCAAGTTTGCAGGTTCGTCCATTCGACTTTATCCGCCGTACAGACCCGGCTCATTTGTTGAACTTTATCCAGCAGGAATATCCTCAGACAATCGCTTTGATTTTGGCTTATCTTGAACCTGGAAAAGCGGCTGTTATTTTGCAAAATTTGCCGGAAGATATGCAGGCAGAAGTTTCGAAACGTCTTGCAACTATGGACCGTACATCTCCTGATGTTTTGCGTGAAGTTGAAAGGGTTTTGGAAAAGAAACTTTCTACTCTGTCTTCTGAAGACTACACGGCTGCCGGTGGTGTTGAAGCAATTGTTGAAATCTTGAACCTTGTTGATCGTGCTTCTGAAAAAACAATTATCGAATCTTTGGAAGAGGACGATCCGGATTTGGCAGAGGAAATCAAAAAGCGAATGTTCGTATTCGAAGATATTGTTATGCTGGACGACCGTGCTATTCAGAAAGTTTTGCGTGATGTTGATCAGCAGGAATTGGCAAAAGCCCTCAAGTCTGTTGATACAGAAGTTCAGGACAAAATCTTCAGAAATATGTCAAAACGTGCGGCTTCTATGCTCAAGGAAGATATGGAATTCATGGGCCCTGTCCGCTTAAAGGACGTTGAGGAGTCTCAGCAGAAGATTGTTTCTATCATCAGACGTCTTGAAGATAATGGTGATATTGTAATTGCTCGTTCTGGTGAGGATGAGTTGGTATCATAGAAAAATTGTAGGATTTTAGAATGGCAAAAACTGTATTCCGCCCAGGTGAGGCAAAACAAGTTGAAGATAAGGTAATGTTACCTCTTGTAAAAGATTATGCTCCTGTTGAAGAAATAGTCGAAGAAGAACCTGAGGAATATACTGGTCCTACAGCCGATGATTTGCGTCGCGAAGCCGAAGAATTTAAAAAGAACTGGGAAGTTGAAAAACAAAAAATGTTTTCGGATTCTCAGAAACAGGCTGATGAAATTGTAAAAAAAGCGGAAGATGCGGCTTTTGCGGAAGTAAAACGTCAGACTGATGCTGCTGCGGTTATCAAAGCGGATGCAGAAAATGAAGCAAATTCGATTATAGAAAAAGCTAAGGCCCAGGCTGCTCAGATTATTGCGGACGCCCAGGCCCAAAGTGGAAAAACTGAGTCGGAAGCATATCAAAAAGGTTTTGACCAGGGCCACGAGGAAGGCTATCAAAAAGGGGAAGCGGAAGTTTCCCGCCTGGTCGAACGAATGCACAAAATTCTGGAAGCTGTTATGCAGCGTCGTGAAGAAATCCTCCAGGAAACAGAAAGCCAGATTGTTGAACTGGTAATTTTGATGACCCGTAAAGTAATCAAAATTCTGTCAGAAAATCAGAAAAATATCATTATGGCAAATACTTTGGCCGCCCTAAAAAAAGTTAAAACTCGTGGAACTGTCACTTTGAGGGTAAATATTGAAGATGTAAAACTTACATCTGCCCATGCGGACGAATTTATTCAGCATGTAGAAAATGTTCAAGGAATTACTGTTCTTGAAGATTCTGCTGTAGAAAAAGGCGGTTGTATTGTTGAAACAGACTTTGGTGCTATTGATGCCCGCATTTCTAGTCAGCTTTCTGAACTCGAAAATAAGATTTTGGAAGTATCACCATTAAAAAATATTAAACGTCAAGATCCTCTTACTTCTGCTGAATAAGGGAAGGGGGCGGATATGAAATCTTCTTACACTGGTGAATTTAATTTTACAAAATATCTAGAAAAAGTTGTTGATGCTGAAACGATTTTGTACACAGGTAGGGTAACGGCGGTTCGTGGGCTTGAAGTTGAAAGTCAGGGGCCGCGGTCTGTTATTGGCGAAATGTGTACAATTAAGTTGCGGGACGGAAGTCTTTTGCAGGCGGAAGTTGTTGGCCTTGACGAAAAAATCGTAAAACTTGCTCCTTTTGGTCCGACTAAGGGAATTGAAGTTGGCTGTGAAGTTGTTGGTTCTGGTCGCAGTTTGATGGTTCCGGTTGGAAAAAATCTTCTTGGCCGAATGATTAATGCGATTGGCCGGCCTTGTGATGATAAAGGCGAAATTGTTCCGGAAACTTATTATCCTGCCGAAAATTCTTCTCCTAGTCCTAATGAAAGAACTGATATAAACCGCCGAATTACGACTGGTGTGCGGGCTATTGATTCTCTTTTGACTGTGGGAAAGGGACAGCGTCTTGGGATTTTTGCTGGTTCTGGGGTTGGAAAATCTACGCTTTTGAGTATGATTGCCCGAAATACCGATGCTGATATAAATGTAATTGGTTTGATTGGTGAACGTGGTCGCGAAGTTTTGGACTTTGTAAACAGGGATTTGGGCCAGGAAGGAATGAAGCGGTCTGTAATTGTTGTTGCGACAAGTGATGAGCCTTCGATTTGCCGTTTGCGTGCTGCTCAGGTTTGTACAGCTGTTGCAGAATATTTCCGCGACCAGGGAAAAGATGTCATGCTGATGATGGATTCTGTTACCCGTTTTGCTCATGCCCAGCGTGAAATTGGACTTGCAAACGGAGAACCGCCGGCCCAAAAAGGTTATCCTCCTTCTGTTTTTGATATGATTCCAAAATTGCTGGAAAGGTCTGGCACAAATTCTAAAGGCTCTATCACTGCATTTTATACGGTTTTGGTTGATGGTGATGATATGAATGAGCCGATTACCGATAAAGTCCGCGGAACTTTGGACGGCCATATTGTTTTGAATCGAAAACTGGCCCAGGCTTATCACTATCCTGCAATTGATGTTTTGCAGTCTATTTCCCGACTTTCAAAAAGAGTTTCTGGGGCTCAGACAAGAAAAGCAGTTGGTCAGCTTAGAACCTGGATGGCAACTTATCAGGAAAATGAAACGATGATTACGGCTGGTATTTATCAAAAAGGAAATTCGCCGGAAGTTGACGCCGCAATTGACAAGCACATGGCTATTGAAGAATTTTTGAAACAGGAAGAATACGAACCTTGCCCGATGAAGGATACTTTGGATAAGCTTGGTCTTTTGACAGGGATTCAGATTCCGGAAGAAGAATATGTTGAGAACCCAGCCCAGGCTATTCCTACGACTGCTCAGGTTGTTGAGAGCGGGAAAGGGGAGTAGGCGAATGGGGCTCATTTGTCTCCGGGGCGTGAATTTATGACACCTAGGGGCGTCTCAAAAAATCTCATCAGAAAGAATAAAGAATGAAAAAATTCGCTTTTGAGTTGGAAAAAGTTTTAGAATTCCGCAATTTTGAAAAAGTTCAGGCAGAAGGGGAGTTGGCTAAAGCCCTTGCCGTGGAAAGCGAAATCAACGAAAATCTGAAAAATATCGCCCACCAATATGCTTCCGCAAAAGCTTCGATGAAAGGTTCCAGAAATTTTGATGATGTGATGAGCCTGAGCCGCTTTAATAATCTTCTGGAATATCAAAAAGAAGAATTACTGAAACAACTCACCCAAGCAAAAATTGTGACAGAAGAAAAACGCCAGGTTTTGCGAGAATGTATGAAAAAAACTACCGCCCTGGAAAAACTAAAGGAAAAAGAACTGGCCGATTGGAAGGCTGCTGTCGATTACGAAGAAGCGGAAGCAATGGACGAGATGAAGAATAAGATGAAGGGGTGAGGGATTCGAACCTCGATAACGAGGAATTGCCATAGGAATTTCATTTACCGAACAATGAAGTA
>CAZGDL010000122.1:0-6033 GCA_964525075.1 uncultured Treponema sp.
TCCCTTACTTCTTTTCTTCTTCGTCTTCTACCAAAACTGTCTTTGCTGTAACCTGAACTTTTTCATCATAACAAGCAAACATCTGGTCGACTTTTGACTTATCCATTTTTGGAGTGAAAAGGCTGACGAGTGGAACTATCACAAGCCCGCCCAGCATGGCTGCCGCACCGCAGTTTATTGGATTCATAAAATTCAAGAAAATGTTGGCTAGAGTAATTCCTACACCGTAAATAAAGCATACCCAAACCGAAGCTTTTGTAACTCTTTTGGAAAATAATCCGTACAAGAATGGGGCAAGGAAGGCTCCTGCCAAAGCCCCCCAGGAAATTCCCATAAGCTGGGCAATAAAAGTTGGAGGGTTCAGGGCAATTGCTACCGAAATTACAATAAAGAACAAAACTAAAATCCGCATGGTGAGCAGGGTTTTCTTTTCGTCAAGTTTTTTGAATGCGGTTTCTTTGAGTACGTCCAGGGTCAAAGTTGAGCTGGATGTTAAAACTAAAGATGATAATGTGGACATGGAAGCCGAAAGTACCAAAATCACTACGATTCCGATTAAAAGGTCTGGCAGAGAAGAAAGCATTTGTGGAATGATGGAGTCGTACATAATTTTTCCGTCTGAGCCATAAATTGCAGGGCTGTCAAAAAGTCTGCCAAATCCGCCTAAGAAATAACATCCGCAGGAAATAATTACCGCAAAAAATGTAGAAACTATGGTACCGGTTTTTACGGCTTTTTCTGATTTTATGGCGTAGAATTTTCCTACCATTTGTGGAAGTCCCCAGGTTCCCAGAGAGGTCAAAATCACAACTCCCAAAAGATTTGCCGGATCAGGCCCGAAAAATGAAACAAAAGGCCCCGTCATGTTTTGGAGTTCTGGAACTGTGGAGGTTGGGTCAACTGGCACTTGGGAAAGTTTTTGGATAGCGGAGAGAAATCCTCCTTGTCCTTTTAACACTGCCGCAACTACTGCAACAATTCCCACCAGCATGATAATTCCCTGGATAAAATCGTTAATCGCCGTTGCCATGTAGCCGCCCAAAATTACGTAAACGGCTGTCAAAAAGGCCATGGCTATTACACACCAGCGGTAATCAATATTAAAAGCCAGCCCAAAAAGTGTTGAAAGTCCTTTATAAACCGAAGCTGTGTATGGAATTAAAAATACAAAAGCAATTACTGCGGCTGCAATTCTCAAAGATTTGCTTTCAAAACGTTTTCCAAAATATTCTGGCATGGTTTTTGCATCTAAGTGGTGGGTCATAACTCTGGTTCGTCGTCCCATAACCGCCCAGGCAAGCAAAGAACCGATAAAAGCATTTCCTAGACCAACCCAGGTTGTAGAAAGTCCGTATTTCCAGCCAAATTGTCCTGCATATCCGATAAAAACTACGGCAGAAAAATATGATGTGCCGTATGCAAAGGCGGTGAGCCAGGGACCAACAGATCTTCCACCCAAAACAAAACCATTTACATCGGTGGCCTGGCGGCGGGCATAAACTCCAACTCCAAGCATAATGGCAAAAAATACAATTAATAAAACAACTTTTATAATCATAAAGACACTCCTATAAAAACTCCGCGTTAGCGGCAGCACAGGAGGTGCTGGATAAGCTATTTTTCAAACAACGTTTGGAAAATAGCAGTGATAAAAATTACACGGATGTAATTTTTATCACACCTCCTATAAAAACTCCGCGTTAGCGGCAGCACAGGAGGTGCATCACACCTCCTGTTTTTTAGTGGTAAAAGTTTATAGATGGATTTATTTTCTGTCAACGGTGTGACTTTTGTTCGCCGTGAAGGCTGTGGGTGCGACCTTGCCTGTAATTTTCTCAATCATATTCACGCTAAATCACTTTTTTGCTAAAATAGGCCGCTATGGAAGATAAGATTGTTATTAAAGGAGCTCGTGAACATAACTTAAAAAATGTGGACGTAACTCTTCCAAGAAATAAACTTGTTGTAATTTCGGGCCTTTCCGGGTCAGGAAAATCATCACTAGCATTTGATACCTTGTTTGCAGAAGGCCAGCGACGATATATGGAATCTCTGTCATCTTATGCAAGACAGTTTTTAGGGCGAATGGATAAGCCGGATGTTGATTTGATTGAAGGTCTTTCGCCTGCCATCTCTATTGAACAAAAATCTACAAATAAAAATCCTCGTTCTACGGTTGGTACAATCACCGAAATTTATGATTATTACCGTTTGCTTTATGCTCGAATGGGCCATCCTCATTGTCCTAAT
The DNA here is from genome assembly GCA_964525075.1 of uncultured Treponema sp. Lineage (GTDB taxonomy): Bacteria > Spirochaetota > Spirochaetia > Treponematales > Treponemataceae > Treponema_D. Next base: position 2,251 of record CAZGDL010000122.1, read on the forward strand.
TGTGGACGCGAAATTCGGGAGCAGTCTGTTGACCAGATTATTGATACGATTTTGTCTTGGCCGGAAGGCTGTAAAATGCAGATTCTTGCCCCTGTCATCAGAGGAAAAAAGGGCGAACACACAAAAATTATTGAAGATGCAAAAAAATCAGGATTTATTCGGGCTAGGATTGATGGGGTGATGGCGGATTTGGAAGATTCCATCAAACTGGATAAGCAGAAAAAACACACCATCGAAATTGTAGTTGACCGCATTAAAAATGGTCCTGATATCAGAACCCGACTTGCAGATTCTATCGAAATTGCATTAAAAAACGCAAACGGAATTGTGATTGTGAGTCGGAAAGATCCTGATAGTGACAGTGAAAGTGAAGTTTTCTTTAGCCAGAAAAACGCCTGCCCTGATTGTGGAATTTCTATTCCAGATTTGCAGCCTCGACTTTTTTCTTTTAATAATCCTTTTGGGGCTTGTCCCGAATGTACCGGGCTGGGCCAAAAAATGGAGTGGGATTTTAAGAAAATCCTGCCCGATAAATCCCTGTCTTTTAATCAGAGGGCCTTTCCGTTTTTTAATCCTGAATCTGAATGGAACCATTCAATGTTTTCGGCGGTTGCCCAGGCTGGCGGTTTTGATTTGGACACTCCAATCGAAAATCTGTCTGAAAAGCAGTTTGATTATTTGTGGAATGGTGATTTGACCAAAAAAATCCACTGGATTTACAAAAAACAGAGCGGGGAAGGTTATTCGGAATATAACCGTCCTTGGCAGGGGCTTTTTGCCGAAATGCAGAGACGGCACAATGAAGCTTGGGGGGAAACTCAGAGGGCTAACATTGAAGAAAAATTTATGACAATCAGTGAATGTCGTTCCTGCCACGGCCAGCGTTTGCGACCGGAAGCTATGGGAGTGACTGTCGGTGGAAAAAATATTTATCAGCTTTGCCAGCTTTCTGTAAGCGATAGTATAGAATTTTTTGATAAGTTGGAGATGTCGGAGTCGGAAAAAAAGATTGGCGAGCAGGTTTTAAAAGAAATTCGGGCCAGGTTGCGATTTTTGCGGGATGTTGGCCTGGATTATCTTACAATGGAAAGGGCGGCGGAAACTCTCTCTGGTGGGGAAGCCCAGCGAATCCGCTTGGCAACTCAAATTGGTTCCGCCCTTTGCGGCGTAATGTACATTTTGGACGAACCTTCCATTGGTCTTCATCAGAGGGACAATCAGCGTTTAATTGATACTTTGCTTAATCTTCGTGATAACGGAAATACTGTAATTGTTGTAGAACACGACGAACAGACTTTGCGGACAGCCGATTATCTTATCGATATGGGACCTGGAGCCGGGGTAAATGGCGGTAGAGTTGTTGCTGCCGGAACGCCAGACCAGGTTGCAAAAGTGGAAGAAAGCCTGACCGGCCAATATCTGGCTGGAAAATTAAAAATGGAAATTCCCCAGAAACGTCGGCCTGGAAATGGAAAATTCCTTTTTATCAAAAATGTAAGTGAACATAATTTAAAAAATATCAGCGTAAAAATCCCCCTGGGGGCTTTTACCTGTATTACTGGGGTTTCTGGTTCGGGAAAATCTACCTTGATGAGTGATGTTTTGTACCCATCTGTTTCAAATAAGCTGATGCGAACAGAATATCCGGTGGGAAAATGTGATGGGGTTGAAGGAATTGAAGCTCTTGATAAGGTAATCAACATTGATCAAAGTCCAATCGGTCGTTCCCCTAGGTCTAATCCTGCAACTTATGTTGGAGTTTTTGATGCAATCCGCGATTTGTACGCAAGCCTGCCTGAATCAAAAGCCCGAGGCTACGCCAAAGGCCGTTTTTCTTTTAACGTAAAGGGTGGCCGTTGTGAAGCCTGTCAGGGGGCTGGTGAAAACGTAATCGAAATGAACTTTTTGCCGGATGTTTATGTTCAGTGCGAAGTTTGCGGGGGCAAGCGTTTTAATAAAGAAACTCTGGAAGTGGAATACAAGGGTAAGTCAATTAATGATGTTTTAAATATGACAATTGACGAAGCCTGTGATTTTTTTGCAGGAATTCCTCATATTTACAAAAAAATTGCAACTTTGCAGTCTGTGGGACTTGGTTACATTTCCCTGGGGCAAAATGCTTTGACCTTGTCTGGTGGGGAAGCCCAGAGGGTAAAACTTGCCAACGAATTGGCCCGCCCGGCTACAAGCAAAACTCTGTATATTCTTGATGAACCTACGACCGGTTTACATTTTGCAGATGTAAAACAGCTGATGACCGTAATTCAAAAGCTGGTGGATCAGGGAAATACCGTTGTGATGATTGAACATAACCTGGATGTAATTTGCCAGGCAGATTATATAATTGATTTGGGACCAGAAGGTGGCTTCAGGGGAGGAAACCTTGTTACTACAGGAACCCCGGAAGATGTGGCAGAGTGTAAGGAAAGTTTTACCGGACATTTTATAAAAGAGATGTTAGCAAAAGACTAAAAATTATATTTGGTATATTGTATAATAGAAAGTGATGACAAAAATGATGATAAAATCAATTTTGCAGGACATACAGATTTTCTCTAAAAAAAAGATTTTCTCTGTAAAAAGAATTTTTGTCATCTTTTCTCTTTTATTTGTGATTTTTCCCCTCGTCGCGCAGGAAGCCGAAATTACAACTATCACAATTAATAACGCGAGACAGACTTCCTACAAAAAAAATGAAGAAACCGGAAATGACACCATTGTCCTAGAAGGTGGGGTAGAATTACAGGTTCAAAAAAGTTCTTCCACTACAACAGTAAAAGCTGATAAAGTCACTTTTGACCGCAAAAGTCAAATGCTTTACGCCGAGGGTTCTGTAGAAATCCTGACAAAAAATTCTTCCGGCCAGGACACCACAACGGCAAATTCCCTACTGATGAATACTTCCACTTTGGAAGGCGTTTTTGATGGGGGTAGGGTTGTTCAATCACAAACATCATCACTGAACCTGCCTTCCGGTTCTACCCTGATTGTTTTGTCCGAGCAGTTTGGAAAATCCAGCAATAACGTTGTTGCTTTTAAAAATTCCAGTCTTACATTTTGTAATGATGAAAATCCTCACTGGCATATTGACGCTTCAAGAACCTGGCTTTTGCCGGGCGGAGAATTTGCCTTTTTAAATGCACTTTTGTACGTTGGAAGTCTGCCGGTTCTTTATCTTCCTGCTTTTTATTATCCGAAAGATGAATTGATTTTTAATCCTGTTTTTAATTACAGAAGACGGGAAGGCTATTCCATTCAGACAACGACATATCTTTGGGGGCGTAAGCCTTTAGACACATCATCTTCCACAGATACAACGGTAAGTGGAAGTTTGAGTGGAATTTATAACTTTATTAAACCGTCAACTCTAAAAGAACAGAAGCTGGAAGGGCTAGTTCTTCATAACTTAGACCAGGATTACACCGGGGATACGAGCCAGTATGCAAAACTTATGGTGGACTGGTATTCAAACCTTGGCTATATGGTTGGTTTTGATTCTAGTTTTAAGCCCAAAAATAAATATCTTACAAGCTTTGCTTTTGGGGTAGATTTAGGATTTAGTAATACACTTTTTCCAAAAGACAATCTTTATTATCCTTTTTCTTCTACTGGACAGACTTATGAAGATTCAGCAACATTTTTGGGCTTTACAACACCCTTCCGCTACAGTGCAAACCTAAAAGTTACTTTATCAAAACCTTTTACCCTGAATTTGTCTTTGCCAATTTATTCAGATCCATACTACGCTTATGATTTTAAAACTTACCGCAAAGAATCTATGGA
>CAZGDL010000123.1:0-5969 GCA_964525075.1 uncultured Treponema sp.
CGGAAGTGCAACTGTAAGCGACTTAAAAAAAGTTCCTGTTGCCCTAAAAGGCAGCAGGCCAGACTTAATATCAATTCTAAAAAAAATTGACAAAAAATTATAATAAATAATGACATTTTTTTTAATGGGATAAAATGGGGTTTATTGGGGCTATTTGGGATAGTTTCCTGGGGTATTTCATGTTTTTTTGTTTGGAAAAAAAGCTGATTTTCTCTTAAATTTTCTCTTATTTTTGGGTAAAAAAGGTGTTTTTTTTTGTTATAGAAAGACTCATTTTTTCTTTCCAGTTGCCAAGATTTTTTTTGACAACTGTTTTTTTATTTGGTTTTTATTTATTAGATTTTTATCCCACAAGGTGAACCGTCAAGGTAAGTATAATATTTTAGCAAATTATCAAAATAAATAAAGTAAGTGCCGCTGGCAACGCAAGGCAAGGCCTTGTCATCAGCAGTATAATTAACATCAAAATTTGTAATAAGATGTTTAGTTTCATCTTCTTTTCTCTTTATCCAAATCAAAGGTTCTGCATAGCTAGGGACATTAGTTCCAAATCGGTTTTTGAAATCTTCAATCACTTCATCTGTATTTTCATAAGGTCGATATTGCTCTTTTTGCGGCTCTTCTACAAGGTAGAATAAGGCAAAATAATTGAAACAGGCTAATCCACTGCTGTAAATTGCTCCGAACCGACACTGGTCTTTTTCATTGCGAATTTCTGCTATTATCCTTAACTGGTTTTCGTCACCAACAACATCTTTTAAAGTATTCAAATTGTCAGCAGCATAGCCTTTTGAACCAATTTTCACTTCGCCGGCGTTCACTGCTGTGTAAACTTTTGTCTTATCAAATTTCATTTTTTCACCTCTCAAAATAATTTTTTACAACTAGCATTTTGGATCCTGTTTTAGATCCTCTTCACTAAAAAGGAAGCCACTAGTATCTTCTGTTTTTGTGTTTGCATAAAGTTCGTTTATGCTTTCTTCGATGTCGCTGAATGATTTTTGCCATTCGTCTTTTTCTTCGTCTGTCATTGGGATTCCTGGAGTATTCATTTCGTTTTCCTCATCCAAAATCACAGGTCTGTTTACAATCATATTTTTCATCACATAATCCAGAAGACTTTTCTTTGTCAGCTGGATACTCTTATCCTTGAGCATACGGTCTATTGTGGGCAGTGATATGCTTAACACAGACGCTGCCTGCTCTCTGGTAAGAACTTCTGGCACTGAAGGAAGAAGGTCAATTCCGTGATAAAAATCATTCAAAAATACTCTTGCTTCATCTTCGTCTATCTGATTTTCCTGAATAATTTTCTTCACTTTTTCTTTCTCCTTTCCTTCGTGACGGAAGCCTTTTCCGTGTTTTTTTTTACATTTTATGCCAGGACCTTTTGTGGCAAAGACTTTAAATAGTCTTCTAACTCCTGTTCTATATCTTCTGCTGGATCAATGATGTACTCGCAAATAGACCACCAGGGAACTCGCAAGGTCGTTCTGATTCTTGTGCAGTCAAGTTTGTAGGAATAAATCAGGCCTTGCATTTCGTCGGCGGTAAGATGGAGTATTGCGGCAGTTTCGCTTACTTCGTACAGCCACTGGATTCCCCAATCTGCACGTTTTTTCAGGCGTGAAAGAACATTTGCTTTATCGACTTGGGTAAGAACCGGCTGTCGCAATTCTTTGGTTGTAAACAGTCCTCCTTTCATTTAGACCGCCTAGACGGAAAGAAACATCTGCAGATCCAAACTTTATCGCATGAGTTATCTATAGCCCTGCAATAATTTTCGCTTTGTCTGTTTTGGCAGTTTTTGCAATAACCTTTATCCCTCGGGGAACCTATAGGGGTGCCAATTTTTTTCAAAAATCTATTTTCGTTCTGTTCCATTTTTGTTTCTCCTGTTTTCTGTAGAAATCCAACCCATAATCTGGCGGCAATCTTTGCTATCACAATCTGCAAGGGAAGTTTTTCCTTTTGACTTTAGAAAGCCTTGCAATCTTGCGAACCAGGCATCTCCAAAGGCCTTTTGAGCCCGGAGGATAATAACGTCCTGGAGTGTTAGTTTTGAACCCTCTTTGTTTTTGTGGAAATAAAAACGGTATTTTCCTTTTTGTTCCAAAACTGAATTCAGGTCATCAAAAATTGCAAAAAGTTCATTCATATCACAATCGCTGCATGAATTTTTGCCGGTTGCTCCGTGTATTATTACTCGGTACTCATCATCAGAAATTGCTAATGCGGTTTTCTGAAAATGAATAAGCCCTATGAGTCGTGAGCGGTTACTTTTAGGCCTTTTTTTGCCGCTTGTGATTTCTTTGTTTTCTACATTTCCTTTGTTTTCCATAAGTCCCACCTTATGCACTCAACGAGTTGAGCATATTGTCTGTGATTGTGTCCAAAGCGGACGCTCTGGACATTTTGCTGAGGGCGATAGAATCGTTCACAATGGAACGGAATCCACCCTGGGCATGGCGTAAAAGTCTTTCGGCTGTTTTGCGGTCTATGTCTATTCCGGCTGCTTCGTGGTAATAAGCTGCGACGTCAACGGCAATAGCAGGTTCAAAAAGAACTATTGGTTTTCTGATTCGGCTTCGCAGACGAGGAACCCTATCAGTTTTGACTTTCAAGCCTTCCTCTCCAACCAAAAGGCATGGCAGGTTACAGCGTTCGTTTATGCCTCTGAGCATTTCGAGATGAGCAACTGGCAATTTGTCTGCTTCATCAATAATCACCAGGCGGCGGTTGTATTTGCAGGTTTCTTCCAAAGTTGAAATACAGGCTCCGAATGAATATGGGCGAGTATGAGCAACGACTTCGCAGATGTCGCGGAGAAGCTGAACTTTGGTAGAACCGTCAACGTAAAGAACGTAAGCTGCATTAGGATTGTCCTGGACATACCATTTTGCAGTGTGAGTTTTTCCGCGTTCTGCTGTACCAATTGCCATTCCGATAGATGACGAAAGTGTTCCCTCTGGATCTAGCAGGTCGTCTGCAAGTGACTGAAAGTTTGAAACTGAATTAGTAAGAATCAGCACATTAGTGTCAATTCTGATTCCTTGTGCTACAATGTCGGTATAGCCGAGCTGCTTCAGTTTGGAGATAAAGTCGTCTTCTTTTATGTTCCAATTAGGGTATGTGTGAGAACATATTTTGACAATTTGACTTTTATCGACATTCAGAAGCTGAGCGGCTTCTGCCATAGAAAGATTGTTGTTTTGAATAAATCTCTTTAAATCCATAGTTAACTCCTACGATTTTGATTACAGAAGGTTTGCCAATATTGCTCTTCTGCAGGAAGCATTTTTGCTTCGTATTTGAATTTGAAATCAACATCTTCACGGCTGATTCTTTCGCCCTGGAGAGTTGCCGACAAAATATCCTGATAACGTTCACGTTCCGTAAGAAAAACTTTCTTTCCGTGAGCGCGGAGAATATTTTCGTTTCCGATTCTTGACGCAAGTCCATTAATGAACTCATCGTCTGTAAGCTCGTCCTCGGTTCTTTTAAGGGCAACCGGAACGTAACTGAAATCAGAAGATTTTTTCTTTGCAGCTTTTGGAAGTTCTGCAAAATCACTTTTTGAATTATTAGAAATACTGACTTTTTCACCAACTTTTGTAACACTTTGTATTTGTTCTAAAAGTGAATCTTTTTTAGGTGCTTCAATCTGAAGTTGATCTTCGCTTTGAAGTGCCTGATCAACAAGACTTTGTGCTTTTCTGTACTCAGCGAACTGAGATGGATCCGAAAGCACTCTCAGGTTCTTGTTTTTGGTAGCTTCATTGAAAGCCTGAACAACTGCCTTGATATTGCGTTTTTTCCAGGCCATTTGCTCTGCAACTGCATCAGAATCGAGCATATCAATCTTGGTTACAGGGTGCAGAGGAATGACGTTGTTTGTGCAAGGTTCCAGAGCAAAAACTCCCAGGTCAAGATTTTCTGGGTCATAACGCAATTCCACTTTTTGGCGGTTATAGGCCACAAGAGTTCCGCGATTTTCCAAAATCATCTGCTGGGTCAAATCAGGGCCGATATACTCGGTTTTGCCGAGCTGGACACGGTCGCCTTTGACTGTCGCAAATGTACGCTCCATAAAAAGATACGATTCGTCACGCTTATCAATGAAAGTTGGTTGCCAGCCATTTTTGACGTATTCATTCAATCGTTGCTGAGGACTGCATTTAAGAGTTGCGTGTTCACGTTTTTCGTAAATATCAATTGCCTGCAAAACTTTTTGAATGAATTCATCGTAAGTAAGTACATAGCCATGTTTTCGTTGCCATTTAAGGCGAGCTGATGCCTGCTCTTCTTCTGGAGCGGACATTCCAACTTCTTTGACATAGCCTGGAAGGCAGAGGTCACGTAGAACTTGTTCCAGAGTGTTGAAAAAACGTTCAATCGGTTTTGTTTTCGCATTTTTGACTTTTGCGAAAATTCTACGATGTTGTTTTTCCCAATCGGCCTTTGTCTTTACAACGTCCACTATGCAACCTTCCGTGTCTTCGACAATGTAACGGTTGTTTTCTGCATGATAGAGGTCTGCTTCGTCGATAAAACGAACTCCATAACTTTGCAGATTTGCCACAATGTAGTCTGCCAGTTCTGATTTTTCTGACGAACCGTTGTCGTTGTAAGTAGAATCAAATTTGCCAAATCTCTGGATTCCCATTCTGAGTGCTCGCACTACAGTTCTTGTGTTGTAGTGAGGGTCAAAAGAAACGCCATAAACTATGCGAGTAGCCATATCCAGCCACAAGTAACACTCTGGGCGAATGTATTCCTTGCCGTCTGGAGAAAGACACCAGAAGTCGAACCGGTGCTGGTCTCCTACAATCAACTGGAAAGGACGCAATTTGGAAAGGTCACGGCTGATGTAGAACATATTGTCCAGGGCTCGTTGCCCACCTTTTGCAAGCATCTTCATTGCAGGGCTTATGTTGCGGGCGTGAACATAAGCTGATTGTTCAGAACCGATATTCCAGCCACGGCGTTGAGCTTCTGCCTTTGTGCAGTTATAAGCATTGCGGACGGTGCAAGAACCAACTTCCGAAAGGGCCGCAAGATAGAAGTTTGTAAAAAAGCTCAAGGCCTCATCGTCCCAGGCATACACGTAACGCCCCTGCTTTTTAGCAGAGTCAGTGAATTTTCCGCTCTGCATTTTTTCGATGTAACGCTGAACTGTACTTACCGAGATATTGAACTCTTTGGCAATAGCTTCATAAGTTTGCAATTTTGTCTGGAGCGGATTACGCCTTATATAGCGATCATAGACTGCACAACGCAAGGGATGTTTTTTATCCGGAGGAAGAAGAAAAGACTGATTCATACTCTGCCTTCGTAAGATGTTGTATCAACTTCAGGAGAATCAAAACTCCGGAGTTCTTCTTCTACGCTTGCAATCTCATTGATAACGTCGCGGACACGGAGGCCTAAATTGTAAGCTGCCGAAAGTCTGACGTTTGCGTCATCGAAAGACCGCAAGTATTCGGAAATCTGTTCAAAGATTTCGAATTGAGCAAGCGACTGCTCTTTGCTCTGGAGAGCAAGACGACTGTAACGCTTTGCATTCTGGAGAGCGTCGGAAAAATAGTCTTTACCACCCCAGTTTGTTTTGATTTTTTTGGTTCCCCACTTCTGAGCCATAAGCGAAAAGTGTTCATTTTCCTTTCGTTTTTTGAACTCTTTTTCGTCGTCAGAAGTCCACCCAGCAAGGCGTTCACCTGTTTGCATGGCGTGTACGATTCTTGATTCTTTTTGAGGATCTACAACTGTGACAGCTTTTGTTTCAACTTTGACAAATTCATCTTTGCCGTTGGTCGAAAGTTCTGCTGGTACAAAGTTTTTGAGATGTGCATTGATAGCCTGGCGTGTGTAACCAATATCCTCGCAAAAATCACTCCAGGTCTTTAATGCCTGGCCCTCACGTTTACGATCCCCACCACGGCGGGTAAGTGCCTCGCGAGCAATGTAAA
>CAZGDL010000124.1:0-5931 GCA_964525075.1 uncultured Treponema sp.
CATTTTGCAGCCTGGCAAAAATGCAATTGCAAGAGAGCGAGTGAAGATTTAGGGCAGAACAGTGCGTCATGCTGCCCCTGAATCAAGTTCAGGGTTCAGCATCTCTAGTTCATGAGATTCCGGGTCAAGCCCGGAATGACGGAACAAGTCCGAGAGGATGGGGCTTCGAAGTTACATGGCTTTCTAAAAAATGTGAATGCAAAGCATGTAAATTGCCGTTCCGCCGAAAATACTTATAAGGGAGTTGCGTTTCCATAGGTGCAGGCCGATTGTTGACGCAACCCCGATAATGTAGGGCAGAGAGTTGTGCCAATCGATTTTTGTCACCTGGTCAATTTTCGTTACAAAATTAATGTCTTTCAGGCAGTAAAATAAAAGGGCTGCCATAACCATAGGCGGTATGTATTGTTCGATAAAGGCTATGATTTTGGGAGGATTTCTTTTTGAAAAAAGGATAAAAGGAAAAGCCCTTTCTATAAGAATGATAATTCCGGCAGCAAAAATCACGATTAAGGCGTTAGTTAGACTTGTCATTTTTATCCTCCTTCCTGCGTTTTGTAATTAAAATTGCCGCAATTCCGGCACACAAGGAAACTAAAAGAATATTGCTGCTGGAAATAATCCCAACTTTCATCAAAATTATTGCAATAATTGTAGTCACCGTTCCAATGATGATTGGCCCCCAGTCTTTTGTCTTTAAGATTTGTTCAACTGTCATTACCGCAAACAAGGCTGTGAGCGAAAAATCAACGCCGGCAAAATCAAAAGGAATAAACTGACCAGCAACGGCCCCAATCAAAGTTCCCAAAACCCAGTAACTTTGGTCCAAAAGCCCGATTGTTCCATAAAACTGCCCGGCAGACACACCTTCCGGTGGGTCAAGGGTCGTCTGTAGGGAATATGTTTCATCAGAAAGGGAAAAAATAAGGTAAAATTTCCACTTACCGGTATTTTTAAATTTTGTGATTAAAGAAAGTCCGTAAACGATATGCCTGATTCCGACAAGTGTCAGGGTAATTAAAATTGTGTGAAGGGGCGTGTTTGCTGCAAATAATCCTATGGCAACAAATTGTGATGCTCCGGAATACATAATCAGGCTGGAAAGGGGAGAAAGCCACCAGGGGTAGCCTGCATTTACGACAACCAGGCCAAATGCAATTCCCAAAGTGATGTAGCCACATAAAACTGGCAGGGTAACTTTAAAAGCTTGTGAAAGACATTTGTTGTTCATAAGGAGGATTATATATTTTTTGATGTTAATTTACAAATGCTAAAGTTTTTTAGTGATGATGAAGATGAGGTTGGGAAATATTTGCCCAGTAAGGTTTGCGGCCACCAAGCGTGGAGCGGTTTAGCCACCGCAGGGCTCCGGCAGGAGACCGAGGAGGCCGAGCGTTAGCGAGCCGCGGAAGGCTTGTAGGTGACAGATTGTTGCTAAAAATCCATTCTCTCCATATTGCATAAATCTATAAAAATCATTATTATCTTTGTTACGTATTTAGACTTTAGGTGTAGTGGTATTTAATCCCCGTTTTATAGCATTATCCGGTCTTTTTACCAGTCTTTTGCAGCGAGGATTATGTTTCCTTTTTCCCCTGCATCTGGCGGTTACAAATTGAATCATTTTAATAGAGGTATTATATGTACGCAACTATTGAATTTAAGGGCAAGCAGTACAAGGCTGAAAAAGACGTTGTCCTTACAGTTGATAAGCTTGATGCTGAAAAAGGTACAAAAATTGACATTGATACAGTTCTTTTGGTAAGCGATGGAGACAAAATCAGTGTTGGAACTCCTTATGTAAAAGGAGCTAAAGTTACTGTAGTTGTAGAAGAATCTTTCCGCGACAAGAAAGTTTTGGTTTTCAAATACAAGTCAAAGAAAGATTATCACCGTTTGATTGGTCATAGACAGCAGTACACAAAAGTACGTGTTGAATCAATCACACTTGCTTAATAGACTTTAGATAGGAGATTACTATGGGAAGAACACGTGGTGGATCTGGTGCAAAAAACGGACGCGATTCAAATCCAAAAAACTTGGGTATTAAAAAATATGCTGGTGAATCTGTAACTGCAGGTTCAATCATTCTTAAACAGCGTGGAACAAAGTTCTATCCTGGCGACAATGTTAAAAAAGCTGGCGATGACTCTTTGTTCGCTACAGCAGATGGAAAGGTAGTTTACGGAGAACGTAATAACCATAAAGTTGTTTCTGTTGAAGCTGCTAACTAAGCATAGTTTTAGCTAGAATTAAATGCCCGGTTTGACGAATAATCTGCCGGGCTTTTTTTATAGATTTGTCCTTTATAGACTTGTCCTTCACTGGGTATGGAGTTTTTGTATGATTGGTTTTGCTGATGAAGCGTTAATTGAAGTTCGCTCTGGAAATGGCGGAAATGGCTGTGTGGCTTTTCGTCGTGAAAAATATATTCCTCATGGTGGGCCGAATGGCGGTGATGGGGGAAAGGGCGGGGACGTCATTTTTACTGTAAAGCGTAATTTGCGTACATTGGCGAAATTGCGTCATCAGCATTGTTTTAAGGCAAAAAATGGTGGGGACGGCCAGGGCTGGAACCGCTATGGGGCTGATGGAGAGGATTGCGTAATCCCTGTTCCTCCTGGAACTACTATCCGCGATGCCGAAACGGACGAAATTATTTATGATTTTTCCAAGGCAACTGGTGATGAGCAGTTTATTTTTTTGACTGGCGGAAATGGTGGCTGGGGGAATGTGCATTTTAAGACTTCGACAAATCAAGCACCCCGTCATGCAAATCCTGGGCAAAAAGGCGAAACTCGTTTTATAAAGCTTGAGCTTTCGATTATGGCCGATGTTGGCCTGGTAGGTTTTCCAAATGCAGGAAAATCTTCTCTCCTTACTTACTTTACAAATGCTCGGCCAAAAATTGCCCCTTATCCTTTTACGACAATTATTCCAAATCTTGGGGTGCTTCGTATTGATGATGAAAATGATATTGTCATTGCGGATATTCCGGGAATTATTGAAGGGGCTAGCGAAGGACTTGGGCTTGGCGATACTTTTTTGAAGCACATCACTAGAACATCCTGCCTCATTTTTATGATTGATTGTTCTGATGAAAATTATCTTACCGCTTATGATACTCTTTGCAGCGAACTTGCAAATTATTCTGATGATTTGATGGAAAAGCCTAGAATTGTCCTTTTGAATAAGATTGATATGGAAGGGGCTTATGATAGGGCTATTGAACTTGCGGAAAAAATCAGAGGGGCTGAGCCTGAAACTTCTGTAATTCCTGTTTCTGTGATGGAAGGGCGGGGAATGAAAGATGCTCAGCGGCAAATCGTAAATCTTGTAAACGAAAAAGAAAATCGTAATCAAAAAGAAGATAATTTTGCTCCAGATGCTGGTCAAAATGGCAGTTCTTTTATGGCTTCTCGCTCTTATATTGATGATGATGATGAAAATATCCAATATCCGGGGAGCCAGGAATAGCCGGGGAGGGCAGAAATGAGAATTGCAATTTTAGGCGGAAGTTTTAATCCTCTCCACGTTGGTCACACAATGCTGGCAGAAACGATGGTAAAAGAATATGGCTATACCAAGGTTCTTTTTGTTCCTACCTGCATTCCTCCCCATAAAGAAATAAAAGATGGAGCGACAACTGTGCAACGGCTGGAAATGCTGAAGGAATTTTGCTATTCGGAAGGTCGTGGATGTTTTGAGGTGGAAGATTGTGAAATTAGGAGGGGGGGCGTTTCCTACACCTACGACACTTTGTGTTACATTTTGGATGTTTGCCGTAACGTCATAGAAGGGAAGCCCGCTTTGCTGATGGGCCAGGAAATTGCTGCGGAATTTGATAAGTGGAAAAATCCTGATTTGATTGCAAAAATGGCGGATATTTTTATTGTTCCTCGTTATCCTGATTATGCTACGCTGAAAATGAAGTTTGGCAAAAATGCGGATTCCTCTGGCGGTCTTGATGGTCTTGCTGATCTTGCTGGTCATAAAAATCGGCCAACTGGGGATTACAAGGGGGATTTTTCGATTGATTTTGATGAAAAATCTTTTAAGTATCCACATACTTTATTAAAGGAACCTATGCTGCCTGTTTCTTCTACAGAAATTAGGGCTAGAATTGCAAATAATCAGGGATTTAGATACCTTGTTCCTCAAGCGGTTTTTAAATATATTTTAAATAATGATTTGTATAAGGAAAAATCTAACAAAAATTGATGGACTACGAAAAAATTACAGAAAAAATCAGAAAGTTTACTAAAAAACATGTAAAAGAGTCACGTTATGAACATTCTGTTCGGGTTGCGGAAACTTGCCAGAAATTGTGTTTACTTTACGGTTTAGACGAAAAAAAAGGCTACCTTGCAGGAATTGCCCATGATATGTGTAAGGATTTTCCTGAAAAAAAACTTTTTTCTCTTGTAAAAAAAGATGGCAGACCTTTAACAAAACTTGAAAAATCTCATTCAGCTTTGCTTCATGGCCGGGCTGCAGCCGTTCTTTTGCAAAAAAAATTTGGGATTAAAGACCCTGATATTTTGCAGGCGGTGGCAAATCACACTTCGGCAGCTATGAATTGTTGTGATTTGACAAAATGTCTTTTTTTGGCAGATAAAATTGAACCTGGCAGACCCCAGTCTACCGATGAGTACAGGGAAAATCTTTATAAATTGACTTTGCCTCAGATTTTTTACTCTGTTTTGAAAGAAAATTACGAATATATGGTGAATAAAGGTTTTGAAATTGAAGAAGAAACCTTGAAAATGCTGGATTTTTACAAGGTAGATTTACCGAATTAAAAAGTAAGGATAGAGAATGAAAAAACTTAGAATTAGAGACGAACAGAAAGGTATTATTTTTATTGCCCTCATTTTTGTGATTGTAATCACACTTTTTATCACTTTTTCTATTACTCTCAAAACAAATGTTGTTGAAGACACTTTAAAAACCAACGAAGTTTTGAGGACTCTTTTTGTAGTTGAGGATGAAGATAATAGCGTTCTTTTTTCCAGCCTTTTGATTTACGTGCCAACTTCCAAAAAAGCGGCAATCGTAAATATTCCGGGCTATACCGGGGCAATTTATCAGACCCTGGGGCGAGTTGATAAGATTGAAAAGGTTTATGAAGAAGTGGGGATTACGGCCTATAAAACGGAAGTTGAAAAAATGCTTGGAACGAAAATTCCTTTTTATGTAATTATGTCACTTCCGAATTTTGTAAAAATTTCTGATTACCTTGGTGGAATGAGGGTTTTTATTTCTGAGCCGATAGATTCCTGGTCTGAAAATGGAGAACGCTGGCTTTTGCCTTCCGGGGCTATAAATTTGGACGGTGATAAGATTTCGACCTATCTTCGTTACCGGCTGGAAGATGAGTCCGAGGCTGATGTTCAGGAACGCTATCAAAATGCGATGGCGGCTTTTTTGACTGGACTTTCGGATAAGAAATTTGTTATTTTTACTAAAAATAATTTTGACCTGTATTCAGAATGTTTTACGACAAATGTAAACCGGGAAGAAGAGAAAACTTTATTTCAGTTGATTGCCGATGTTGATTCTGAATCAATCATAAAGCAGACAATTACAGGTTCTTTGCGTCGTGTTGATGGGCAAACCCTTTTGTTCCCTGATAATAATGGTGAATTTATCAAAGAAGCCGTTAAACAGACAACGAGTATGCTTACTTCTACGGACGGTTCTATGACAAGCCGTGTTTACGTTTTGGAAATTCAGAACGGAACTACAACTCAGGGCTTGGCTAGAAATACTGCGGCTTTGTTCCAAAAAGCAAGTTATGATGTTTTGAGCCCTATAAATGCTGACCGAAATGATTATGAAGAAACTGTAATTATTGACCATATCGGGAATGCTGAAATTGCAAAAATTGTGGGTGAGTTTATTCACTGTACAAATATTAAAGATGAAGAT
>CAZGDL010000125.1:0-4598 GCA_964525075.1 uncultured Treponema sp.
CCGTATAGGGAGTAGGTGGAAAAGTTGCCTGCGTTAGGCAATGGAGAGCCGGCGAAAGAGAATTTTTCCCAATGTTTTCTTGATTTTCGTAATTTAATGTCTTATATTTATATCAGTAAGTCCTTACCATTCAAGGCAACAGATAACTTGAGTATCTGTAGACGTTGACGCAGTGTATTGTGTTCAGAAGCAGTATTCTGCCAGTCTCTGAAGGGTTTTCCGTAGACCTCATCTGAACTAGGCGAAAGCCGAAATAAAACGGAACTAAGGCTCTGCGAATGGTGCAGGGCTTTTTTTTTGTTTATGGTGGAGAGATGGCTAATGTTATTGATGCTCAGAAAGCTTTTTCAAACTTGCTTGATATTGAATATGAGTTTGTATTAGGTCGAAAAAGTAAATCTGTCGCATTGAGAGTGGAATTTCAAAAATATCATTTTTTCCATTTAGCAGGATTGCAGTATTTAAAGGATTTGCCAAAACTTGCTATTCAGGCAGAAGAAATTTATAAACAAATTGAAAATGGCCAATTAACTCAAAATTATATTGAATCTTCTGTGTTTTATGGGCGTATAAAAGACCGTATTGATTATCTTCCATACCTTGAACAGATTTTTGATAGTAATGATACCATATTCAAATACAATCCTGCTCTACAATCTTTTTCTGTTATTGAAGCTGATTTTCTTTTAAAAAATGAAATCAATAAAACTCCAATATTTGTTTTTCTTTCAAAGGGGAAAAATGAAAAATTCTTTTGTAAAAGTTTTTTCCCAGAAATAAAAAAAGACTATTCTGATAGACAGACAAAATGGACTGTTCTTCTAAGAAAGAAAATTAATAAAGCTACAAACACTGAAACTGTTTTATATAAGCACAAAAATTTTGCCACCCCGGAGTGAGCGGAGGGAAACGCCCGAAAAATCTCCGAAAATTCCTGAAAAATCCTCTTAAAAGTCTGGAATTTCCCTAATTTTATTATATTTGGCATCGTAACTGTGCGAATTCGGCCTCAAACCCAAAATACGCTCATTCTCGGCTTGCAACTGGAACTTAATCATCTGTTTAAAAGCGTCCATCATAGGCTCGGGCTCAACGTCAGCTGCAACCAGGCCAACCGCCTGCATTTCCTTGATAAAATAGTAGCAACTTTCCACAGTGGAAATATATTCCGGCCGAGGCTCGTGCTTAAAGGTGAAAATTGACCTGTAATCCCCGTAAAAAGAAATTCGTGGCAGGTCCAGCAAAAATTGATTATGTTCAATAATTTTTCTGGCACAAAACCAGGTCGCGTCCAAAATCAAAACCAAAAGAGTTCTGTCACCAATCGCCGCCTTCAGCCCCTCTTTTTTCGCAGTCCAGGCTTCTTCACCCGGGTACATCATCACTGGAAAATATTTGGGGTCGGCCAGGAGGGCTTTTAGCCTTTTATTTTGCGAAAATTCCAGGCCGACAATAATTTCCGAGTTCTTTAGCGAAATATGAGCCAGATTTCCAGTCCCAGTTCTCTGCCGTTTGGCCTCCTTTGTATGCATCAAAAAAACAAATTTGATGCCCGGGTCAATTTCTTTGGTATATTTGCAAAGACAGTTTGAAAGTGGTTTAAAACATCTGGTACAACGTTCGCTCATTTTTTTATCCTTTTTTTTTACGCTTTTCCTTTCAGAATATGTTATTAATTGACAAAAATCAAGAAAATGTCATAATATCAGCCATATGAACTATGCACACGATTTTTTAGTTGAAGACCGAGAATTTAAAGATTACGATGATTTTGCTAAAAATTGTCGCCTAAAAGCTCCAGAAAACTTCAATTTTGCTTATGATATTGTTGACCGTTATGCAAAAGAAGCTCCAGAAAAACGAGCTTTGGTTTGGATTGATGATAATAGCGACCAGGCCAAAACATTTACTTTTACGGATATTTCCCGCGAATCAAAAAGAGCCGCTTACTGGCTTTCGCTCAAAGGGATAAAAAAGGGTGACACAGTTATGCTGATTCTCCGCCGTCGTTATGAATGGTGGATTTTAATGCCGGCCCTTCACCGCATTGGTGCAATCGTAATTCCTGCGACAGACCAGCTTTTGCAGTCAGATATCGAATACCGCACAAACGCTGCCGATGTCAAAATGATTATTTCCTACGATAATCCTCATATCCAAAACGAAATTGAAAAAGCCATGCCAAAATCGCCGAGTGTAAAATACCTGGTTACGGTTGGACCTGAACGCCAGGGCTGGCTTTCCTTCCACGATGAATACGAAAAATTGGACCCGGAATTTCCTCGCCCAGTAGGAGATGCCGCAACCCACAACTCTGACCCTATGCTTTTGTACTTTACTTCGGGTACATCAGGCTATCCAAAAATGGTTTTGCAGGATTTTGTCTATCCGATTGGTCATATTATGACTGCAAAATACTGGCACGGTGTCGTTGATGACGGCCTCCACCTTACAATTGCAGAAACAGGCTGGGCAAAAGCCACCTGGGGAAAACTCTACGGTCAGTGGATTTGTGGAACCGCCCAGTTCGTTTACGATATGAATATGCTCAAGCCAGATAAAATGTTGCAGATGATTTCCCGTTACGGGCTCACAACTTTCTGTGCGCCTCCAACAGTTTACCGTTTCCTGGTTCGCCAAGATCTTTCAAAATATGATTTGAGCAAATGTACTCGCTTTTCGACCGCTGGCGAAGCTTTAAATGGCGGGGTTTATGAGCAGTGGTTTGAAAAAACTGGCAAAAAAATCTACGAAGGTTATGGCCAGACAGAATCAACTGTAATTTGCGGAAACTTTATGGAATATTCCGAAATTAGACCTGGTTCAATGGGGCGGGCAAATCCTTGTTATGAGATTTCAGTTTTAAATCCTAATGGAAAACCTGTTCCAAATGGTGAAGCCGGCGAACTTTGTATCAATGTTTCTCAGGGCAGGCCTTTTGGACTTTTGATGGGGTATCATAAAGACATTTCCCTTACTGCCGAAGCATTTGACGGTGGCGTTTATCACACTGGCGACAATGTTTACATGGATGATGATGGTTATGTCTGGTTTGTAGGCCGTAAAGATGATATTATTAAATCATCAGGCTACCGAATCAGTCCTTTTGAAGTTGAATCGATTTTGCAAAAACATCCTGCTGTTCTGGAATGTGCAGTTACAGGGGTTGAAGACAAAAAACGCGGAATGGCAGTAAAGGCTACAATCGTTCTTTCTGCAGATTATGCCGATAAAGATCCTAAAGAAATGGAACTTATCATGTCTAATTTTGCAAAAGAAAACACGGCTATGTACAAATGCCCTCGTATCTACGAATTTGTTAAGGAATTGCCAAAAACTATTTCTGGTAAAATCCGTCGTGTAGAGATTCGCGAAAAAGACAGTGGAAAAGATGCCGATAAAATAAAGCGGGATTTTTAATCAGGTTTGAAAAAAACACTTTTTTTTCTTTTTTCAGGATTTTTATTTTTCTCATGTTCTCTCAAGTATGATGAAGTCGTACTTGCCGAGGAAAAAATTCCTGAACTGATTTTTCAGGACACCCAGCTGACACGCTACGAAAACAATAAAGTTACCCTGGAACTCAATGCCGGAGTTCTGGAGCAATACAAAAATTCCTCAGAAACTTTTGCCAAAGGCGTTAATTTTTCAGCTTATGATGATGATGGCAAACTTTCCACAAAAGGGGCCTGCGGTCTTTTGATGACAAACACAGATTCAGAACTTTACGAACTTTATGATGGAATTGAACTATTTAGTCAGTCAGAAAAAGTAAATTTTTATGCAGATGTGCTAAAATGGAATGCAAAGTCGGAACAACTTACAAGTGGCCGTGGTGATATGGTCAAAATAGAAAAAGATGATGCTACAATCCGAGGGACTGGTTTTGCAGCCAGCGGAATCAGCAAAAATTTTTCTTTCCGAGGGACTGTTACCGGCGAAATTGAAACAAAAAATGATGAAGAAAAATCAGAAAATTAAATGAAAAAAATCGTAGTTGCTGTATTTACATTTTTACTTTCTCTGAATTTTTTATCAGCCGAAAAAATCATTTTTTCTGCAAATTCTATGACAGGTAAAACTGGTGATGCCAGCACAACAAATTTAACCGGAAATGCTTATGTAAAAACATCTTCCATGGAAATTTCCGCCGACTCCATAGAACTTTCCGGCGACGAATACCGCTACATCAAGGCTACTGGCACTGTTTCCGGAAAAAATCTTGATACCAATATGGAATTTACCTGCAATTCTCTGGAATATGACCGAACTACGAAAGTTGCAGAATTAAAGGGTAGCGTAAACCTGACAGATAAGGATAACGACGTAAAAGCTCAATCCCAAATCATCATTTATGATCAGTCTACCGATATTGCAATTCTTCAAATCAGCGTTAATTTGACCCAAAAAGATAATGTTTGTTCCGCTTCCTATGCAGTTTATTACAAAAAAAATCAGCTTCTGGAACTTTCTGGCAATGCCCAGATTAGGCAAAAAGATGATGTTTTCAGGGCTCAGTTTATCACTCTAGATATGGACACCCAGGATATTACTTTGGGCGGAAATGTTAAGGGAACTGTAACCGATACAAAAGAGCC
>CAZGDL010000125.1:4698-5930 GCA_964525075.1 uncultured Treponema sp.
AACTCCCGAATCCTCCACCCCAACCCAATCACAAGAGGCCAGCCCAGAGCAAATTCCCCAGCCTGCTTCTTCAGACCAATCTTCTTCAGACCAAACTTCGACCGAACTTCCTTTCTCTCACATACTTAGAGTTTCAAGTTTATACAAACAGTTCGGTCACAAAAAAGTTGTTCGAGGCGTAGAATTTTCTATGCAAATGGGCGAAGTTTTAGGACTTTTGGGACCAAACGGTGCTGGCAAAACCACGACATTTTACATGGTCGTAGGATTTTACAAGCCAACTGCCGGCGACGTTTTCCTTGATAATCAGTGTATTACCGGCCTTCCAATGTACAAGCGAGCCAGACTGGGAATTGCCTACCTTCCCCAGGAACCATCAGTTTTCCGAAAATTCACGGTAGAAGAAAATATCTGGTCAATCCTCGAAACCCGAAAAGACCTGACTACAAAAGAAAAAAAAGACAGGCTGGAAGCCCTTATCGATGAATTTGCGATTGGCCGAATCCGCAAGCAAAAAGCCTATACACTTTCCGGGGGAGAGCGTCGTCGTACCGAAATTGCCCGTTCCCTTGCCATGGAACCAAAATTTCTGCTTTTGGACGAACCTTTTGCCGGAATTGACCCGATTGCCGTTGCCGATATTAAAGAAATTATTCGCCTGCTGGCAAAACGCGGAATTGGTGTTTTAATCACCGACCACAACGTCCGCGATACTCTGGAAATCACAGACAGGGCCATCATCATAAATCAGGGAACAATTATGATTCAAGGTTCAAAAGAAGAAATCCTGGCTTCAGAACTGGCCAGAGAGATTTACCTGGGAAAAAACTTTTCTTTGTAACTATTCAGAAACATAAAATTTGACGTAAATATTTTTCGCGAACATAATAAAAATATGAAAAGAATTTTTATTATTTCACTAATTTTTATGTTGATGATTTCATTTTTTGCCTGCAATTTGGGGCAAGAATCTACGAAAATTCCATCATCTTCCATAAGTACAAGCAAAGATTCTGATGAAACTCCGTCAAATTCTACGGACGAAAACACAGACAAAAATTCTGACGAAACGCCGTCAACTTCTACAGCCGAAGTCAAAATATCATCAGAACTTGTGGACAAATCCGCAACAGAAAATACGGTGCGTCTTATGCACTTTTTAAAAGACACCTATGGCAAAAAAATCATTTCTGGCCAAATGGACTTAACCTGGAAAGATTCTGTTGATATGG
>CAZGDL010000126.1:0-5929 GCA_964525075.1 uncultured Treponema sp.
AACTGATGATGGAGAAACTGGCAATCTGGGCGGGACGGCAAAAAAACAGATTGCGGGCAAAGGAATGGTACTTTTTGTCGAAGGTGGCAGGCGTTTTCAGATTAGCGGAAATAAACCGTATAAATTAAATTTTGCGGTTGTAAATAAAATCAAAAATCCAGAAAAAGGAGAAAATCTTATGTTCATTAAAAATTTTGATCAGGGGAAAGTTGTAACTTTAAAAGACCAGGTTGCTGTTGAAAGCGGAACTATTGTCAGCAAGACTTTGGTAAATGGGGACGCCCTTACAATGACACTTTTTGCTTTTGATGTAGGCCAGGGGGTTAGCACTCACTCTGCACCAGGAGACGCTTTTGTTGTGTGTCTTGAAGGCGAGGCTGAAATTGAACTTAACGGCGAAAAACTTTTAATTCACGAGGGCGAATCACTGATTATGCCAGCTGGAGCTCCTCATGCTCTCAAAGCTGTACAACAGTACAAAATGCTTTTGACTGTTGTAAAAGCCTAATCAATCCTTAACATAAATTTTACATTCGCTTCACTCAAATCTAACTTTTTTAAAGCATTATCTTAAGTATGGAAAATAAGATTTGTATAAAAAATCTAGATTTGTTTTATGGCGATTTTCATGCTCTGCACAATATAAATCTGGACATTCAGGAACATCAGATTACGGCTTTTATCGGGCCTTCTGGCTGTGGTAAATCTACTTTGCTCAAATCTATTAACCGTATGAATGATATGGTTGAAGGTTGTCGCATTACTGGCGAGATTAACATCGACGGTCAGAATATCCTTGATAAAAAAGTGGATGTAAATCTTTTGCGTAAAAATGTTGGAATGGTTTTTCAGAAGCCAAATCCTTTTCCTATGAGTATTTATGATAATATTGCTTATGGGCCGAGGACTCACGGAGTTACGAAAAAATCGGAACTTGATGAGATTGTGGAAACTTCCCTAAAAAATGCCGCTATCTGGGAAGAGTTTAAGGACAATTTGAAAAAATCTGCCCTGGCTCTTTCTGGGGGACAGCAGCAGCGTTTATGTATTGCCCGGGCTCTGGCAGTTCAGCCGGATATTCTTTTGATGGATGAGCCGACATCTGCCCTGGATCCAATTTCTACGTCAAAAATTGAGGACTGCGTTCTGCAGCTCAAAGATAAATACACAATTGTAATTGTCACTCACAATATGCAGCAGGCGGTTCGTATAAGCGACAAGACTGTTTTCTTCCTTCTTGGTGAAATTATTGAAGCAGGCGATACTGAGCAGATTTTCAGTATGCCTAAAAATAAGAAAACTGAGGATTATATCACTGGCCGTTTTGGTTGATGGTTTGTGATTTTGGTTTGAGAAAAAAGGGGATAAAATATGCGTGACCGTTACGAAGAAGAATTAAGAAAATTGAATACCAGCATTATCAATATGGGAAAGATGATTGAAATTGCAATCGAAAGTTCTGTTTTGGTTTTGATGGGGCGAGATACTGAGGCGGCTAAAGCTGTGGCTGCCAATGATGATAATATTGACAGCATGGAAAGGGATATTGAATCGCAGTGTATGAAGCTTTTGCTCCAGCAACAGCCATTGGCTACAGACCTCCGTCTTATAACGGCGGCTCTGAAAATGGTAACTGATATGGAGCGAATTGGAGATCACGCTGTTGATATTGCGGATTTGGTTATGAATGTTCCGGATTCGCCTTACAGCAAGATGAGCGAACTGGCAGAAATGTCTACCGAAATTATCAAAATGCTGCACGAATCAATTCAGTCTTACATCGAAAAAGACTATAACAAGGCAAAAAATGTTATTGCTTATGATGATGTTATTGATGATCTTTATCACACAATTCGGGAAGATTTGATAGACAAGGTTAAGCACACTGATGAAGGCGAGGCTATTCTGGATTATTTGCTGATTGCAAAATATATGGAAAGAATTGGTGACCACGCTGTAAATATTGCGGAATGGGTTGTCTTTGCCCTGACCGGGAAAAAATAAAGAAAACCCAAGTGTCATGCTGAACTCGTTTCAGCATCTCAAGATGAGATTCCGGAACAAGTCCGGAATGACGAAGAGTCTGAGATTCCGGAACAAGTCCGGAATGACGGTTGTGAATAATTACAAAAAATCCCCTGGGGCGGGCGGTAAAAACTGTGAAGCCCCAGGGGATTTTTTTATGTAGGATTTTTATGCAGGATATTAAAAGTTTTGCCCCTGGGGTCCAGGGGCAAAATATACGGTAGGGAGGAGTTTTTAGAAATTCCTAACAATTAAAAACGATGGAGAATGTAGAACCCTGGCCTTCTTCCGAGTCTAGGAGGACGGTCGCGTTGTGATATTTTGCTCCGTGTTTTACGATGCTCAGTCCCAAGCCTGTTCCGCCAAGTTGTTTTGACCGGTTTTTGTCTACTCGGTAAAAGCGTTCAAAAATACGGCCTTGTTCGGCTTTTGGAATGCCAATTCCTGTGTCTTTTACTACAAAAGTTACGCAGTAGCGGCCAGGATGTTTTTCATCACCTTCAACCTTTGGACCAGTTTTGATGGAAACGTCAACGGTGCCGTCATTTTTGTTGTATTTGATTCCGTTATCAATCAGGTTGTAAACCATTTCGTAAATAACCGACCGTACCCCAGTGATAATTCCACTATCCCCAGCCAGATTTAAAACAACGTTCTTTTTCTTGGCTGGCACGTTCAAAACATCAAAAACTTCTTTTGTGATTTCGCGCAGGCTGATTTCTTCTTTTTCCTGGTAAATGGCGTTCTCGTCGAGTTTTGACAGTTTGATGATGTCGTTTACCAGGTCAATCATCCGCTGGCTTTCTTCGTAAATGGTGTTGGCAAAGTCGATTGTAGTTTTTTTGTCCGTTTCGCCCTGTTTCAAAATTTCCGCAAATCCGCTTATGCTGGTAAGTGGAGTTTTGAGTTCGTGGCTTACATTTGCCGAAAACTGCTGGCGTAATTCTTCCCGCTGAGTTTTTTCAAAATTTTCTTCGGAAATGCGTTTTGTGAAAGGTTTTAATTCTTCGTAAACTGCATCAGGATCTGGATTTTCCAGGTCAATTTTGTTCAGAGGGTCAACGACCTTCTTGGAAATGTATTTTGCCGAAATTGCAGAAATGATGATGGCAATTACCAATATCAATAGAAGAATCTGGCTCATTCCCAAAACCAGCAGGCCAACTGAATGTTGATTGCAGGCAATTCGGAGAACGTCGCCACTTTCGAGAACTTTCGCAAAATAGAGAGTTTTTTCCAGGGTGGTGGAAGAGTAGCGGGAAACGGTTTCTGTGCCGTTTTGCAGGGCTCCCATCACCTCCTGCCTTGTAAAGTGGTTTTCCATGGTGGAAGCGTCAACTTTATTATCATACAAAACAGTACCGTTGGATTTTATGATTGTGATACGGTTTTGTGTTTTAAGATTTGCGAGTTTATCATACTGATGATTTTCTGCATAATCCTGAATAAAAGAAGCTTCTACCTCCAGCTCCCTGAAAATCTGTTTTTCAAAATATCCGTACATATTTGAAATAAACAAAAATGCACAGATAAAATAAACCAGTGCCCCAACTAAAAATGTGTTAATAAAAATTCTAAAAGTTAATGATTTTTGTTTCATGATATTTTGTATCCCACTCCTCGGACAGTTTCTATTAAATCTTCATCACCAAGCTTTTGCCTCAAAGTTCTAATGTGAACATCTACGGTTCGACTTTCGATGTCGGCATCAATCTTCCAGATAGAATCCAAAAGTTGTTCCCGGGTCAAAACATTTCCCCGGTTTTCAATCAGCAGGGCAAGCAGGTCAAATTCTTTCACGGTGAGAAAAACCTGTTTTCCATCCGAAATTACCGTGTGGCTGTTCAAATCCACCTGAACTTTTCCCGCCTCCAGGATTTTTGGCTTTTTGTCTTTTGAAATTTTTTCGTAGCGGCGGAGAACTGCCTTAATTCTTGAAAGCAGGGCCATCATTCCAAAAGGTTTTGTGACATAATCATCAGCACCGGCATCCAGACCTGTCACAACGTCAAATTCGGTGTCTTTTGCAGTCAGCATGATGACCGGAATTTTAACAGTTTCTGGATTTGACCTCAGATTTTTCAAAATAGAAATTCCGTCTTCTTCCGGCAACATAATGTCGAGAAGAACCAGCTGAGGTTTTTCTTCTTTCATCGCTTGCCAGAATTCTGATGGAAACCCAAAGCTTTTGGTTTCATAATTTTGACTTTTTAAAGAGTAATCAATTAATTTTCTAATTGACGCATCATCTTCCAAAATATAAATCATAATTCTAATTTATATCTCATTAGGGGGAAATGCAATTGTGATTTTGTAAAATCTAGGTTAAGAATGAGGTGTTTGTCTTTTGTATTTTTGACATTTTTTAGAGCTTTTTTTGGATTTTTTCACAAATTTTACTTTCGCGAGTTAACTTTATTGTAAAGTTAGTTTATAATTACGTTACTAGACATAGGAACAAAAAGGTATGGAGAGGGGAATCTCGCAAAAAAATCACGATCAAGTAGAAGAACTCGCTAATTTATCAGAGTTGGATATCCATAATCCAGAAGCGATGGCTCTTGAGCAGTGGTCAATTCCCTTAAATATTTTGAGTGCTTTGGCAAATTCTTACCATACAATGCACCTTATCGACATAAAAATGGACACTGTTGTCGAAATTAATTCCAGTTTGGATGTTCGCCGATTTCAAGATCCATCTTTGCCTGTTCAAGACCAGATTAAACAGGTTTTGAAAAATGTCCTGCCAGAATCAGAAAGACCTAGAGTTTTATCTTTTATGAATTTGAGAACCCTGCCAAGAAGATTGAAGGGTAAAAAATCACTTTCGACAGAATTTGTGGGATTATTTAGCGGCTGGATTCGTGCAACTTTTGTTCCAATGAATTTTGATTCTAACGGATTGGTGACTTCTGTAATTTTATATTCCCGAATTATCGAAAAAGAAAAACGCCGCGAAGAAAGACTTATCCAAAAATCAAATATTGATGAACTTACCGACCTGCTTAATCGTAACGCCTACGAAGATGCAATCCGTTCTTTATCTGATGATAACGTATCCGAAAATACTGTTTTCGTTTCTATGGACGTGAACGGACTTAAAGATATGAATGATAAATTTGGCCACGGCGAAGGTGACAAATTTTTGAAGGGTGCGGCGGACTGTATAAAACGTACAATCGGAAAATACGGAAATGTTTACAGAACTGGAGGGGATGAATTTGTTGCCATTATCAGATTAAGTTTTGATGAACTGGAAGAAGTAAAAGAAAATTTTAAAGACGCCTGTGAGGCTTGGTCTGCAAGACATAAGAAAACGCTGACAATTTCCACAGGATATATCACAAAACTTCATCATCCTGAGATGTCGATGAAAGACTTGTTAAAGCAGGCTGACCAGAGAATGTACAGAGACAAATCTCAATTTTATTCCAAAAAAGGATTTGACCGCCGTAGCCAGCGTTCGGCTTTTTATTCAATCAGCAAATCTTACACCAAAATTATAAAGGTAAATCTGGAAAACGAAACCCACGAAATTTTGCAGTTGGAATACGACGAAAAAGATTTGGGCTACAGTTTCGGAAATGCAATGTCTGCCTGGCTGGAGCATTTCGTGGCGGAAGGTTATGTCCACCCTGATGACGTGGAAAATTTTAAATCCGTCGTAAATCTTGAAAAAATGCGACAACATTTTGAGGTAGACCAATCAATCATAAAAACTGTTTACCGTCGCAGGTATGGTGACCAGTACAAAAAGGTGATGTTTGAAGCCATTCCAACGGTAGATTACGCAACTAGCGACGACAAGTTTGTTTATTTTTGTATCAAGGTGATTGAGTAGGCCGGGAGTCGGTCGGGGTTGTTAAGTATTGTCTTGACCCCCCGGGGCAAGCCCAGGGTGACG
>CAZGDL010000127.1:0-5824 GCA_964525075.1 uncultured Treponema sp.
TTTTTCGCAAATCAGATAGTCCATTTTGATGTCGTGAGGTTCGGTCGGAATATTTTCTACAATTTGCAGGGAAAAGCAAACCCCAGCTATTGTGATTTTTTGGTTCCTGGAAAGCCCCAAAATTTTAGTAAAAAATCTGTCATAATAGCCTTTTCCCCGGCCAAGTCTTGCTCCATTTAGCGAAAACGCCCGACCTGGTGTCAAAATCAGAATATTGTCGTCCGTCCCGTAATCATTAGGATTTTTAATTTCAAACTTTTCGCCCTTTTCTTCCGGCTCTTTTATTCCGTACTGGTTAATAAAAAAGGGATTTTCTGGCTGGTAACGAAAAAAATCCATCTGCGGAGAGTCCGGGCTAATTCGAGGAAGATAAATTTTTTTTCCATCGTTTACAGCCTGGCGAATAAGGGGGGCAAGATTAACTTCATCGGCAAGAGCCATATAGGCAAGGATAATTTGGGATTTTTTGTATAAATCAGAATTTATGATGATTTTGCAGATTTCCTGGGAAAAATTTTCCAGGCTGGGTTTGGTGTCGATTAATTTTTTTTTAATTTGTTTTCGTAGGTCCGATTTTGTCATCTTAATCTTTATACTAACTAAAATGTAAAACTAGAACAAGAAGGCTTTATCTGCTATATTGTGAGCGGCTAATCTTGCTATGGTTAGTTATACCTAACAAATCTTACTTGATTTTACAAAATGGAGTTTTTTATGGACTTGGCAGAAATTGATGAAAATGGAAAAGGGCTTTTATTTTATGGCGACGCACCTGTTGACCTTTGCAAACCTGTTGAAGGTCAAAGCAACGTTTATCTTTTGCAGACAACTTTTGAGCTTGAACGAAAAAATCAGCTTTCTCCCAAGCCGGGCCAGTTTTATCTGATAAAAAGCAAAAAATCGAATGTAAATTACAACCGTCCAATCAGCGTTTATCATTCAGAAGAGAGGATTAAGGATAATGGAAAAAAAGAGCTGACTGTTCAGTTTATGATTTTGGAAAAAGGAGAAGGGACTAAAGAACTCTGCCATATGGGCGTTGGCGAGAAAATCGTAGTGATTGGGCCGCTGGGGACTGCCTGGCCTGAACCGGAGGCGGAAAATTGTCTTGAGAGGGCTCGCGAGGCGTGCGCTGCACCTGGGAGGGCAGACGGTTCACCTGGGGGGTCGGAAAATTCTCCTCACACCCCAAAAATCGCCATTGTTGGTGGGGGAATTGGCGTCGCACCTGTCGCAAATCTGGCATCTTCCCTACCCGCCGGCTCTTATGACTTTTACGCTTCATTCAAATTTGGCTCTTATGGACTAGAAAACGTCAAAGCGGCAAATCTCAAAATCACAACTGATGACGGCTCGGTTGGTATACACGGAATGTTGCCGGCTGCTTTTTCCAAAGAAGCAATTTTGGCTGCAGGGTACGAGGTCATTTACGCCTGCGGCCCAACTCCTGCCCTTGCATATGTAAAGCAACTCGCCCAGGAACTCAACATAAAATGCTGGATCAGTATGGAACACAGAATGCTTTGCGGTCTGGGAGCCTGCCTTGGCTGTATGGTCGAAACGACAGAAGGGTTAAAACGCTGTTGCAAAGACGGGCCGGTTTTTGACGCCAAAATCCTGGAATTTCCAAAACCGTCTACAAATGCTCGCCGTAAACCTCTGGAAAAAGACGAAGAACCGGACATTTCCACAGAAATTTGCGGGGTAAAATTCAAAAATCCTGTTATAGCTTCTGCCGGAACCTTTGCTTATGGCCAGAATTTCAGGGGGCTTTCTGATGTTGCCGCCTGGGGTGGAATTTGTTCTAAAGGGCTGACTTTTGAGCCAAGAGCTGGGAATAAGGGTGAGCGAAGCCTGGAAGTTGCCGGCGGAAATATGAATTCGATTGGATTGCAAAATCCTGGAATCCCCTACTTTATCGAAAATCTTTTGCCTGGAATGATAGGGCTAGGGCCTGTTGTTATTGCAAACCTGGCTGGTAGTGATATTGAATCTTACGTGGAAGGGGCAAAACTTTTGGACAAAACTGAGTGTGATATGATTGAGTTGAATATCTCCTGTCCGAACATAAAAGCAGCTGGTCTTGCCTGGGGAATGAGTGCCGAAACCGCCTACTACTGTGTAAGTTCTGTCCGAAATGTTACTTCAAAACCTCTGATGGTAAAACTAAGTCCTAACGCTCCCGACAATCGGCCAATCGCCCTGGCCTGTATAAAAGCCGGTGCGGATGCTATCAGTTTAATCAATATGATTCACGGGGTGGCAATCGACATTGACAAGGGAAAGCCTTTTTTCAACAACGTGCATGCCGGCTACTCTGGGCCAGGTCTCAAGCCCCTTGCCCTCAGAATTGTTTATGATGTAATAGAAGAAATCAACAAATTGCCGCCGGAAGAAAGGGTTCCAGTTGTCGGGATTGGGGGAATTCAAAACTGGAAGGATGCGGTCGAATTTATTATGGCTGGTTGTAGTGCGATAGAAATTGGTCAGGCTAAATTTACTAATCCTAATGTCGCTATCGACGTGCAAAATGGCTTAAAGGATTTTATGAAAAGTCACGGCTATCACAATCTATCAGAAATGCGGGGAATTGCCCAGGTAAAACATCAAAATGACTTAGGTTCTGGTGATGAAAGAACTCATTACAAGGAATTAAAGGATATGATTTTGTCTTATCTGCCAGTTCTGCCGAACGCATCGAAAAAGAATCTATAATGGGAGCCTCTAAAAATTGCAATTTTTAGAGGCAACTCTGAAAACGCGACGTTTTAATTCGTGCTATATCAACGAATTAAAACTCGCAGGTATCTCTAAAAAAGCATTGAAAATGATTTTTTAGAGATGCCCTAATTTTAATTTTTCGACAGAGATTTTTGATTCATTTGAATTATCCGCTGGTTTTCCGATCCCCGGAATTCCAGCATAAGATTTTTCTGTTCAAGGATAAAAGGACCGTCCACCAGGGTGTCAATGCAGGCCAGCATTCTGTCGGTAAATTTCGTGTGCTTGCGACCGCCTTCCAGGAGGTCTTTTTCTAGGACGTAGCCAGTCCAGCACCAGATGTCTTTTTCGGGATATGTTGATTTTATGAGTTCCAAAAAAGGGGCCAAGACTTCCTGATTTTCTTCCTCGAAAGGTTCTCCGCCCAGCAGGGAAAATCCTTGAATGTGAGAAGGTCTTAATGCTTCGATAATCTGCTTTTCGGTTTCTTTGGTGAATTTCTGACCGTAAGAAAAATCCCAGGTTGCTTCGTTAAAACAGCCGGGGCAACAGTTTCGGCAGCCACTCACAAAAAGCGATACCCGCACGCCAAGTCCATCTGCGACATCAAAATTTTTTATAGCACCATAATGCATAAAAGCCTACCCCAGCAAGGCAATTTTTCGCCCTGCAAGGTAATTTGTTCACCCGCAAGGCAAAATCCCCAAGTCCAGAAAATATCCTAGAGATGCAAAACCCTTTCTTTGATTTCCTGGGTCCGGCCCTGGTTCCAATACTGAGTTCCAATGTAACCACAAGTTCGGCGGGCTACGTTCATTTTTGTCTGATCGGTGTTTCCACACTGAGGGCATTTCCACACCAATTTTCCATCACTATCTTCAACTACTTGAATTTCGCCAGTATAGCCACAAACCTGGCAGCAATCAGACTTGGTATTCAATTCGGCATACATAATATTTTCATAAATATGCTTGAGCAAAGCCAAAACTGCCGGAATGTTCTGTTCCATATTTGGAACTTCTACATAAGACACTGCCCCACCAGGACTCAATTCCTGGAACTGAGATTCAAACGAAAGTTTTGTAAAAGCGTCCACCGGCTCAGTTACGTGGATATGATAAGAATTGGTGATGTAGTTCTTATCAGTTACGCCAGGGATAATTCCAAAACGGCGTTTCAGGCATTTTGCAAATTTGTAAGTTGTTGATTCAAGAGGAGTTCCGTACAAACTGAATGCGATTGTTGTTTCTTCCCTCCACTTTGCACAAGCCTGATTCATCTTCTTCATAATTTCCAGGGCAAAAGGAGTTGCGTCTGGATCGGTGTGAGGTTTTCCAGTCATATAGCGGACACATTCACAAAGTCCTGCGTATCCCAAAGAAATTGTAGAATATCCGTTGAACAAAAGTTTATCGATTTTTTCGCCTTTTTCCAGGCGAGCAAGAGCACCGTTTTGCCAGAGGATTGGGGCAACATCGGATGGAGTTCCAAGTAGACGCTTGTGACGAGCCATGAGGGCACGGAAACAGATTTCAAGTCTTTCATCAAAAATCTGCCAGAATTTTTCTGTATCACGGCCGGAAGAACAGGCAATATCAACAAGGTTCAGAGTTACAACTCCCTGATTAAAACGTCCATAGAATTTTGGACGGCCAGTTTCATCACGATAAACTGTCAAGAAAGAACGACAACCCATACACGGATAGCAGTTTCCTTCCTTGAGTTCAAACATCTTTTTTTCAGAAATATAATCTGGAACAAGTCGTTTTGCAGTACATTTTGCAGCAAGTTCAGTAAGATAATAATATTTTGAACCTTCTTCAATATTATCAGGCTCCAGAACGTAAATAAGTTTTGGGAAAGCCGGAGTTACCCAATAGCCGGCCTCGTTTCTAACTCCCTTGTAACGCTGTTTCAAAACTTCTTCAATGATGAGGGCTAAATCAGCTTTTTCCTGTTCGTTGCGGGCTTCGTTAAGATACATAAAAACTGTTACAAAAGGGCTCTGGCCGTTTGTCGTCATCAGAGTTACAACCTGATATTGAATTGTCTGAACGCCACGAGTAATTTCATCGGCAAGACGACGTTCAACAATCGTGTCAAATTGTTCTTTTGTGAAAACTACCCCGGTTTCTTCGACCGTCTGATTTAATTCTTTAATCAGCTTTTTACGACTGACATCAACAAAAGGAGCAAGATGAGTAAGGGAAATTGACTGACCGCCATATTGTGATGAAGCTACCTGAGCAATAATCTGAGTTGCAATATTGCAGGCCGTAGAAAAAGAATGAGGAGTGTCAATTTTTGTTCCACTGATGACAGTTCCGTTCTGCAACATATCTTCTAGATTTACCAGGTCGCAATTGTGCATATGCTGGGCAAAATAATCTGCGTCGTGGAAGTGAATGATTCCTTCGTTGTGAGCCTGGACAATATCATCATCCAAAAGAAAACGGCGGGTAATATCTTTAGAAACTTCGCCAGCCATATAATCACGCTGAACAGAAACAACGGTAGCATTTTTGTTGGAATTTTCCTGCTTTACTTCCTCGTTGGCACATTCCAGTAAGGACAAAATCTGCTGGTCTGTAGAATTCTGCTTACGCATAAGGGCGTGGCGATAGCGGTATGTGATATAAGCCCTAGCAATATGAAAAGCCCCAATACGCATCAATTCGGTTTCGACCAAGTCCTGAATTGCTTCGACATTCATTTCAACTTTGCTGGCATAGCAGGCGTCTTTTACTTTTGACGAAACGGCCTGAATATAAGCGTCGCTGATTCGGTCAGTTTCTGGTACGGCCGCATTTGCCTTTGTGATAGCGTTGATGATTTTTTGAACGTCGAAAATAGCTTCCTCGCCGTTGCGTTTGATGATTTTCATTTTTCCCACCCAATTTTTGTTTGTTTTAGATTTTTGATTTCGGAACACACATTATAAGATTTGTCAATAGTGTTTTTAAAGATTTTTTGGAATTTAAAAACGCTATATCTAGTGTCCCACTCGCCTTAGAATTTAGACTTTATTTATGATAAATTCAATAGGAATTTAGGTAGAATTTGATGAATTCGAGAAAAATTTAAAAAGGGCATCACTAAAAAA
>CAZGDL010000128.1:0-5818 GCA_964525075.1 uncultured Treponema sp.
CTAACTTAATCATAGTATTAAAATATTTCCGTTAATTTTCTTATTCTGTGAAAAAAGGTGGTTTCTATGACTTTAGAAATGTTAGATAAGTCAGTTCGTCGTGTTCCTGATTTTCCAAAACCAGGTATTCTTTTTTATGATATTACTGGTGTGCTTGTAAATCCTGAGGCTTTGAAATTTGTAATAGATCAGATGGTCGAAAAGTATAAAAATCAGAAAATTGATGCTGTTGCTGGCGTTGAAAGTCGTGGTTTTATTTTTGCGGCTCCTTTTGCTGAGCGTTTGGGAATCCCTTTAGTTTTAATTCGTAAAAAAGGTAAGTTGCCGGGCGACACTTATCAGTGTTCTTATTCATTGGAATACGGCACTGCCACTATCGAAGTTCATAAATCTGATGTTAAAAAAGGTCAGAATATTCTGGTTGTTGATGATTTGATTGCGACTGGCGGTACTTTGGCTGCTTCTAAAAATCTGATTGAGCAGGGGGGCGGCATTGTTACTGATTTCTTTGGTGTGATTGGGCTACCTGCTTTGAATTACGAAAAAGCTCTTGCTCCTTGTAAAGTTACGACTTTGATTAATTACGACGGTGAATAAGGAAATTATCATGATTAAATTACCTGCAAAATATAAATCAATTTTGGGAACTCGCGAAACTGAACACGCGATTGTTGCAATTAAGGACTTTTTTCAGCTTGCTCTTTCTACAGAACTCAATCTTTCTCGCGTTACTGCTCCACTTTTTGTTGAAGCCGGTAAGGGGATTAATGATGATTTGAATGGGGTTGAGCGACCTGTAAGTTTTCCTGTAAAGGTGATGAATGACGCCAAAATGGAAATTGTTCAGTCGTTGGCTAAATGGAAGAGGTTGAAGGTTACTGAACTGGGGCTTGAACCTGGTTTTGGTATTTATACTGATATGAACGCCCTCCGCCCGGACGAAGACTTAGATCCAATCCATTCGATTTATGTCGATCAGTGGGATTGGTGTATGGCAATTGATGAAAAAGACAGAACCGTTTTTTATCTTCACGAAATTGTAAAAAAGGTTTACCGCTGTATTCAGCGTACGGAATTTTTCCTTTTTGACCGTTATCCTGAAATTAAGCCTATTTTGCCAAAAGAAATTAAAATTCTTTATGCTGATGATTTGCAGAGGGAATATCCAAAACTTTCTCCAAAAGAGCGGGAAAATAAGGTTGCAAAAGAATATGGGGCTGTTTTTATCACTGGTATTGGTGGAAAACTGCCTGATGGAACTATTCACGATGGTCGTGCTCCTGATTATGATGATTGGATTACAGAAACTGGTGACGGTCACCGTGGTTTGAATGGGGATATTTTGGTTTGGAATCCTGTTTTGGAACAGGCTTTTGAATTATCTTCTATGGGTATTCGGGTAAGTCCTGAAAGTCTCAAGGCTCAGTTGGAAGAGCGGAATGCTATGGACCGGGCTAAGCTTGATTTCCATTCTAAATTGCTTAATGGCCAGTTGACTCAAACTTTGGGTGGTGGAATTGGCCAGTCAAGGCTTTGTATGTTCCTTTTGAGAAAGGCCCACATCGGCGAAACTCAGGTTAGTATTTGGCCGGATTCGATTAAGGAAGACTGCAAGGCTCACGGAATTTCTTTGCTGTAAGGGCGGAAATTGACCTGACAGGGGCGGCTTTCGAGACGTCATGCTGAACTTGTTTCAGCATCTCTTGAGATTCCGGAACGAGTCCGGAATGACGTATATAGGGTGGATTTGCCTTGGGCTTGGGAGTGGTGACAGATTATGGCGAAAGAATACAAATTTTCGGCAGCAGAATTAGAATCTCAAATCTCCCATCTTGCGGAAAAAGGGATTACCGAACTTTCGATTAATGACCTGGAACTTTCCAAAGACAAAAAAAAACTTATCCGCCTGATTAACAAAATTGCGGAACAAGCTCCCGACCTTTTTGTTTCAATCCTCGTAAATGCTAGTGTGATTGACAGGGAACTTGTAACCGCTGCTAGTCAGATTTTCCTGTCTTTTGATATTCCCCTGGAATGTTCGGAAAAAGGGGGAAAACTTCTTTTTGATAAAAAATTCTACGCAAACAAGGCCCGTCTTTTGAATGATTTTGGCCTTGTTTTTGGTTTTCAGCTTGATTATGCCCTGGTTCCAGGGGATTCGCTCAAGGCTTTTTCTGATAGACTAGATTTTGCCCTTCAGCAATATCCTAATCATCTTGATTTTCCTCAGACCGAAAAAAATGCAGATGTGGCCGATGGTCACGTAACTGGGCTTTTTTCTGGCCAGGATATAAGATATTGTCGAGATTTGGCTTTTGCCTGCCGGACTTTTTACACAAATGGCCGGGCCGTTCCCTGGTTTTTGTCAGCTTTGAAGCCTTTGCGGATTTATCCTTCAAAATTTTTTGCTGATTTTTCTGAATGGCAGCATTGCAATAATTGTGATTTTAAGAGCGGATTTATCCCTGAAAATGAAAATCACAAGGCGATTGAAAAAATGCAGCTTTTGTTTTTGAACGAAAAATACGAAGAAAAAAAACAGCACAGCCTTTTGCCGGTTGTTGAAGATGTTGTGAAAATTAACGGAGCAATGTCGCGGCTGGCTGGTGAAAACGAAGAATCTACAATCAAAACTTCTTATAATCCTGATGATTTGTTCAGCCAGGAAGCTATGGATTTTGCCGCTTTTAGTGATAATGTGGTGATGGAAGAGTGCCGGGTTCACGTTTTTGCAGGCCAGGATGGCCCGGATTATGAGATTGTGTAGGAAGCCGGTTGCCCGTCTTTCATTTGCTGGGGAAAGGTGTCTTTTGCTGAAAAAATATGACTTTGACTTTTTATACGACTGAAAATATCAGGCTAGATGATTTTTTAAGGCGAGAACTGCCTGGGAAAATTGACATTTCTTGGGGTGCACACGGTAGCCCTAAGTCGGAAAATCCCCCTCCTGGGGCGGTCGCTCCGTCACCAGAAGACGGAAATTTCCCCGCTGGTGACAAAATCACCTGCTCAAATTCCAAAATCCGCCGACTGATTATTGCTGGCTGCGTTACTGTGAATGGCCACAAAATTACAAGGCCCGCTTTTGACCTCCGAGGAAAATCCTCCATCATCATAAATTTTGACAAAGAAAAGTTTTTTTACGAGAAGCCGGCTGATGACATAAAATTTGAAGTTACTGACCAATCAATCCTCTTTGAAAATGATGACTTAATTTTTGTGAACAAACCTGCCTTTTTTCCGGTCGAACAGACGATCGTCGGTAATCGGGATAATCTTCATGACGCCCTTGTCCGCTATCTTTGGGCTAGAAATCCTTCTCTCAGAAATCCTCCCTACGTTGGCATTATGCACCGGCTTGACCACGAAACTTCCGGGATAATTCTTTTTACAAAAAATCGGGCTATAAATAAAAGCGTCCAGGCTATGTTCCAAAATCATGATTTTGAAAAAGAATATACCGCCATTGTGACTAGTAACAAAATTTTGAAGGTTGGTCAGAAATTTACCGTGGAAATGTTCATGGAAAGAGTTAGCGGTAAAAGTCAGCAGGGAAAATGGGGCCCAGTGCCGGAAAGTAGGGGTGGAAAATATTCCAGGACTGATTTTGAAGTGGTTGGGATTGTAAAGATTGATGAAAATGGTCGACCTGGTGGGATTATTCCAGGTGAAAATGCACAAGACGAAAAATCCCAAGGCAAAAAATCACCTCAGTTCGCTTATTTGATAAAGGCAAATCTCTACACCGGCCGCACCCACCAAATCCGCGTTCATTTAGCCAGCAAAAATATGCCGATTTTGGGTGACCTTTTGTACGGCGGAAGAAAATCGGACAGAGTTTGGTTGCACGCCAGCAGGTTCAAGGGGATGGGAATTGAGGTGGTGTGCGAGATGCCGTGGGACTCCATTTCGCCTTTAGACTAATTTTTAGATTTTCTAAAAGGGTAAATCTGCACCAAAATGCGATTCAGTTTCGCAAAATTCTAGAATTTTTTGAATTGGTTTGTCGGAATATTTTGCAATCCGTTGACGGTAATTTTCTCTTATCGAAATATTTTCAATTTCTTGTCTACGAGCCTTTGAAAGGTCAAGAAAATCTGATTTGCGGTCAATTCCTAAAAAACACCGGTTCAAAATAGAAGCTGCAATTCCCGTAGTTGAACTTCCGGCAAACGGGTCTAAAATCCAATCGTTTTCTTTTGTGGAAGCAAGAATTATACGGGCTAAAAGAGGGAGCGGTTTTTGCGTTGGGTGCTTGCCACAGGATTTTTCCCATTTTGCAATCGCTGGCAAAGACCATAAATCCCGCATCTGAGTTCCGCCATTTATTTCTTTCATCAGTTCGTAATTAAAATAATGGGGGATTTTCTTGCTTTTACGTGCCCACAAAATAAATTCTGTAGAATGAGTAAAAAATCTGCACGAAAGGTTTGGGGGAGGATTCGTCTTTGCCCATGTAATGCAGTTTAAAATGCGGAAATCAAGTTCGTTTAGCATTTGAGCTACTGAAAATATATTGTGGTAGGTTCCGCTAATCCAGATTGTGTAATTCTATTTTATAAAAGTATTATTAATATGATTTTAATTTTTTTACGGATTTCAATTTATTATAATGAATCATAATCATTAATTTCTGAAAAATTAACACCCTTAAATGAGTTATAATTCTTAATTTCCGAAAAACTTACGCCCCTAAATGAGTTATAATCTAAGATGATTTTACACTCGTAGTATTTTTCTTCTACTTTTTCTATTGCTTCTTGTACAGAATCTGCTTTGACTTTTACCAATTCTGATAAAATTTCTTTTATTTCAACTATATATTCGTTCATACCAAAAATATTGATCGAATTTGATTTTTGATCAACCATAAAATGTCAGATTTTTCTATAATGTCCATTACCTAAGAATTCAATAAAACCTTTATCACGGAGATACTGTAACTGTTGGCGTAATTTATCTTTTATAAAATTATTTTCAGGGTGCTTTAGTTTTAATTCTTCTTCAAATGAATAAATTTGATTTAATGAAAATTCATTTTCCGGAATTTTTTCTACACAAGAAAGGGTATCAAGAAGCCAGCCTCGCGATTCCAAATTTGAAGTCTTCAATGATTTTGTTTTTGCATAACTTTTGATTACTTCTTCATGATTAAGTTCAACATTGTTTTTTACTATAAAAATCTTTCCGGAATCTGGAATTGATGAAATATCAATATTACAGCCAACCCAGCCGGCACGTTTGGCAGTAGGAGACAATGGTTTTCGTTTTTCAATAATTCCCGGAGTAAAAAAATGATTAGGAATTAAGATAAAGTTTGAAACTGTATAATTATTATAGGTCATAAAGAAAAAATTAGGATTTCGTGATGATGTAATCCTGGAAATCATAGTATCGTATGCACCGTCATTTATTTTTTTTGAGATTTTTCCGGAACTGTTTTCTTTACTTTTTAATTCAAAATCTGAATTACATTCAGAACAATAAAAATCGCCTGTCGGGTGGTTGTTTTCATACTTTTCAATTTCCATTCTTCCGCAAATAGGACAGTACAGATTTCTTTTAACCCAGTCTTCGGTAAGAACTCTCGCTTTCTGAGAATTGTTATGATATTTTTCAATTAAGGATGTATCAAAGTAAAATGTCATTTTAGGGAATCCTTGCGTGAGGGATTGGAGCACCTGCGAAGCAGTTCCGAAGCGTAGCGGAGGAATGAAGCGATAGCGGAAGTGCGGAAAGCCCGACGGCTTTAGCCGGCACGCCCTGATTTTCTGAATACGAAGTAAAGGCCGCTGTCTGTGTGAGCGGGCGATATGGC
>CAZGDL010000129.1:0-5815 GCA_964525075.1 uncultured Treponema sp.
AACGCGACGTTTTAATTCGTGCTATATCAACGAATTAAAACTCGCAGGTATCTCTGAAAAAGCATTGAAAATGATTTTTTAGAGATGCCCTTATGTGAAATGTTTTGCCATGGTGACCTGTTTTGCCATGGTGATGGGAAGGGGCTAAAGACTAGCCAGTCTATTTTTTTCGCCCCTATTTATTCTTACAAAAATTTTCACTATAATTGTACAAATTTATTAAGGTGGTTTCATTTATGACAGCACAAATTGTAGCCAAGATTATTGCTTTTGTGATTTATCTGGCAGGTATGCTTTACATCGGTTTTGCAAGTGCAAACAAAAACAACACTTCGGCCGATTTCTTTTTGGGTGGACGAAAAACTGGTCCTTGGGTAACAGCTCTTTCTGCAGAAGCTTCTGACTCTTCTGCCTGGCTTTTGATGGGCTTGCCCGGACTTTGCTACCTTGGCGGAGTAAAAGAAACATTCTGGACGGCAATGGGTCTTATCATTGGAACTTATTTAAGCTGGCTTTTTGTTGCAAAACCTTTGCGAAAATGTTCTATTACATTTGGTGATTCAATCACAATTCCTGAATTCCTCACAAACAGATTTAAGGATAAATCTCATCTTCTTTCTATTATTTCTGTTTTCTTTATCGTTTTGTTCTTTACAATTTACACCGCTTCTGGTTTAGTTGCCTGTGCAAAACTATTCACTTCAGTTTTCAATCTTCCTTACCATTGGGGTCTTATTATCGGTCTTGCAGTAATTTTAGGTTACACAATTACCGGCGGTTACCTTGCAGTTTGTACAACAGACTTTTTCCAGGGTATGCTGATTGTAATTGCCTTCATCTTCTCTGCTGTAATCGCAGTGATTTCTTTGGGCGGTCTTCCAAGTGCTATTTCTCAGGTTCAGGGCTTTCAGGCTGATGCAATTGCCGGAAAATTCGGCGAAACAATGAAAAACGCTTTCTTTGCAAATCAAAACTACAAACCTATGAGCATTATTTCGGCTTTGGCTTGGGGATTGGGATACTTTGGAATGCCACATATCATCGTTCGCTTTATGGGAATAAGGTCCAACACAGAAATCAAAAAGGCTCGCCGAATTGGTATGTCTTGGATGGTAATTTCTTATTTGGGAACATTTATCATCGGAACTTTGGGAACCGTTTACCTTTTGAAACACGGAATTCTTTTGGGAACTGGTGCTGATACTGCAATTGCCGGAGTTACTTCTTTTGGAGACGCCGAAACAGTTTTCTCTGCAACAATGCAGGAAATGTACCCAGCCTTTATTGCAGGTATTTTCCTTTGTGCAATTCTTGCAGCTTCTATGTCTACTGCCGACTCTCAGCTTTTGGCAGCCGCTTCTGCAGTTAGCCAGGATATTTACAAAGGTTTGATTAAGAAAAATGCTAGCGAAAAACAGGTTTTGGCTACAAGCCGAATTGTTGTTACAGTGATTTCTCTTGTTGCCCTCCTCCTTTCACTCAATCCTAATTCTTCAATTTTTGGACTTGTTTCTTTTGCATGGTCAGGATTTGGTGGAACTTTCGGACCTCTGGTTTTGCTGGCCCTCTATTGGAAACGCACAACAGCTGCAGGTGCAATTGCCGGTTTAATTTCTGGCGGAATTGTTGATGTTGTTTGGCATTATCTTCCTGCAAGCATTTGTCCGATTTTTGGACTTTACGAAATTCTTCCAGCCTTTGTAGTTTGCCTTCTTGTTACAGTGATTGTTTCTTTGTGTACAAAACAGGATACAGACATTGCAACTAAGTTTGATGAATACAAGGCTATGGCTGACTAATTAGATTTTACCAAGGGGCTTCTTTTTTAAGGAGCCCTTTTTTTTCGAGAAAAATTATGAAATTTACTTTTAAACAATTTATTGTACCAAATTTCAAAAAACGTCTTTTTTTTATGTTGCCGGCAGTCCTTTTTATGGGATTTTTTGTTTCCATTTTGATTGAAATTGGCTGGGGTACTGACCCTGCAAGTTTTATGAATCTTAACATAGCAAATACTTTGGGATTGGGACTTGGAACTACCGAAATAATCGTTTACGGCATCATGCTGATTTTTACTTTTATTTTTGGACCGGAAATGATAGGGTTCGGGACAATCGCAAATATGGTTCTGATTGGTTATGTTGCAGATTTTTTCAAATGGCTGTGGGCAAAAAACGGCTTTCACGATTTTATAAATATGACAGCTAGCCTTAGTCAAATTATCCCGATTTTCATTTTGACAATTGCAGGATTTATCATTGTTGCAGCAATTTACATGAATGCACAAATGGGAGTTGCCCCTTATGACGCCCTCCCCGCAATCATCACAAACGGAATAAAAAAAGTTCCATATTTTCTTGTCAGAATTATTTATGATTTTTTGGCAATGGGAATTGGTATTTTTGCCGCAAGTTTTAATCCAGATGGAATTCAAGGCTCAATCATAGGGTCTGTAGTCATTTCAATTTTTCTGGGGCCTGTGGTTCAACTGGTGGGAAAACCTCTGAAAAAGATTTTGTAGAGATGCCCTAGAGAAGATTCCGGGTCAAGCCCGGAATGGCACTTCTTTCTCGTGGCGAAAAAAAAATCTTAATCGGCAAAATAAAAGCAAATAATTAATAAATAAAACTCTTTATATTTTGCCGATTGTATGTTATAATATTGCCATGAAGCAAATAGAATACATATCAGCAGATAAAGCAGCCGACCTTTGGACTTTAAGCGAACGCAGTGTAAGAAACTATTGTGCCCAGGGGCGGGTAATCGGGGCAATTCAGGAAGGAGGAGTTTGGAAAATCCCTTCCAACGCAGAAAAACCGACTAGAAAACCTCGTCATGTAAAAACAGAAAGCACTATTCTGGAAATTCTGAAGCGTGAAAAAGAAGCTGGTCTAAAAGGCGGTCTTTATCACAGAATCCAAATTGACTTCACATATAATTCAAACCACATTGAAGGTTCAAAACTTTCCCACGACCAGACCCGCTATATTTTCGAGACAAAAACAATCGGAATGACCGAATCTGCCATAAAAGTTGATGATATTCTTGAAACAGTAAATCACTTTCGCTGCGTTGACCTTGCAATTGAAGGAGCCAAGACAAAACTTTCCGAAAGTTTTATAAAACAACTTCATTATATTTTAAAAACTGGGACAAGCGACAGTCAAAAATCCTGGTTCAAAGTAGGCGATTACAAAATGCTCGAGAACGAAGTCGGTGGAAGTCAAACTACCAGGCCTGACCAGGTTGCCCCACAAATGAAAGTCCTGCTTGCCGACTACAATTCAAAATCGCAAATCACATTTGACGATATTCTCGATTTTCATGTCCGCTTTGAAAAAATCCATCCTTTCCAAGATGGCAATGGCCGCGTAGGTCGTTTGATTATGTTCAAGGAATGTTTGAAGCACAACATAATCCCTTTCATCATCACAGAGGAGCTAAAACTTTTTTACTACCGTGGAATCCGCGAATGGAAAAATGAAGGCGGATATTTAAGAGACACCTGTCTCACCGCCCAAGATGAAATGAAAGAAGTTTTGAAGGGATTTGGAATAAAGAAGTAAATTCCTACAAAGTAAATTCCCCAATCTGCTTTGCTAGTTTGTCCACACCAGTTTGATTTACTTTGGACGTTTGCGAAACTTTATCAACAGAAGTTGTAATTTCAGAAACGCTGGAAGTCATTTCGTCCATCTGAACATTAATTCTTCTTGTAACTTCTGAAAGATTTTTCATTTCGGAAATAATCTGTTCGCCACCAGAGACCATCTCGGTAGAACCTTCTGTAACATTCGATGTAGAAGATCTGATATTCTGCATTGCTTCCAAAACCTGTTTATTTCCTTCGTTTTGTTCAGTCATAGCATTCATAATAACGCTTTCCTGATTTTTTACCGTCTGGGCTAAATCATAAATAACGTCGAATTTTTCCTGAACTTCTTTTGTATTATCAGAAACAGAAACAATCGAAGCAGAAAGATTTTTCAAACTTTCATTAATAACCTTGCTCTGCTGACTAGATTGTTCTGCAAGTTTTCTAATTTCATCAGCAACAACAGCAAATCCTTTTCCAGCTTCACCGGCATGGGCAGATTCGATTGC
The DNA here is from genome assembly GCA_964525075.1 of uncultured Treponema sp. Taxonomy (GTDB): domain Bacteria; phylum Spirochaetota; class Spirochaetia; order Treponematales; family Treponemataceae; genus Treponema_D. The sequence continues at coordinate 4,105 of CAZGDL010000129.1, forward strand.
AGCATTCATTGCAAGAAGGTTTGTTTGCGAAGCGATTGTCTGAATAATGGATGTAGCTTCCAAAAGCGAAGTTGACTGATTAATAATCTGCTGGGAAATATCCACTGCATTTTTTACAGAATTGCGACCATCATCAGAAGCCTGGGTAAGCGAAAGAACAGACTGACTGTTTTTTTCAAGGATTTGGGTAACAGAATTAATATTTGCAACCATTTCTTCAACCGCAGCAGAAGACTGGGTAACAGCGGCAACTTGAGATTCAATACTATCATTCAAAATCCTAGTTCTACTGATAATTTGATTTACAGAAGCACTAGATTCTTCAACCCCTGCAGACTGATTTATCATTTCGCCACTAACAAGTTTTACACCTTCGATAATTGAATTGATTTCACCCTTTACAGAATCCATTTCTTTTTGCAGGACATTGGCTCCATTTGTTGTTTCATTGATTGAATTTTTAAAGTTTAAAAGCAAAAGCCTTGTTGTTTCCTGAAAATCATTCAAAGAATTTGCAAATTCCCCAAGTTCACATCGAATCAAAACCGGAATTTTTTCAGTCTGATAATTTTTTGCAGCTAAATCTCCAGCGAATTTTTTTACACTATTGATAACATAATTTACATCTGCAAGCTGGATATAAACATCACACAAACCACAAGCTGCAATAAAAATAGCAAAAGGTGTTAATCGTCTTGCAAAAAGAGTCGTTAAAGGCAACTCCTGATTTGCTGGAACATCATAAACAGCTTCAAAAAACAAAACCATCCCTATCAATACAAAAAGGATAATCAAAATACTGCGGGCTAAAAATGCAAAAGTCTGATATTTTCTTTCGTAAGGAAGCCATTTTACAAATTTTTCAGTATTAGAAACGACAAGAACGTATGTCGAAATAGAAAACACTGACAAACTTCCAAATATCATACAAAAAGTATAAAAAGCAAATGATTGAGATCCTTCATCCGTTTCAAAAGCGACAGGAGCAAATCCTTTACTCATCATAAAAAGAATAATTGCGACAGGATAGATAACTGCGATAGAAACCGGGAGGGCCCAGCTTCCAAAGACAACTCTTTTTACGCCTTTATTTACCGCAAGAATTGACTCTTGTGAGCCATCGTACTTTTCTATCAACTTACTCATTGCAAGATAAGTAAAAATCGGGCAAATCAAAGAAATCAAAATAAAAATGAAAGATACTGGGTTTAATAAAACTGAAGCGGCTTCGCTAACTGTATAACCGCCTGTAAAGACTGTCGCCGGTATAAAAAATATAAATGGCATTAAATAGGTGAAAATCAAAAAAACAAGTATTTTTGTTGGGTATTTGTATCCAAAAGATTTTTTTTCTGATGAAAAAGAATTGTTTTCCATAAAAGAAAGCTCCTTGAGTATGAAAAATATCTAACACTTACAAATTTTTAAATATCTTTGAAACCGCACCCCAATGGTCTTTTACTTTTTTTATAGAGACATCTTATCGATAATATCACAATGAACATAAAATTCAAAGTGCAAAATCAAGACTGTAGTCAAAAAAGAGACTTCCCCCACAAGGAAGAAGTCTCTTCAAAGCGTCATGCTTGTTTCAAATTTTTTTGAGATTCCGGGTCAAGCCTGGAATGACGGTGTTTCCGAAATCTCGGGAGGAATCCCCCGACCTACCCTACACTCTTTCAGCCTGGTAAGTCTTAGCATCCTTGCCCAT
>CAZGDL010000130.1:0-5810 GCA_964525075.1 uncultured Treponema sp.
TTCGATAATCCTAAACAGACCGCTTTCGCGCTCTGTTTTTAACGGATTTTCGATTATAGACTGGAGAGACTTCCCCTTCCTTACTTATAAAACCATGACCAGGGTGCCGGCGGTGAGTAAAATCATGCCGATTAGTGATTTTGGGGTAAAACTTTCGTGCAGGAAGATGAAAGCCAAAATCAGGGTCAGAACGGTACTCATTTTGTCGACAGGAACGACTTTTGATGCGTCACCCATCTGCAGGGCCTTGTAATAACAGAGCCAAGAAGCACCGGTTGCCAGGCCGGATAAAATTAAAAATAACCAGCTTTTGCGACCGATGCTTGAAATGCCGTTTTGCGAATGGGTTAGGAAAACCATACCCCAAGCCATAATTAAAACAACGAAAGTGCGGATTGCAGTAGCAAGGTTTGAATTAACACCTTCGATTCCGACTTTTGCCAAAATTGATGTAAGGGCTGCGAACACTGCCGAAGCGATTGCAAATAAAAGCCACATTTTTGGCCTCCTCCGCTCTCTCGTTTTTTTCCAAATTAAGATTTCTATTTCAAATCTCGATTTGAAATAGAATATATCTAAAGTTTATGTGCTGCAAGTACGGAACTTCTTATTGTTTTGCTATTTATACCAATTTCTTGTGAGCTCAACTTTATTTTATGATTTTTTTCATTATTTTCGCTATCTTGTGATGAACTCCAGAAAATACAATTACCTAAATCAAAACCTCCAGCTTTTGTCATGCTCTTTTTTACAACATCATAATTTTGAGAAATTTCGTAAAGTTCTGAGATAGAAGGCAAATACCAGCCCGTTGCAAAATTTCCGGACAATCCTTGCCCACTGGCATAATTCTGCACAAAATCATAAGTCGTATAATATTCTGCCAAAGAAGAATCAGCGGTTCCTACTGGGTCTAGGAAAGAAAGAAATTGAAAATTATCACTGCCATCTAAATCACCAGTAAAAATGTAACCATCTTCGATTGAACCTGTGTATTCAGAAATTGTTTCTTCAATTAATTTTTCATAACCGAGAGTTCCTTTTTTTGCCCAAGAAGCTGAAGTTTTCCTTAATCCTATTGCAAAAGGAATTCCATACCCATTAAAGCCAGCTACAACTGCAATCGGCGGATTTGTAGAATCAATTTCGTAGGATTCAAAGTCAGAAATTTTCACCTTTGAGCCAGAAGCCAAAATGATTTCGCCAACTTCATAGTCGGAAGGGGATTTTACAACGAAATTTCCTTTGATTGTATTGTTTTCTTTTGTAGCCAAAGTGATTTCGTAGATTCCGGCAACATTTGGAATAGTGAGTGAAATGCTGATTAAACCATCATCTTTTATGCTAATTGGAGAAGAATTTTCAATTACACTTTGTCCACTTGAACTACTAAGGCTAAAATCTTCTAACGTCACACCAGAGACAGTGAAATTTCTTCCTAAGACAAAGGCCTTTAATTCTTGCCCGAATTTTGAAGTGCAAACTTCTGGAATTGAAAAGGAAGTGAATCTCGGCTTTCCGTAAACTTGCAATTCTGCAGTTTTTTCTTGAGGTTGGTCGTCAAATAAAACTGCTACAGTGTAAATTCCTTCTGTGGCAGGAACTTGCAAATCAAAATCAAAAGTTTTTGTTGCTTGGGTAAATTCTGTGCTATCAACTTCAAAAATCTTTATTTCCGAAGATTCTTCCTCGGTCTCCTGGGCATTTTCACCTGAATTTTCAAGAATTTTAGATTCATCATAAATTGCTATGCAAATTTTCCCGGCAATATCAAAATTTGACCCTTTTACCGTCACTTTTGTAGTAAGCTCTTCCGTAACTTCGCTTTCCGAAATTGAAGTTATATCCAAAGTCAATCTGCTCACACTTGCCGGGGAAGATACATTGAATGTTGCAAAATGTTCAGAATCTTCTTGGCCACAAAGAATAGGTCTTACAGTGTATTTTTTGCCAGAAACAGTAGATTTTTCCAATTCTGGAATGGTGATTATTGCAGTAGCAGAATTATTTTCAAAATCAAGATTTGCTTCGGAAACAGAAATAATTTGACCATCAGAACTTTCGACTTGAACTTTCAAACTATCATCCTCTTGAAGTGAAATTGTATCAAAATTGCCGCCCTTAATTGTCACCTCGATATTTTTATTGCTAGCGTTATAAGCAAGATGATTTTTATTCAAACTTATACCTTCAATAAAAGGCAAAACCAGGGGTTTTATGCTGGTCGAAGAAGCAGAACCAATATTTCCTACTTTATCAACAGGAATTACAGTGAAAATAAAAGCTGAATTTGAAGTTTGGCCGACAGGTTCAACATTTTCAAGACAATATGATTTTTCTGTAACTTCAACTGCCGGGCTATCTGTATCAGTTTCCCAAGTATAGCCAACAAGGTAATAGTCCACATCCTTGTCCTGGCAGTCCCAAGTTAAAAAAATCTTTCTTTCTGCGTAAGAATATTTTGCAACAAGATTTGTCGGAGCGGAAGGTGGTGTTTTATCAATGTTTTTCAAGGTCAAAAAAGCAATTTCCCTCCTACCGTCAAAATCTGTGGCAACTACGCTATAAGTTCCGTTTTCACTTGCAACAAAGGATTTTGTTTCTGTAATGTCTATTCCTTTTGAAAGTACAGTGTCAATTTTTGTGATAAATTCTGGCGAGTAAAAAATTTTATTTACCGGGCTAGAACTTGAGGCTTTTACAGTTACCGTTACATCTTGATTTGTGATTTCTTTAGTCGAAGCTGATAAAGACAATTTTAATTCTTTTAGTTGATTTAGATTCAAAGTTGCTTCTGTAGTCACTCCGCTACTTTTGTTGCAATTTGTATCCATTGTTTTTAGTGTAAAAATGTAAGATTTACCGCTAGTAAGCCCTGGAATGCAAATCCCCTTTTTTTTGGCCGCCACGAAAATTGTGTTTTTGTCGATAGCTTCAAGTGGAAGGCTTGCCCTCGCCCCAGCCGAAACATCATCATCATTTTCAAAATAACTAACTTCAATTCCCAAAAGGTCTTCATCTTTAGGATCTTTCCAGGAGAGGAGAGCATTTACTTTGCCGTCTACTGCATTTTCCGCCGAAATTTTAAGGTCAGAAACTTCTCCGGGTGGAATATTGTCCGAAGTATCTACAGGATTTGCTTTAATAGAGACCCCAGCATTTTCTGTTGACGAGGAAGAATTTCCTTTTCCAAGACTTTGCACCAAAAAAGTATATTCCATCCCATTTGTAAGTCCAGAAATAACCGCAGCAGACGCATCTCCACTTTGCCCTTGAATAATTACCGAAGAATTTTTTGTTTGATAAGTTTCTCCTTTATCAGTAGTGACAGTTACAGTAATTTCTGGTGATACAGATACCCTGCTTCCAAAATAGTTTTCATTTTCTGGATTTATCCAAGACAAAATGGCAGTTCCATTCCCGGCGATAACTTCCAAATCAGAAACATCCTCGATAACAATTTCAACATCCTCAACTTGCTCTTCTACATCCTCTTCATCTTTCTCCTCTATCTCTTCAACCTCGTCGTCACCGTCATCCTCCTCTATCTCATCAACCTCATCGTCACTATCATCCTCTTCTACTTCATCAACATCATTGTCTCCATCACTATCACCATCATCTTCTTCTACTTCATCAACATCTTCATCATCATCCACGACATCTTCCAAATCAGCATCATCATCTTCTTCCAAATTTTCTTCTACGATATCTTTCTCTTCATTACTCTTTTCAGTTTGATAGATAGTTGTTTTTGAATCATTCTCATCATCACCTTCCAAAATGCTCCATAAGTCTAAGTCACAAGCATTTAAAGATAAGACAAGCCCACCCATGATAAAAAACTTTAAAAAGTTTTTTCCAATCATTTTGATTTTTTTCATAATTATCCTCCAATAATTTAGTCCTGTAATAGTAATTGACGAGAAATGCTAAAAAAGGAAATGAAAATGAAAAAAAATTGAATTTTTTTTGAAAATTTTTAAAAAATCCCCAAAATTTGGCAAAACTTGAGGATTTTTGAGGATTTTAGAGATGGCCTTTACTTGTTTGTAAAAGATTTTTTACAGGCAACTTTGCCCATAAAAAGCAATCTATAAATCAAACGTAAAGAAAATATTGTCCTTTTTCACCTGCACTGTTGTGTCCGCCCCCATGACCAGGGGAATGGTTGGTGAAATATGTCCCACGTCAGCGTCCATAACAATCGGGACATTCAAATCGCCCAGGAGGTCGGTGACGGCCCTGTACTGGTCAACGCCCATTATATTTTGCCCCCAGGCGGCAAGCGGACGACCGACAACGAAGCCCGCCACGTTTTTGAACCAGCCTGCTTCTTTTAAATGCCAGACTGCCCGGCGGATGTCCATAGGATTCAAATCGCAGGCTTCCAAAACCCAGATAACTTTTGGGTGGGCGGCGTTGAAAGTATCGACAAAATCAAAGCGGGTGCCGGCTATGTTTGAGAGAATGTCCAAACAGCCACCAACGAGGCAGCCGGAAAAAGTGAGATCTGGGCAAGAGTCACCAGATTCTAGACCACCTTCTAGGGCTTGCAAGCCGCTACAACCAGCCCCGCCACCAGCGTCAACAGAGGCACCAGCCCCCAGCAAGTCTGTACCTTCCCCCCGGGAGGGCGTTTCAGCCACCGCCAAGCCAGTAGCCGCCCCCTGGGTGGTCGCCCCTTCCCCCAGCAGCGTTCCTGCCCCTTGCGGTGCACAATCCCCCCTCGGCGTTCCCTGGCCCGGGTAAAATACCTTCAAAATCTTCTTTTCATTTAAAACATAAGGGCTTAGAGGGTCTTCCTCCTCGTCCTCCGTGCCTTTATCTGGAGCCTGGAACATTTCGTAACCATGAAAACTTGATTTTTTGCCCTCCAGGAGTTCCAAAGAGTCCAATTCAGGCTCTTCCCAAGGCTTCCCAAAGCCCGAAATATTGTTTCCGTAAATCGCTTTTACTCCATAACCCGTCACCAGGGGAAAAATAAAATTAGTGTTGTCGCTATAGCCCATAAACCATTTGGCAGGAGCCTTTTTTACCCTTTCAAAATCTATGTGGGAAAGAGTTTCGCACATCAACTCTCCTCCCCCAGCCGAAATAATAATGTCAACTTGAGGGTCGCAGTAAAAATCAACAAGTTCTTTGGCGGCAATTTTTGGGTCGGTGGAAATGCCAATTCCGTCATCCTTGTAAACGGTATCGCCGATTTTGAACTTATAGCCCAGCGATTCAAAATGTCTAACTGCTTCCTTAAACCTCGTAATGTAAGGTTCTGTCGTACAGCCAAAAGATGGAGCCGTAATGCCGATTGTGCCACCTTTTTGTAAAAATGGCGGTGTTTGGATTTTTTTGTTAATTTTCATAAGAATAGTATAGTGGATTTTTGAGATTTAGTTAGTATTTAGGGCGGTCCGGTAGCTTCCATTCGCTTCGCTTATTCCAGCTACCGTCGGCAGTTCCGCAGTTCGCTAACGCTCTAAGTCCTCGGGGCACAAATAGTGCCCCTGCGGGCTTCGGCTTCGGCTGTTCGATAAATCTCACATGAGCCATTTTTTCGATGAACCTAAACTGACCGCTATTGCGCTCAGTTTTTAACGGTTCTTCGATTTTAGGCTTGAAGCAAACTTCGCCGCTGCTCCATTGCCTACCGCAGGAACACCAAAAATAGAAAGTAAAGGTACCTAGTCCGAAACACGATGGCGACCCCAGACGTTGGTATTTTGCGGTAGCAATTTTTTAGCAATATCCTTTTCATAGCCAACCGGACCGCCCATTCTATAATTTTTTTTATTTTCACAAAAATCGCAATT
>CAZGDL010000131.1:0-5587 GCA_964525075.1 uncultured Treponema sp.
CAAAAAGCAAAAAAGATTTTCCGCTTCGTCTTATCCCTGTTACAATTTTTATAAGTCCATTGCCTTTCCCGTCTATCAACTCCTGGAGGTAACTATCTCTTGCTATAACCATGTTCTACTCCTTAACTCCATAAAATCGGTAGTTTTACCACTTTTCAGGAATAGATACATATTAAAACTTTTTGATTAATTGTCAAATTTCAGCCAATAATATTTATAAGAGGTGGAAAGGAAAATTTTACACCCTTCCCACCGTCCCACCTCTCAGTAAACGGCCTGTCACCATTATCCTGGTAGACTTGTAATCAGAAATATTTTCGATATTTTCTATGAGGGCTTCTGCCATCTTTTTTCCGATTGTTTCGCCGTCCTGTTCGTAGGTTGTGAGTGGGGGAATCATCATGGACGTGAGCATAATTCCGTCATAACCGGCAATGCTGATGTCTTTTCCTACCTTCATATTTCGGCTGTTTATTTCTCGGATGCCACCAAGTGCTGAATAGTCATCAGGGTAGACAATGCAGGTTGGAGGATTTTCCAGGTTTAGCAAAACATTTGTCGCTTCTGCACTGGTAAAAGGGTCGTGGTAAAGAGCTTCGGTAAAATATTCTTCAGGAATATTAAGCCCGTGCTTTGCACAAACTTTTTTGAAAACCTTAATTCGCTCCTGGGTAACCAAAGTATTTTCCCCATGAATCATGGCGATTTTTTTGTGACCATTGGAGATGATGTATTCAACCAGTTCTGTCATCCCCTTTTCGTTATCGCTCATAATGGCGGTGTGGTTGTTGTCGTAAAAATAGTCTAGGGTGACAGTAGGAATTTCGCTTTGAACCAAAGTCTGAATGCCAGGTTCATTGAAGTCAGCTGATAGAATTGCAACCCCATCAAAATTTCTGCCTTTCATGTGATTATAATAATCATAATTTTTATTTTCTGTTTGAGATGTAAAAGTGATTTCGTAGCCCCTTTCCTGGGCAACTTTTTGCAGTCCGCTGATGATTTTTGCAAAATACTGGTGCTGAAAGCCGGCCCCTGTTTTGTCTTCAAAAATAACGCCTAAATCAAAAGCTCTGTTTGTCCTTAAAGTCCTGGCAGCAAGATTTGGGTGATAACCCATTTGTGCAGCTTTTTCCTGAATTAATTTTATTGTTTCTGCACTGATTTCTGTACTGCCTTTAAGTGCCTTGCTAACCGTAGAAAATGACACATGGCACTCTTTTGCAATATCCTTTAAGGTAACCATTTTTTTTCCTCTTTTTTAATTTTCGCAAACGTTGTAGTAACTGTATGATATATCTGATTTATGATTTTCGCAAACGTTTTCGTGATGGTGGCGGGAGGTGGTGTCCCTCAGGTGATTGAACGCCCTAGAAGGTGATGCGACGCCCTGGAAGGCAAATTGACACCCCGGAAGGTGCCCCCAGGGCAATCGTTCGCCCCAGAAGGAAAATTAAAGCCCCGGAAGGCAAATCCCCCAGGGCCAACTAATTCCTACAGCAAAGGCTTCATTGCGGTCATGTATTCACGCAACTTACGTCCAACAACTTCGATAGGGTGGTTTCGGATTTCGGCATTTACTGCAACCAGTTCAGCATTGTTTACGCCGTTATCTTTGAGTTCCAGCCCCTTGCCGATAACATCGGTGTGGAGTTTTGGCATTAAATCTTTAGCCATCATAGGAGCCGCTACATTTGCGAACAAATAACAACCGTATTCAGCAGTATCAGAAATAACGCGGTTCATTTCGTAAAGACGTTTGCGGTCAATCAGGTTTGCAATAAGAGGAACTTCGTGGAGTGATTCATAGTAAGCAGATTCAGGTTTAATACCAGCATCAACCATAGTTTCAAATGCAAGTTCACAACCAGCTTTTACCATGGCAACCATCAAAATACCCTTGTCAAAATATTCCTGTTCGCTGATTTCTTCGCTAGATTCTTTTGTAGATTCAAATGCGAGTTTTCCAGTTTCTTCACGCCAAGTCAAAAGGTCGTGGTCTTTGTTAGCCCAGTCCTTCATCATAGTGCTAGAGAATTTTCCAGAAATAATATCATCCATATGCTTCTGATAAAGTGGAGTAAGCAAAGTTTTAATCTGTTTAGAAAGTTCATTTGCTTTAATCTTTGCAGGATTAGAAAGTCTATCCATCATACCAGTAATTCCGCCCCATTTCAGAGCTTCAGAAATTACATTCCAACCGTGCATCAAAAGTTTTGTAGCATATTCCGGGGCAATTCCTTCAGAAACCATCTTGTCATAACAAACGATAGTACCAGCCTGCAACATACCGCACAAAATAGTCTGTTCACCCATCAAGTCAGATTTTACTTCTGCAATGAAAGAAGATTCCAAAACGCCGGCCTTACTTCCGCCCATACCAACAGCCAGAGCCTTAGCAATAGCCCAACCCTTACCTTCCGGGTCGTTAGCAGGGTGTACAGCAATCAAATCTGGAACCCCAAATCCGCGTTCAAATTCGTGGTAAACTTCAGTACCAGGACCTTTTGGTGCACACATTACAACAGTAATATCCGGGCGGATAATCATACCCTCTTCAATCATGTTAAAACCGTGAGAATACCAAAGAGCCGAACCCTTTTTCATCAATTTCTGAACTTCGTTGATAACCGGAGTGTGCTGCTTATCTGGAGTCAAGTTTCCAACCAGGTCAGCAGTAGGAATCATTTCTGCATAAGTCCCAACTTTAAAACCGTTTTCGGTAGCATTTTTCCAAGACTGGCGTTTTTCTGTAATAGCCGATTCACGCAAAGCATAAGAAACATCCAGCCCAGAGTCACGCAGACACAAACCTTGATTCAAGCCCTGAGCACCGCAGCCGACAATTACAATTTTTTTACCTTTCAAAGCATTTACGCCGTCAGCAAATTCTTCTTTAGCCATAGAACGGCAATGTCCCAACTGCAAGCGAGCTTCGCGCCACGGAATTTTGTTGAAATAATTTTCACCCATTTCAAAACCTCTCATAGTTTTTTTTATTTTTTTTGGCGTTCCGGCAGCAAGCTGCCGTCGGGCCTTCTGCACTTCGCTAACGCTCTAAGTCCTCGCGGCACAGATTGTGCCGCTCCGGTCTTCTGCTTCCGGCTCTTGAAAGAGCCGTCGCAGGTGCTCCACGCCCTAACGCATTTTGAACTCTTTCACTATATCACCAAAGTGATGTTGCATAAAGTGAATTATTAGAAATGTAATGTTGAAAATTTTGCAATGTAAAATAAAAAAAACACCACTCTCACAGAATATGCTCCCGAAAAAGCACTCGGGGTAGGGCAAATGCGGGCGGAGCGTGGAGCGGTTTAGCCACCGCAGGCAGAACCGGGAGAACTGGGAGAAATCCTGGCGGGCTGAAAAACTGACACCCTACGAGGCGATTTTGCAGACAACTGGCAGGCCGGCTCTGTCGAGGAGGCCGAGCGTTAGCGAGCCGCGGAAGGCGACTTGGTGACTAATCTGCCCTAAACTGTCCTACCTTGAGAAAAAGCCAATTTAACATTATATTTCTATATATATGAAGTCTAGAACAATCCCTCTTCTTTTTTTGTTGATAGCTCTGGTTCTTGGAGGAATTTTTTTTGCCTCGCGTAAGATTTTTGTTGAAAAAGAAGATTCTCTGACTCGTGCCAAAATTGTGACACCTTTTTCGTCTCAGTCTTCGGAACTCGAAAGCGAAAAACGCACGTCTTCTGTGGAAAGCGAAAAATACGAAACTTTTGTCCCTTTGCTTTCTGGCGAAACTTTAATCAGTACACTTACAATCGACATCAACAGCGACGGCTACGATGACGAAGTTGTCCTTATACGCAAGGTGAATTCACAAAATCTCTGGCTGGTTCCGGCCATCATAAAGCCCGAAACTGGCGACTACCAGCGTTTGCAGGAAATTTCGACTGAATTTACCCGAACCCGAACATTTTCCTACACTGGAATGGACCTTACCGGCGACCACAAAAACGCCATTATTTATCAGGGTCTTACCGACGACGGAAATTATGTCATGCAGATTTTTCTTTACAAAACGGAAGACGATGGTGGCAGTCTTGTAAATATCGGGGATTTTTCTTGCGACGGAACGGTTTTTATCCAGCAGACCGAAAGGTCGGAATCTTACGAACTTTCTATGTCGCGGGGCGAAAGTTTTTCTGTTTGGGTTTATAAATCAGAAAAAATCGAAGGCCAAGACGGCAAAGAAGCCACTGTGAGCCAGAATCAAATCCAGGAAGAATATAAATGGAATCCTTTGACGCAAAAATACGAACTTGCCCAGACAATTAAAGTTACGGCTGGTCGTCTTGCTGCCAAAGAATTGTCCCGCATTCAAGATGGAACTGTCGAAACTTTTGCTTCGTTTTTGAACGGGCTTTGGTACAAAACTTCAAATTCCGACGGAAATATCCGCTATCTTTACTTTAATTACGAAAATCGAGAAATTGTCCAGCTTTTGAGCGACACCCAAGAAGTTTATGAGTGGGAAGATAGCAAACTCCGCCACAACGGAATTTACCTTACCGCTGTAAATGCTGATATTATGAACCTCCACCGCCGTTTTGATATTGCCCTTACCAATGTTGACGAAATCCGGGTAACTCTCCGTGACGACATCAACCTGGTAATCAAAGAAAATACTTTGTGGGACGGCCAGTACAAAAAAATGAACACCCAGGGTGATTTTTCTGTTGCAAATAAAAATTCTGACCTGGAAACTTATCAAAAAGAACTGAAAAAAGGCCAGGGCTGGACTTCTTCAGATTTGATGAAGGGTATTTCTTTTGATGATTTTACCTACACCCTTCAAATGGAAGAACTTACAGAATCCGGCATTTATGCAACCGAAAAAATTGGAAATTACAACGTAATTCAGTTCCGTTCAGATTCCAATTCTTCTGTTTTGGGCGAAACTTATTCCATGCAGTTTGGAACAAAAACTGTTACAGAAACTATCAAAAAGAAAACTGTCGAAAAAACAGTTACCGACTACGACACTATCATTTTTACTCCTGTGAAGGTGACTCCAAACGACTGTTTTGCCACCGAAGGAAAAATTTTTACTCTATCAAGAGGTGAATAAATGAAAAAACTTTCTGCTATTTTTACAATTTTACTACTTTCTTTTGCGACTTTGTTCGCCCAGGTGGGGGCGGACCCTGCCGACGAATTTTACGATTATGTAGAAAAATGGGAGGGGATGGGCTTAATTTCCGAACAACCTCCTCTTCGCCCTTATCCTCTGCAACTTATAGAAAAAATCCTTGAATCTGTAATTCAAAGTGATAATGCTGACCAGGCTGCTGTAGCCGACCAGATTTATGCAAGAATTTTCAACAAAGCCTTTCATATAAAACTGCAGGGGGAAGGTCAGGCAAAACTGTCTTCTGATGATAAAACAAAACAAATTATGGGAATAGTTGGTCTTGACGGTAATTATGAATTTCCAAAATTGGTGGCTTTAAGTTATAAGATGGGCATCATTGGGGCTACGAATTCTTCTTTGGATTACCTGCCCATGTACACTGCCATTCCATATTATATGCGTGACCCTGCAAGTTTGGGGCCTGTCGACGGTTATATTGAA
>CAZGDL010000132.1:0-5562 GCA_964525075.1 uncultured Treponema sp.
AGTTAAGATAATGAAAAGGGGGATTTATATCAATATTTCCTATATATTACAAACATATTTGATGGAATGAAAAATTGAATTTAAGTATAATCTCCTAGCTATGGAAAAAAATCTGACCGAAGGCAGCCTTGTCAAAAATATTCTGATTTTTTCACTGCCATTTTTGCTTTCTTATTTTTTGCAAACTTTATATGGAATGGCCGACCTTTTTATTGCGGGCCAATTCAACGGGGCGGACGTAATTTCTGCCGTTTCGATTGGAAGCCAGGTCATGCATATGTTTACGGTTATGATTGTGGGACTTTCCATGGGCTGTTCTGTTTTGGTTGGCCAGGCGGTTGGTGGCCGGGACTCAAAAAAAGCGGCAAAAGTTGTGGGAAATACAATCATCCTATTTGTGATTTTATCAATCATACTTACCATAGTTCTTCTTTTGCTTGTAAGACCTATTGTTTCCGCCGTTTCTACTCCTGCCGAAAGCGTGGAAGAAACCGTCCAGTATTTGTTTATTTGTTTTTTGGGTATTCCTTTTATTATTGCTTATAACGTAATTGCGTCTATTTACCGTGGAATGGGCGATTCCAAAAGCCCCATGTTTTTTGTTGCAATTGCTTGTGTTATCAACATTATCCTAGATATAATTTTTATGGGACCCATGGGGATGACGGCTGCTGGAGCTGCCTGGGCGACAATTATTGCTCAAGCCATCAGTGTGATTATCAGTTTGATTGCTATGGTTAAATCCAAAAATGGGATTAAACTTTCAAAAGATGATTTGAAAATTGACCGTCCCCTTATGCTGAATATTTTAAAAATCGGATTTCCAGTTTGTTGCCAGGACGGATTTATTCAGATTTCCTTTTTGATTATCACAACAATTGCCAACCGCCGTGGCGTTTCCATTGCGGCAGCAGTCGGGATTGTCGAAAAAATCATCACTTTCCTTTTCCTCATACCTTCTAGCATGATGTCGACGGTGAGTACAATTGCCGCCCAAAATATTGGAGCTCAGAAAAAAGACCGGGCAACAAAAACTTTGTTTATTTCGGTGGCTATTGCAGTGGGAATAGGCCTGGTCTTTGCCATAATTTTCCAGTTTGCCGCAAAATCTGTACTCAAAGCTTTCACCCATGATGATGAAGTTGTCCGATTTGGCGTGCAATATTTAAAAACTTACGTCTTTGACTGCGTTTTTGCGGGTTTTCATTTTTGTTTTAGTGGATATTTTGTTGCCATGGGAAAATCAATCATCTCCTTTATCCACAACAGCATTTCCATTTTGTTTTTCAGAATTCCGGGGGCTTACATTGCCGCAAAATTTTGGCCAGAAACGCTGACACCTATGGGGCTTGTAGCTCCAATTGGTTCGCTTGTTTCGGCAATCATCTGTTTTTTTGCATTTTTGATTTTGACAAAAAAAACCGAGCATCGTCTGGCAATACGACACCCGGTCTAGGAGCAAGTTGTCAAACAGAGAAAGGAACTTGTTATTTTTCTGTTTGACTGTATAAAATTATAAGAGCCTTATTAAACCTTTGATTTCAAGTATGATTTCAAAGAGGATAAACCACCAACAGTTACTGCTAATCCAACTAGAACTAAACCTTCCATAAAAACTAGCCTCCTTTGGTAAAGCTTTTGTGTTAGTCTTGCCTAACAACTAAAATATACAATGTATTTGATTTATATGCAATAGGATTTTTAAAAATTTTCGGAAAATTTATGAGAAGTGGAAATTTTTTAGGTAGACAGATTTCCTTTTCAATTGTACATTTAAACATAGGAGAAGAAAAAGAAGGTTTTGTAGAAAAGGTTTGGTATGTTTGAGCCGTTTTGGAGATTCCTAAGCAAAAAAGAAATTCTGTCAGATGAAAGGGCAAAATTAGTAGCTTATTTTACGGATTCTTGTGCTTTAATTTATCACGTTCTTATCTTTTTTCTTTTTCTCTGGCTGGGTGTTGAGCCAATGGCTTTTTACAACATTTTCAGTGTTTTTCTTTTTTCCACCCTTCTGATAAAAATAAAACCGGCAAAATCTTTTGTTCCGCTCTACACTCTTGCGGCAATCGAAGTTTTTATCCATCAGATTTTGGCAGACTATTTTTTGGGATCTTATACTTGTTTCCATTATTTTATTTTGCTGATGGGACTTTTGCCATTTTTAATCATAAGAACTAAATTTTCGATTGCGGCACCTTTTACTGCGGCTTCCAGTATTCTTTTTATTATTCTGGAAAATATGAATATGCAGTCCAAATATGATGTAGAACCGTGGATTTTATCAACAATCAGAATTTTGAATATCACAATTACAGTTTTTATGATTGTTTTTATGATTATGATTTTTACCCACGCAATCTTCACTTACGAAACGAATTTGCAGACCTCGAATGATACACTTTTAAACGAAATCAAAATGGCTTCTACAATCCAGCAAAACTTTTTTAAGCAGGATACAAGTGATTTAAAAAATTATGATGTGATTTATTACAGTAAACCGATGGCCGGCGTTTCCGGAGATATTTACGATTTTTATAAAAGTGGAACGAATTTGGACGGCCTAGGCATATTTGATATTTCTGGGCATGGAATTTCTTCGGGCCTGGTTACAATGCTTGTAAAAAATATTATTCATCAGGAATTCTACAAAAATCCGGATATGGATTTGTGGGAAATTATGAATAAGATTAATGACCGCGTTATAGAAGAAAAGGGTGATATTGAAAATTACCTTACGGGAATTCTTGTTCGAGTGAAAGAAAATAGGTTTGAAATTTGTTCTGCAGGTCACCCGATGCCGATTATTTATCATCATCAGACTGGAAAATGTGAAATTTTGAAGCAGAATTCTAAATCCAGCGGGGCAATTGGTATTAAAGACTTTCCTGTTTTTTATAATTCTGAATATTTTGATTTAGAGCCGGATGACGAAATTATTCTTTATTCTGATGGTGTTACGGATGTTTCAAATGAAGATAAAGAAAAATTTGGAATGGAACGTTTTATAAGGCAAATTGAAAGAAGCGGAAAAAAATCTGTTACAAACCAGATGAATGATATTTCTGAAGCTGTGGAAAGATTCCGCGGAAGCCAAATTCAATCGGACGATATTACAGTTATCATTGTTAAAAATATGAATTATGATAACAAATAATATTTCTCAGTATCCGATTTCTGCGTATTTAACAGACATTTGCAAAACTCTAAAAAAATCCCCAAGTCATACTTTGATTTTAACCGCCCAGACCGCTGCCGGAAAATCGACAATTTTGCCATTGGCTTTGCTCGAAGAATTTTCTGGAAAAATGATTATGACCGAACCCCGTCGACTTGCCGTTCTGGGTGTAGCAAATCGTTTGAGCGAACTGCGGGGCGAAAAACCAGGCCAGGGGCAAGTCGGCTACAAAATCCATCTTGAAAATAAAATTTGTGACAAAACCCGGCTGGAAGTGGTGACGGAAGGAATTCTTGTCCGTCAGCTACAAAATGACCCGATTTTGCAGGATTATCAGCTGGTAATTATTGATGAATTTCATGAACGTTCGGTGAATACTGATTTAGCACTGGCATTTTTGAAAGAAGCCCTGGAACTTCGGGATGATTTGTATGTAATCATCATGTCGGCGACGATTAACACGGAAAAACTTAGAAATTATTTGTCAAAAAATGGCGAAAATAATTTTCTTGAAGTTGAAAAAACTGCCTGGGGTGCCAGCTCGGTCGATGATGTTCCTGTTTTGGAAATTCCTGGGCGACAATTTCCAGTTCAAGTTGAATATCAGCCAGGAAAGTCGGTAGAAGCTGCGGTTTTGGCAGAATTGGAGCGGGATTTGCCTGACGGGCAGGGAAATATCCTAGTTTTTCTTCCCGGCATTTCTGATATTCGGAAGGCGGCAGAAAATCTTTTGCAAGTTCTTAATCAAAAAAACGTGGAACTTTGCATTTTACATTCGTCAATTTCCCTGGAAGAGCAAAAAAAAGTTTTAAAAGAATCGGAAAAACGCCGGGTGATTTTGGCGTCGGCAATTGCAGAAACTTCTTTGACCGTGCCGGGCGTTACGACGGTAATTGACAGTGGCTTGGCCCGTGTAAACAGAATGAACATTTCTACTGGAATGGAAAATCTGACGACGGAAGTGGAAAGCGAATTTTCTGCGGAACAAAGAAAAGGACGGGCTGGTCGTTTGAGAGCTGGGCGGTGTCTTAGACTTTGGTCCGAATTCGACCCTAGAATTAAGGATTTTCCGCCGGAAATTTTGCGGGCAGATATAACTGAGCTGGTTTTGGAATGTGCAGACCGGGGAATTTTTTCTGCAGATGGAATTGATTGGCTGGATAAGCCTTCTTCGGCAGCCTGGAAAGAGGCGACAAGGCTTTTGCAGCAGCTTGGAATGCTGAAATCGGATTTTAGGATTAGTGATAAAGGGAAAATCTCTCTGAACCTTGGCATTTCTCCACGTCTGGCTGGAATTGCAATTGAAGGGTTTGAGGGAAAATTTTCTTCCCGGGCAGAAAAAATCCTCATAAAATACAGTTCTTTTTCAAAGTCTTCTGGTGAAATACAAAAACGTTTTTTAAATGATTTAGAAAGGCGACTGGAAAACCAGGAAAAAATTCTGGGTAAAAAATTATCATCATCTATTTCTGAAAAATCTTTTCCAAAAAATCTTCCTCTGGTTCTGGCCGGCTATCCTGACAGAATTGCAAAATGTCTGAGCGAGCCTGGAAAATTGCCGGCAGAATATCAGTTTCCGAGCGGGCGAAAAGCCCTTTTGCACGAAGGCCATGCACCCGAATGGATTGTTGCACCGGAAGTTATGGCCGGGAAGGTTCAGGGCAGTATTTTTGAGTTTGAAGAAGTTTCTGCTACCGAAATTGCTGATTTTATGGAAATTCATGCAGAAAAGCGCCAAAAAAGTCAGTTTTTTGAGGGAAAAATCCTGAAAACTGAAGATATTTGTTACGGCGAAATCATTTTGAGTTCAAAAAAAATTCCAGCTGGTGATGGTGATTTGCTTGCAGCTTGGCTCAACGAAGTAAGGACAAAATGCTTTGACGTTTTGCCTGCCGATTCAAAAGTTCAAAATTTTTTAATTCGAGTGGAGTTTTGTAATCAGCAAAAAGGAAAAAAAGACCTGGCAACTGATGATGACTTGAAAAATTATCTGCAAAATTCTGTGGAAAAATGGCTGCCCCCATTTTTTGGAGGAGCGACAAAACTGACAAGCCAGACTGTTTACGATGCCCTCTACTGGTTTTTGGAGGGTGCGAAAATCGATAAAGACGCACCCGAAATTCTGATTTTGCCGAATGGTCGCAAGTGTAAGGTGAAATATGAGCGACAGGCGGAGATAAGGCCGGTGGTCGAAATCATCATACAGCGTATTTTTGGCTGTTTTGAAAATCCGGAAATTTGTGGAAAAAAGGTTTTGTTTCGCTTGCTTTCGCCGGCAAGTCGTCCGCTACAGGTTACTGACGACCTGGAAGGTTTTTGGTCTGGAGCCTGGCCTGAAATTTGTAAAGAGATGAAAGGCCGTTATCCTAAGCATAATTGGGATTATA
>CAZGDL010000133.1:0-5554 GCA_964525075.1 uncultured Treponema sp.
GCCCTAAATCTTCACTCGCTCTCTTGCAATTGCATTTTTGCCAGGCTGCAAAATGACGTTCTCGGCTAGGCCATTTTTCCAGTCAAAAGAGATTGTGTAGCCACCCTTAATCTGCAAACCTTTTACAGAACCTTGCTGCCAGGCTTTTTCGGAAGGCAGGGCCGGCAGTAATTTTACATTCACATTGCCATTTTCATCAAACTCACTTTGAACCAGCATACGCATAATTCCAGTCAGAGAGCCAAAATTTCCATCAATCTGGAAAGGAGGATGGTTATCCAAAAGATTTGGCAAGGTCGAATGAGAAAGGATTTTCACAATTGCGTCCAGAGCCTCATCTCCCTCCTGCAACTGGGCCCTGAAAATTATAATCCAGGCCTGACTCCAGCCAGTATGACCGCCACCGTTTTCCAGACGTTTTTTTAAAGTCTTTTTTACAGCCTGGACCAATTCCGGAGTTTTTTCCATGCTGATTGTATGCCCCGGGAAAAATCCATAAAGATGACTCATATGGCGGTGGCCAGGTTCAACTTCTGGAACTTCGGTATTCCATTCCATCAAAGAACCATCACTATTAAGTTCAGGCTTTTTAAGATGGTTTAGAACATATTCAAAATCTGCAAAATCAGAATCATCATATTTTTTACCATTTTTATCACAACAAAGGTCAGAAAAATTTTTATAGGCTTTAAGACAAGATGAAAAAAGATGTTCCAAAATCATATTGTCCATTTCGCAACCTTGGGTAAAAGCTCCAACCTGGCCAGCTTTGGTCACATAAGAATTTTCCGGCGAAACTGAAGGATTAATTACGAGGTAAGGTTTTCCATCAGGCGAAATTAAATCACCAGGCTGAAGAAAATCTACAAAAAAGCGGCAGGCTTCGTGCATCAAATAGTAATATCTGGAAAGACATTTTTGATCCATGGTGTATTCAAAATGTTCCCAAATATGAGTTGACATCCAAGCAGCCCCCAAAAACCAATAAGTTCCCGGAAGCCAGTTATCCTGAGGGGCGGCATCTCCCCAAAAATCCGTATTATGATGAAGGACATAGCCCCGGCAATTGTACATTCGCTTAGCAACGTCGCAACCATTAGGATAAGCCCGTTCCAACAAATCAAACATTGGAACTTCGCATTCGCTCAAGGAAGTAATATTAACCGGCCAGTAATTCATTTCGGTGTTGATGTTGATTGTGTATTTACTACCCCAAGGCGGATCTATGTAAGAATTCCAAAGGCCCTGCAGAGTTGTCGGAAGCTTGCCAGGTTTTCGGCTACCAGAAATCAAAAGATAGCGAGAAAAATTTGCGTAAAGATTTACGAGAGGGGTATTTTCTCGAGAAGCGGATTTTAAAAGGTCTGGAGTAGATAAATTAGCAAAGGCTTGGGTAGCTGATTTCGCACCCGCGGTGTCTGATTTTTCCACCCCGGAATCTGCGTTCGCCCCCCCGGCGTCACATTCCTCCCCAATCTGAACATTCACCCTATCCCAATAAGATTTATATTCCTCCAAATGCCAGGCAAACAAATCTTCTGCAGCAACAGAAACGCCGTGACAGTCAATATAATTTCTCATTTTCAAAAGTTTTTCTTTACACAAAGGAGTCCAGGTATTTTTTTTGATAGACTTTTTATAGCCCTTTGGCGTGGTGGCCTTTTTATTCCACTGCCAAGCACGAATATCAATATAAAAAAGAACCTGATCACAATCCTGGCCGGTAAGACAAAAACCTCGTGTGCCGATTTTTCCCCCCTGGGCTGCAACGCCAGCTCCCACGCAAAAAGGAATTCCGTGGCCGTCTTCAAGCAAAATAAAGCCATCTTCAGCCCGGATATTATCGACCCAAATTCCTCGGTCCAGGTAAGCCCTAAAATTGATTTTCCCTTTTTCGGAGGCAGTCAAATGGACAAAAATCATATCATCAATAGCAGAAATCCAGGTACGACGCGAAAATTTTACCCCATTTTCGTCAGAATAGGTGACCAGGGAGCAGGCATCAGAAAGATTTAACTCCGCCCGGTAAGTGTCCAAACAAACCTGGGGAACTTTGTGCTGGAGGGGAAATCCACATTCAATTCCAAAATTGTCAGCAGAAAAAACGTCCAGGCGGAATTCTCCGGCAGTCTGGTAAACTCTTTCATTAAAACAAGTTCCAGACATAGCCTGAAAGCCCAATTCCTGGGCCTCCATCACCTTGCCCTCTTTCACGAGCTGGCGAATTTGAGGCAAATATTTTTGAGTGTCAGGATTTGCCCGGTCAATAGGTCCGCCCGACCAGATTCCTTCTTCATTTAATTGAATTATTTCGTTGCATGGGTGGGCCTTTACCATAGCACCCAGCCGGCCGTTTCCCAAAGGCAAAAATTCTTCCCAATTTCCAGGGACTTTGTCAAAAATAAGTTTATCGTTCATCTTATTCCTCCGGAATTTCGTAGGTCATCATCAGACCTTTTCCTTTTACATTACATTCTTCGCTTCTGTACTTAAAAGCAACATGATTTTTTTCCAGGTTTTCTTTTACAGATTCCGTAAAGCGGATATGACCTGGGCGGCAGCAAGATTCCATTCGGCTGGCAACGTTTACCGTGTCGCCCCAAATATCATAAATAAATTTATTCTGGCCAATAACCCCGGCAATAACTTTTCCGGAATTCAGGCCAATGCGGATATTAAATTTAATTTTGGCAGTTTTATTATAAGCAGCCAAGTCTTTATACATTCCAATGGCAAATTTAAGCATGATTACAGCGTGCTTGTCATTTTTGGTAGGAACGCCACAGGCAGCCATGTAAGAATCGCCAATTGTTTTGATTTTTTCGACTCCCATGCTGGCAGCCCTTTTATCAAAACGAGAAATCAAATCGTTCAGGGATTTTACAATATCTTCGGCAGAGGCAGAACTTGTTTTTTTAGTAAAACCGACAATATCAGAAAAAAGAACAGTTACATTATCAAACGTATCGGCAATAGTTTTTTCACCACCCAGGCCCTTCATTCGCTCGGCAATAGAAACCGGCAGAATATTTTTAAGCAGGCGATCAGAATCATCTTTTGCCATCTGCAATTCAACCGTCGCCATCTGAATTTTTGTTTCAAGAACTAACTGGCGTTTTTTATGACTATAGGAACTTGAAAGAATAATCAAAACCATCACAGCAACTAAAAAGACGCCAACTGCAATCCAGAACCAGGCTTGCTGGTAGAAATAAGCCTGCTGTACAAGTTCCACCATAGCAGGATTTACAGACATCACCCCATCACCATTCATCATTTTAACTTTGAAAGTGTACTTTCCAGCCTTCAAATTCGTAAAAGAAACAGTCCTGTTGGCAGTCAAATCCGAAAAATCATTATCAAAACCTTCCAGCATATAAGAAAAACGGTTGCGTTCGCTGGCAGTAAAACTCAAACCTGTATATTTAATATCAATATGCTTTGCATTCGGCGGAATAATAATTGGCTGGGAAAAATCCTTGTAAATTTTATCATCAACCGAAACTTCCACCATCTGAACAATCGGCAAAATCTGGGAAGTTTTATCTTTTACAGGGTCGTAAATTGCAAAACCATCAGACATTGTAAACCATATTCTTCCATATTTATCCTTCATACTCAGAGCCGTAGAGTTAGCCCCAGACGATTTAAGACCATCATTCTGATTGTAAAATTTAGAATTGATTACTTGACGCTGGCCCTCCATCACTTCTTCCATTTCATTAAAATCTACAGAAGAAATACCGCGGTTACTGAGCATCCAAGCATAATCATTATCATCAACAATCATCTGGAAAATAGAATCAGAACCAAGCCCATTTGCAGTTGTAAAATTAAAATAAGAATTTTCTTCAGGACGATAGCAGGAAATCCCCGAACCAGTACAAATCCAGTAGCGGCCCTTTTCATCCTGGTTAATTTTAAAAATAACGTTGCCGGCAAGGCCATTTTCAGAAGTAATTTTTTTTGTAATTACCCCATCATTCATCAAAAAGATTCCGCCACCATCGGTGCCAACCCAGACAGTTCCATCTAAATCCTCATACAGACACATGATATATTCATTATCAAAACCATCTTCGGTATGCAGACTTTTTACAGAAAAATCTGGAGAGATAATAGAAAGCCCGGTAGTAGTTCCACAATAAACGTCCCCATTGGAAAGTTCAATAGAAACGCGGGTTTTATTACCAGCAAGCCCCTGATCAGTAGACCAGTTCACAATTCCATCGGAAGTGTAACGAACCATGGCAGGCTTAGCATAACAGTTGACCAGAATATCACCATTATCAGCAAGCTCCACATGGCGAACTCTCACCCCCTGGCAAAATTCAGTCAAGTCATTTTTAATTTCAACTTCATTTCTATAACATTTAAGCCCATCATCGGTACCAATCCAAACCTGAGCATCATTATCCTGACAAATAGCATTTACGGCAGAAGAAAGTTTATTCATTTTAAACTTTCCAAGAGAGATTTTTCCAATTCCACCGTTATCAGTTGCAACCCAAATATTATGCTCGCGATCTTCTAGGATTTTATTTATAGAATCATTTTGGATGGAGGTATTATCATCATAAGTCGAAAAAATACCGTCCTTAAAAAGAACCAGGCCCCGTCCAGTTCCAAACCACAAAGCCCCGGTCGAATCACAAAAAATATCGTTACAAGCCTCGTAGTCAATCAAAGTCCCCGACTCAATTTTTGTGATAATTCCATTAGAAACCATCACAACGCCGTCCTGACCAAGCCCAAACCAATAATTTCCGTTACTGTCCTGGGTCATAGCAGTAGGGAAAAAATTCCCCAAAGAATCCAGTTCTGTATATTTTTCAAAACAAAGCCCACTGTAAAGATAAAGACCATTTTCCTCGGTAGTGAGCATCCAGATTCGGCCGGCAGTATCACAATAAAGATGATTTACAATCACATGGGAAATATCCAAATCTTCAGAAGAAGGAGTCAAAACAATCCCACTTTTGCCAAAATAAACAACCCCAGAAGCCGTACCAACCCAGATATTGTTAAAACGGTCTTCCACAATAGACCTAATAGAATTGTTTGGAAGACCATCGTTCATGGTAATGTGCTGGGCAAAATTATCCTTACTGATTTTCTGAATTCCCTCGTCGTTAGAACCAATCCACATAACGCCCTTGGAATCCTCAAAAATCGTCCTGGCAGAAATAAAAGAAAGATGGGGGTCGGTATATTTATTCAGATTATCAAACTCAAAACCGTCAAATTTCACCATACACTCATAAGTGCCAAAATACAAATAACCGTCCTGGGACTGCACAATATCCGAAACAGAATTACTAGGCAGACCGTCCGAAATAGACCAAATTCGAGTCACATAATTATTAATATTAGAAAACTGAGCAAAAAGCCCAAACGTCAAAAAAGAAATAAGAGAGAGTGTGAAAAAGGATTTCTTCATAATAGAAATATTTTATACCAAGATAGAATTTTTAGCAAAATTTAGGAAAGAGGGGCTTCCGGCACTGGCGTGCCGTCGCTACGTCCGCCCTTCGCTAACGCTCATCGTCCTCGG
>CAZGDL010000134.1:0-2961 GCA_964525075.1 uncultured Treponema sp.
TTTTTTTTGTAAAATACTTTGTCACTATTTAGATTCGTCATTCCGGACTTGTTCCGGAATCTCCAGAACAAGAGATGCTGGATAGTTACGCTGCTTTTAGCTATCCGCCTTTTGAATCATCTGGCTTTCCCACTCTAGCAGGGTTTTTTCCATTTCTGGTTTGTCGCCTTTGACATCACACATAATTCTAAAAACAGGCTCAGTTCCGCTACCCCTCATCCAGATAAATGCAAGCGGATTTTCGTTTTTATCTTTGAACAAAATCTTTAATCCGCCTTTACCCGACAGAGAAAAATCATTTATATTTCGAGTTTCTTTTGTGCCGTTAGTGATGATGGCTTCCCAAGAAGAAATTCCGTAGTTCTTTTCCAAATCAGCTTTTTTGCTGGCCCATTCGGCTTCAAAAACTTTCTGAAATTCTGCCTTTAATTTTGCATGGTCTGTATTTTTTACGTGCAGAACAGCTCTAGGCTCAGAAACGCCGGTCGTCGTGTACTTTGGCAGGCTTTCCAAAACATCAGAAAGGGTAAAATCTGGATTGTATTTGATACCGGCCTTATCGCACCAAATCTGGAAAAGTCCGTTTTCTCTCATCAAAAGTAATTTTAAAATTGCAAAAACCGTGTTTAGAGGGTCGCGAACGGCTGCCGGGTAGGTGATTGTTCCACCGTTTGAACCTTCGCCCAGAATACGGATTGTATAGCCTTGAGCCCGTTTTTCCCTTGCCAGATTTACAACATTTGCTTCGCCAACTTCCGCCCTAAAAACCTGGCCTCCAAGTTTTTCGACAATCTCTTCAATCCTCATGGAAGTAGGGCAGTTTACAGCGACCGCCGGCTTAAAATCCTTTTCATCACCATGCTGCCAAATGGAATAAGTCAATTCTGCCAAAACCGACAGACTGAAAACTTCCTGGGCTTTCAAAATCACAGCTTTATTTTGTTTTTCGTCCCAGTAAACAATATTTCCCCGGTCGCCGTCACAATCCGGCATATAGCCCAAAACATCATCTTTATGACACTTTTTCTGGGCTTTTTCTATTTCTTCGGCAACATAAACAAGGTTTTCTGCTTCCGGAATAATTTCATGGACAATCTGGTCATTATTTATCGAATAAAAATTGATTTTTCTTTCTGCAAAATATTCCCGGTCAATACATTTGCTGCGAGAAGAACCGTTAAAATCTGCAATGACGGCAAGTTCTTTTTGAGAAATGCAAGAATCAAGCATAGCAAAAAAATCAGCCTGATATTCTTTATTTTCTGTCCCGGTGATTGTTTCATTTATAAAATTTTTGTAGGCACACAAGGCGTTATATTTTGAAGAATCAGAAACATCATAAACTTTTTTTAATTCAGATGTTGTGCATGAAAGTGCCTTCTGATAGGCATCTTCCACCCCTTTATCATCAGCTAATCTTGCAAGAAATTCTTTTGTCAGTTTTGCATTTTCGCTTCCGCTTAAAACTCCGCCATCATTTATTCCGAATTTTATGCCATTATGACCAATAGGATTATGACTTGCAGAAATGTAAATAAAACCGTCGAGTTTTTTTGCATAAGCCATAATTTCTGGGGCCGATGTTACCGCCGAATATTGGATAATTGCCCCTTTTTTTACTAGGGCTCGAATCATAGCGTCGGCAATGGCAGGCCCGGTAGGGCGGGTGTCTGTTCCTAGCGAAATTACAGGAATTTCCTGGCCCGAAAGCTCTTTTATGTAATCAAAGAAAACATTTGCGGCTATAATTGCCAGTTTTTTATCATTTTCACTAATGGCAGGATTTCTGTCCTGTTCATTTCCTGATACTGCAAAAACTTTACGCCAGCCCGATGCCGACAAAATCATGTTATGTTCCAATGTTTTTCTATCCTTATAAAAATCAATAAAATTCAACGTTAGCGACAGACTAGATTTGGGGATTTGACATCTCTCATCTCCGCTGTTTGTGGATATTTTACCACGAAAAAGGGGATTTAACAATTTACATTTAGAAGTGAAAAAAAATATTTTCTAAAAACCTACTAAAAAACTAGGTAAATCTATTGACTAAAAATTACAATAAAATTATAAGTTTATGTATGCTTAATTTTTTGAGCAAAACTTATAAAAAGGAGGTCCTTTTATGAAAAAGACTTCAAAAGTATTGTTAGCTGCACTTGCCGTTTCTTTGGTTTTAGGCGGAAATGTATTTGGTGCAAAGAAAAAGAATTCAAAAACTGTTACCGTTGGCGCAACTCCTGAGCCACACGCTGCCATCCTTAATCTTCTTGTAAAAGACATGAAGGCAAAAGGCTATACTTTGAAAGTTCAGGAATTTACAGATTACGTAACTCCAAACGAAGCCGTAGAATCTGGTGATATTGATGCGAACTTCTTCCAGCACATTCCTTATATGAATTCTTTCAACGAAGAAAGAAATTATCATCTTGTAAGCGTTGCTGGCGTTCATATTGAACCAATTGCTATTTATTCCAGCAAAATTAAAAAACTTGCCGATTTGAAAGACGGTGCCGTAATTGCAATTCCTAACGACCCAACAAACGAAGGTCGTGCTTTGCTTTTGCTCCAGTCTGCAGGTTTGATTAAAGTTTCTGATAAAGCAGGTTTGACAGCCGTTCCAGCTGATGTTACAGAAAATCCTAAAAAATTGAAGTTCCAGGAAATTGAAGCTGCATCTTTGCCACGGGTTCTTCCAGATGTTGATGCTGCCGTAATCAATGGAAATTATGCTATTACAGCCGGTTTGACAGCCAAAAAAGACGGATTGTTTATCGAAGGTGCTGATTCGCCTTACGTAAATATTCTTACCGTAAAGGCTGGCAACGAAAATAATCCTGGAATTCAGGCTCTTGTAGAATTGCTTACAAGTCAGAAAGTAAAGGATTATATTGAAAAGACATATCCAGATGGAGATGTTGTTGCGGTATTCTAATTAGTTTTGAATGCAAACAAAAAAGC
>CAZGDL010000134.1:3061-5510 GCA_964525075.1 uncultured Treponema sp.
TTTATCTAACCGTAATATTGTAATTAATCTGTTTTACATTTCCCAAAATATCAGATTCCGAAAGTCCCAGGGTAACTTTTCCTGGCGAAAACATAACTTCGCCTAAAAGCTGGAGATTTTCGTCCGGATAAAGGTCCGAACTTGTGTATTTTTTCTTGCCCGAAAGACAAATTTTATTATCACTTTGTAGAATTGAATCATAAGAAATCTGATCCAAAACAATTCCGTTTATAGAAACACCGGTTTTGTAAGGAGCCGCAATAGGATTTCGCTTTTTGTAGATTTTATAGAGCCCAGAAGTGTAGGTTTTGTATTCATTAATATCATAAAAAACTTTATTTTTGCTTTCTATGTAAATGCCGGACAGGGTGAGGGGGAGTTCTTTTTCGGATCTTGGCATAAGAACTTTTGGATTGATGGCAGTTTTGTCTTTTGTGTCAAGAATTTGGAATTCCAGGTGGCTAGTTTCATTTTGCCAGCCGGAATTTCCACTTTGCGAGAGTGTTGCCCCAGCGTCTATTGTTTTTTCATTTTTGTCGTTCAAAGTGAGTGTTTCCGAATCCAAATTGCCGTAAACCGAAATCAAATTATCTTCGTGCGATAAAATAACGGCAGTTCCCAAAGTTGACGGAAAAAAATCAGAATCATCATTATTTTCTGTGATGATTGCAAGAATGTAGCCTGATTCTGTGGCTTTCACCTGGCCGGGCTCAGAAAAACACAAAGATGTGCTTATCAACCCCCCACGATTTTGCCCGAAATATGAGGAGTATGAATTTTCTGTAATTTCATCCTGGGGCCAGTCAAATGCAAACAGGGAAGTTGCCAGCAAAATCATACTTGCAAATAAAATATTTTTTTTCATCGTTTTTATTTTAATCATTTTTATCTCCAAAAATCCTAAAATCCATATTTTGGAATAGACTATTCTCTGACAATCGAAAGTTTTGATATGGAATTATCTTTTCCTACAAAAAGATTTGTTCCCTGGGAATGAATAAATGCAGTTTCCGCTTGAAAAGAAAAAGCTCCCAGAAGGGTGTTAGTTTTTTCGATAATAGAAACAGTGTAAGTATCTTTGTTTTTCCCGAGTAAAAATACAAAATCATCATTTTCATCAACAGAAAGAACCTTGCTGGCAAGTTTGATTACTGTATTTTGTCCTGTCGAAATATCATAAATCCCTAAATTATTGTCATAATTATAGAGAACGCGTTTTCCATCTTTACAAAAATGAACGATTGTCTGGTAAGGAGAATCCGTGTTCAAAAAAGTGTGAAAAATAATTTTCTGCTGGGCGGCTTCCTTGTGGGACAAAACAAATCTCTGCTGGTCGTGTCCCGAAATTGAAGCAACATACTGGCCGTCATCAGAAATGTCAATTCCCAAAATAACCGGATATTGACTCCCGCCCGGAATAAAAGTCGAAACCATTTTTCCATCATCATTATTAAAAATATGGATAGTGCCGTCTGCCAAACCTGCCACCGTAAAATTGGCATTTGTAGAAAAAGCGGTCAAAGGCATAGTTCCCTGGTAAGTCCAGGCAATTTCACCATTTTCATTACATTTTGCAAAAGAATTTCCACCAGGCAAAAAAGCAAAAATCAAATTATCCTTAAAAAAAGGATAGCCGGCTGCCTGAATAGTTCCAGCTTTCCTTCCATCAGGAAAATAAAAATCAGTATTTTTTGCATTTGAATCGTAAGTGGCATAAAAAGAGTCAGAAATTGCTGCTTTTGCAGGAAAAGTTTTAAAAAGGCTGATGTCACCATCTTCCGTAAAATAGCCCAAAGTCTGCCCCAGCCGAAAATACATTTTATCTTTTTGAGAATTCTCTATGGTAGGATTTGAAGTGTTAATTTTCCACTCCGGCGAAAACTGGTATTCCTTTGCTAGCGGTTTTGCCGCAAAAATTATATATAAAAGTGTAAAAGTGATTGCAATTAAAATAGAAATTTTGACTGTTTTTTTGTTTTTCATAATAGGGAAATGATATAGCATTGAGGGGTAAAATTCAATGAATAACAAAAAGTTAAACTTGACAAAATAACGTAAAGAATGCAAAATATTCTAAAGATTTCAATTAAAATACATTAAAATTTGGCTTAAATTATAATTAAAAATAGTAAAAGAGGTGTCAGAATGGAAGACGATATTCTTACAATCGAAGAAGTAGCTAAATATTTGCGAGTTTCGGATAGAACAGTTTATGATTGGGCACAAAAAGGTGAAATCCCTGCAGGAAAAATTGGAACAGTTTGGCGCTTCAAAAAATCCGAAGTTGAAAATTGGGTAAACGCAAGACTTTCGTCAGGTGCAAATAGAAGTTCCGACTCTCAAATTCAGCTTAGAAATATTCTTTCTCCAGAAAGAGTTGTTTTTATCAATCACACTTCAAAACACGACGCTTTGGTTGAATTAGCTGATGTTCTTTCTTCTGCCCCTC
>CAZGDL010000135.1:0-5399 GCA_964525075.1 uncultured Treponema sp.
AAAATAGCTTATTCAGCACCTCCTGTGCTGCCGCTAACGCGGAGTTTATAAGGAGTAGATGATGAAAAAATCATTTTTTGGGTTGGCAGGTCTTTCTTTGGCTGCCCTTTTAATCATGAGCTGTGGAACAACAAGTGCTGCAACAAAGGGAAAAGAAACTGTTTCGAAAAGCGCATCAGTTTCTTTGGATGAAAATAATACTGTTGCTGATGCAAAAAAAACTGTTATTATTGACTGGCAAGACAGAACTATTGGGGCAAAAGTAAACCCTGAATGGCTGATTGGAATTACAAAAGGAAACGGCAACAAATTCATTGATATGTATGGTCTTTCAAGCGAATATACAAATCACAAATGGTTTTGTTCTTCTGCACAAGATGCATCAAAAGATGTAGCCCAAACTTTAGCAGAAACTGAAGTTTTGAATGCTCTTGGTTCTGAAATGTCAAATACTATAAACTCAACTATTGGAAGCAATCTTACTGATGGCCAAAAAGAAGCTGTAAGAACTATTTGTTCAAAAGTTAACAATGTTCAACTTACAGGAATTGGTAACCGAGGAAGTTACTGGCAGCTTGAAAAAACCACAGATGAATATGGTAATACTTCTAAAGTTTATAACTGGTACGCCATTTATTCTTGCTCTCGTGATACATACAATCAGCTTTTAAACATTTATCTTGTTGAAATTTTAAAATCTAAAGATTTAGACAAAGATTCTGTAAACGCAATTGCAAAACAGGCTCAGGAAATTTTGGACGATGCTCAAAAACAGGATGAACAGATTGAAGAAGCGAAACTTCGTGAATACAAAGCCCAACTTATTTACGAACAGAACAAAATTGCAATGGAACACGAAAAAACATTGCAGGCTCAGGCTGCTTCAAATGCAGAAGTTGCAAAAAATGCAGGACCTTTCTCTAGCATAAATATTGAAAGTGGCTCTTCTGCAACAATGAGTCCAGCTTTGGCTTCTCTTATCAATTCTATTGAATAATTTTAATCCGGACATTTGGAAACTTTCTGCTTTCCAAATGTCCTCAGCCTATTTTTTATTATTTACCATTTTTATTATTGACCTATGAAAAAAAATATCTTTTATATTCTAGCGATTTCTTTATTTTTTACAGCCCCATTTTTTGCTCAAAATAAAACTACAACAGTTCAAGTTTTAACCCCAGATTTGGAAAATATTTCTGCCGAAGAAAAATGGCTTCAAGGGCAGATTCAAGATAAATTAAAAGAAAATCTTCAGGACTATGCAAAATTTATTACCGTAGTTGATGATTCAAACGAAAGCCAATTAAAGGCCTTGCAGAGAAAATCTGAAAGTTCTATGTATGATGAAGAAACCGCCATTGAAGCAGGTCATCTTACAAGTGCAAGTTCTGCCGTTTTTACAACAATCCGAAAAGCCGGCTCCGTATACACAATTGGTGTAAACTATATGGATTTGAGGACTGGTATTCACGAAACCGTAACAAGTAGTGGTAGAAAAAATACAGAAGATTTATTTGATAGTGCAGGTTGTGCTATTGATGAACTTACTCTCAAACTTTGCGAAAAATTAAAAATCAATTTGAGCGGAACTGAAAAATATGTTTTGCAACATGGCCGGGCAGAACTTACCGTCGACCAGCAACTTGCAATGGCAAAAGCAGATGCCCAGAACTACGAAAATCAGCTTGCAGATTTGGATAAACAAATTGCCTCTCTTTCCGTGTCTACAAATTTAGACGCCAGTGGTTTAAAAAAGAAAATTGAAGCTCAAAAAGCCCTCCTTGAAGAAAAACAGGCAGCCGCTGACCGTCGTTTAAAGGAACTTAACGAACAAAATCAGAAAAAACTGGAAGATGCTCAAAAAGAAGCAGAACGTTCCCTTGAAATAAAAAATAAACGTGACGAAATTGAAAAAAAAGCCGAGAAAAAAGCCGAAGAAGTCAGAAAACTTAGCTTGGAAAAAGAAAATGTTCTTGGAAAAATTTCTGTAATCGAAAGTAAAAAACGAGCCCTGGTCGAAATTCGAGAAACTGTAAAAGAAAGCGTAAAGGAACTTTCGGATCAAGCAGAAAAAGATGTTTTGGCAAAAACTGATGAAATAAATGCAAAACCTTACAGAAAAATCGATTTGTCAACTGATGGGCAGCCTACAGAAATAGCAATTCAACGTCGTAAAACTGAAATCGAAGAAGAAACCGCAAAAATCAAAAAAAATGCCGATGATGAAATTGCAAAAAGAAAAGCTTCCACAAAAAATCAGGAAGATAAACTCTATAAAGAAATTCACAAAGATTACAAAAAAATACAGGGAAAACAGACTATATCTTCACTGGGAGAAGAGTTAAAAGTAAGTTATGGCCTTTATGATGGTGAAAAACAAGCCTGGCCAATTCAACTTTATCTTTATTGCGATAAAATCCTCTTAACCGAAGAAAAAATATGGATTTCCTATTATGAAATAGCTGGAAAAGAAGCCCCAGATTTAAGTAAAGCAAGAGAAAAAACTATTGATGAATATGCAAACAATGTAGATATTTATGACAGTTTGCTCAGCCGTGGAACTCAAATCCTCCGATTTGAAATGGACTACCACGTTGAACCAGAAGCAGACAAAAAACCTTCAACTTACCGTTTTTACTTTGATGAACTGCGGGTTTACGACACAATCAAAAATAAAGTAATTTCGATTCCAGAAATAACGACCAAAGTTCGTGAAAGAACAATGTCGCCAATTTATGATATTCGTACAGAAGAAGTTCAAATTTCCGATGCCATAAAGCAGAAAAAACATGACGAAAAAGTTGCAACTTTTAAACAAAGTGCAGGTGGTGGCGGAATGTCAGGATTTTTTGTTTCTTATGGACAAAATGAAAATGGAAAAGGATTGTTAGACGCTAGTATGAGGGTGGCTATTAAATCTTGGGATTTTATTTATATTGGTTTTGGTTTTGATGGTCTTAGACCCGATATTTTTAACAATACCTATTTTGAATTCGGCTATGGAGTTAATTACCGTCCTTTTATTTTGATATATCCACCTTCTATATATGCACGAGCGGGCCTTGGTTTTTATGATGAAGATTGGAAAAGCAAAAGCCATTCAGATACTTCTTATTCAGCAGATGAGTCAGATACTTCATTTCATGCTGCCACAGGTCTTGAAATTCCCCTTTCGACTTGGTTTAAATTGTATGGCGAATGTCACTTTTTCTACAATTTTGATAAAAAAAACTCAGATTCCTATATCTCTGTTGGAATAAGTTTTGGATGGTTTAGGTCGTCTTTTTCTTTTCTCTACAACTAACAACCCTTAGCCCCACTTTTACATTAGCACTGTGCAGGGGGCGTAGCCTCCGCCCCCTTTTCAAAATCCCCTAATAACTGTATTTTAAACCTATGAACACAAAAATTCGAAAAGCAACAAAAGCTGATTTTGACGCAATCCTAGAAATTTATCACAAAATACACACGGAAGAAGAAAACGGCCGGGCCACAACCGGCTGGATTCGTGGCATTTATCCTGAAGCTCCGACCATTAAAGACGCCCTGGCCCGCGACGACCTTTTTGTCGCAGAAACTGACGGAAAAATTACCGTTTCCGCAATCTTAAACCAGCTCCAAGTCGATGTTTACGCAGGTGCAGACTGGCAATTTCCCGCTCCCGACAACCAGGTGATGGTCATGCACACCCTTGTTGTCGATCCTGAACAAAAAGGCAAAGGCCTTGGCAAGACGATGGAAGCTTTTTACGAAAATTACGCCCTTCAAAACGGCTGTCATTTTCTCAGAATTGACACAAATGTAAAAAATGTCGCTGCCAGACATCTTTATCAGAAACTCGGTTTTAAGGAAATCGGCGTCGCCCCTTGCACTTTCAATGGGCTTGAAAATACAAATCTGGTTTTGTTGGAAAAGAAGATTTAAGGTAGGATTTAGGGCAGTCCGGCAACCTCGGTTGCCGTCGCTATGTCCAGGGTTCCGGCTTCGCCTCCAGCCTCCGCACTCAGCCCGCCTAAAGGCGTGCTTCGCTTGCGGTGGCCGCCTTCGGCGCCCTTCCCAGCGCTACTGCAAACCACCACCCAAAACAAAGGAGAACATCATGGATTTGAAAGAACTTAATAACCTACTCGAAAACTTAAAAGCCGAAAACGAAAATATCTGCCTGCCAGATTATCAAAAAAGCACTCTAAATCTTTCGGCTTCCATTCTCCAGCATTTTGGAATAAAGGCCGACCACGAAACATTTCCGCCAGCCGACGAAATGCTTTCACAAAATTTTACCCACGTCGTTGTCGTAGTTTTGAGCGGACTTGGCATGAATATTCTTGAAAAACATCTTTACTACAAAGATTTTTTACGCCGCAATCTTCTTACCGATTATTCTTCTGTTTTGAACGCAAAATCCCCGATTGAAAACGGCCTACAGGACTACGAAAGCATAATCGAAAAAATCAACAACAGTGGCAATGCAAAAGCCTATTCTGTTTTACCCTTTGGCGAAAATCCCCACACTGAATTAAATGATTGGATAGAAGCTATCAGAAAAACCTGCAAAAACGAACAAAAAACATTTACTTACGCATTTTGGCAGGAACCGGATACGACACTTCATCAAAAAGGTACAAAATCAAACGACGTAGCAAAAATTGTTGCAGAATTAAACGAAAAAATGACCTATCTTTGTGAAGAAACTCCCCACACCCTGTTTTTTATTACCGCCGACCACGGCCACACCGACATCCGTAACGATTTTCTCCAGGAAAATTATCCCGAGATTACAAAAATGCTTTCACGCCAGCCTTCCATGGAAGCCCGTGCTATCAGCTTTTTTGTAAAACCCGAATATTTGCAAACATTCCCAGAAGAATTCAAACGAACATTTTATAAAGATTATATTTTACTCACAAAAGAAGAAGCTTTGACCTTAGAATTATTTGGGCCTGACAACACCCGCGAAAATCCGCCAGAACTCGGTGATTTTATAGCCCTTGCCATCACTCCTAGAACTCTGCTCTGGAACAAATCCCAAGGCCAATATAAATCCCACCACTCCGGTCTCACAAAAGCCGAAATGCGGATTCCATTAATCAGCTACAACAGCCGCCCCCGCCATTTTGGAACGATTATCTATTATTCCCTGGTTGCCATGGCAATAATAGTCCTACTTCTAGCAATTTTTTAGTGGCACACAGATTTCCTTCTGTAAAGCAAGCACTTGCTCTAGTGGTAGGCCTGTTGCTTTTGCAATTTGTTCAGGTAACATCTGCATATCAAGTAAGTTTTTTGCAGTTTCAATTCGTCCTTGGGAAAGTCCTTCTTCTCTACCTTCTTCTCGTCCTTCCCGAAGCCCTTCCTCTCTAGCTTCTTCCCGGGCATACTGTTTTGCTTCTTCTATTTCC
>CAZGDL010000136.1:0-2190 GCA_964525075.1 uncultured Treponema sp.
TAAAGAAATTACAGATTCTTCAAAAAGAAAAAAATGATTTTTAAGAAGTCTACTGCATGTTTTTGCAGATGCCCCATTCGTATTTTAGGAGTAAAAAAATGGAAAAAGAAATAAAAGTCCTAGAAAATGATTTTATAAATCAGGTAGACGGTTTTATTCAAAATGCAATCTCTTCTGCCAATTCTGCAGTAAGTTCAATAATTGTTTCTACCTACTGGAACATTGGAAAAAGCATAGTGGAGCAGGAACAAAAGGGAGAAGACAGGGCGTCTTATGGTGAAAAAATCATAGAGCTTCTTTCTGAGCGTCTTGTAAGAAAATATGGTAATTCTTACAACAAGCGAAACATTCAATATTTCAGAAAATTTTATCTGAACTTTAAGGATTTTGAAATTGTGAACACATGTGTTCACAATCTTACCTGGTCACATTTTAGGAGGCTTTTGTCTGTTGCAGATGAAAATGCAAGACTTTGATATCTTAAAGAAGCTAACGAGCAAATGTGGTCAGTGCGTACTTTGGATAGAAATATTGGCACGCAATATTACGAACGACTTTTGCTTTCTCCAAAAAAAGAAAATGTCATTGCAGAAATGAAAGAAAAGACAAAGACATTTAAGAGTTCTCAATTTGAACTTTTAAAAAGTCCTGTTATTGCAGAATTTTTGGGATTTTCTTCCAATGATTACAGCGAAACTCAGCTTGAAAGTGCAATCCTTAATCATATCCGTGATTTTTTAATGGAAATGGGGAAAGGCTTTGCTTTTGTAGCCCGGCAACAGCATATTGTTACAGAAACAGATGATTACTTTATCGACCTTGTTTTTTACAATATAGAACTCAAATGCTATGTCCTGATTGATTTAAAAATCGGGAAAATTACTCATCAGGATATAGGTCAAATGGATATGTACATTCGTATGTATGACGATTTAAAGAAAAAATCTGATGATAATCCGACAATTGGAATTGTTCTATGTTCAGAAACCGACAGTACTATTGCCCGTTATTCAGTTTTGCACGATTCAAACCAGATTTTTATGGCAAAATACATGCCTTATATGCCGACGCAAGATGAATTAAAACTTGAAATTGAAAAAGAAAAGAATAATTTTTATCTGCAGCATCCGGAACTGGTAGATGAGAAAGATGAGGGAAAAGGTAGTGAAAAATGATGAAAAATCCTCTACAGAGTGGAGAATTTTAACATGGGGTCATTACAAATTGATTATGCCTAGTAACGCAAAATAAGGCGAAAATTCGGAAATTCCGAATTTTTTACATAGAAAAGACATTGAAAAACCTGCAATTTCAAAACTGTTTTCACCCTTCCCCCACCCCACCCAAAATTCTTGTATTTTACCTATTAATTTGCTAGATTAAACTCATGGAAAATCAGTTTTCGCGAACTCAAATGTTGCTTGGCAAAAAATCCATGGAAATTTTACAAAATGCCCACGTCGCAGTTTTTGGAATTGGGGGTGTTGGTGGCTATGTGGTAGAAGCCCTGGCTAGAAGTGGCGTCGGTCACCTCGATTTGATTGATAATGACAAAGTTTCCCTTACAAATTTAAACCGCCAGATTATCGCGACTCACCAAACCATCGGAAAATACAAAGTGGACGTTATGAAAGAAAGGATTTTGGATATAAATCCCCAGACCCAAGTCCAGACTTTCCAGACTTTTTATCTTCCAGAAACGAAAAATCTTTTTGATTTTACAAAATATGATTACGTTGTCGACGCCATCGACACTGTTGCCGGAAAAATTCAGCTGATTTCCCAGGCAAAAGAAGCCGGTGCAAAAATTATTTCCTGTATGGGGGCTGGAAACAAACTGGATCCAACAAAATTCGAAGTTGCGGATATTTCTCAAACCAGCGTTTGCCCTCTCGCCCGCGTCATGCGGCAGGAATGCAAAAAACGCGGAATAAAAAATGTAAAAGTTGTTTATTCAAAAGAAAAGCCTGTCGACCTGCAGTTTGAAGAAAATAAGTGTGCTCCGTGCCAAGAAAACGACACCCCAGAAAATCCACAAAAAACAGAGCCGGCGAACACTAACCCACGCAAGGCAATCCCTGGTTCAACCGCCTTTGTGCCTTCCGTGGCAGGCCTGATTATCGCATCGGAAGTTATAAAAGACCTAATTTCAGCCCCACCTTCCAAAATCGCAAAATCCTAGCAAGCCCT
>CAZGDL010000136.1:2290-5325 GCA_964525075.1 uncultured Treponema sp.
TGAACCAAAAACCAGCGGTAAATGGAATCCATTCGCTCGCACATCGACTCTTCCATCTTTTTTCTCATATTAAACAAAGGAATTTTCTTAGCCGAAACATCCGTAGAAATATAAAGAAGCAAATCATCCCCACAATCAATTGAAAGCACATTTATATGAAGATTTCCTTCCGCCACCGCTTTTATCCCCATCATACTCATAGGATTTGTATTTTCAAAAGCCACGTGCAAAATATTTTCGGCCTGGTGATATTTCAACTCATAAAAAATATCACCATAAGTATTATCTTTTTGATAACAGTACAAAACCAGACCATCAGCAGAGCCAGAAATCACATCAGCAATCTTATTTTTAGAATTTTTTCCATCAATCATATAAGACGCTTTATACAAAATATCGCCATTTTTCTTTTCTGCAAAATGATACCGCATTCCTTCCATCTTGCTGATAGACCGCAGAACCACAGAAAGATCATCATTCGTAATTTCAGACTTAGTCGAACCTTCCAAAAGTTTAGATTTCGGAATCAAATACAAAAATTCCGCAGTAAAAGGCACCTGGTCTTCCACTTTTTCAACAAGATTTGTTTTTATTGCAGGCGAATACTGGCATTCAGGAAGGAGGGTCAGCTTGTTTTCGTCCATGGGGTGAACTAAAAGGATTTTCCCCTCCCCCAACAATTTTTTTACATTTTCCGCCCCAACATATTTTTCAAGTTCGGCCGCTCCCCCAAGGTAAGTGCCCCCCTGTGGAGTGCCAAGTGCCGCCCCACCAGGTAAATTCCCCCCCAGTGGTGTATCAATCACCGAAGAAGAAGTCTCCGGAGCAGCAAAAGCCGCACTTGCCAAAATCCCCCACCCTATCAAAAATCCAGCAAATTTTTTCAAAACAAACTTTTTCATATTTCCCCACCTTTTTTACTTTCTTCTATAATTATTCGTGTTTTTTCATTTACGATTGATTTCAACTTTTTCATATAATCCGAAAACTGAACATTTTCCTGGCCGTAAGTCAACTGCAAATCGTACTCCAAAGGAAGCCAGGTTTTTATATCAGATTCGTTATGAGAAATCACCGCTTCCATTTTGTCCAGAGCCTTGTAAATTTTTGCTTCCAGACTTTCAAGTTTTTCCATCTCATCATAAAGATTAAGCCACTGTTCCCGCTCATCCTGCGGAAAAGTTTTTACCCAATCAATCAGCAAATCTTTTTCGGTCTGACAATTTTTTTCAGTTTTTTCAAAAGTCGGAATATCGCCGGTAAAACATTCCCCCATATCATGAATCAGGCACATTTTAATCACTTTATTCATATCAGCCTGGGGAAAATCTTTTTCCATCAGCATTGCCATAAGAGCAACCCGCCAGCAATGCTCAGCCACACTTTCCCGCCTGCCATCTTTAAACCAGCAGTGACGGGTATTCGTCTTTAATTTCTGGGCAACATCCAAAACTTTCAGCAATTCATCAGGTTTCATAAGATGATTATACAAAATTTACAGGATTTTTTCACGAATCAGGTGATAGCAGCGGATAATCAGTGTGATTTCCTCATCCGCCGTAGACTCTTCCAAATCCAAAAGCTGCTCCGCTTTTTTTATTCTGTAACGGATTGTATTTGTATGCTGATAGCACTCCTGGCCGGCCGCCGCGTAATCTCCATTATGCTCCACAAAAGACAGGAGGGTTTTTATCAAATTTGCCTCGTGTTTTTTGTCATAATCCTCCAAAATCGCAATTTTCCGCTTAATTTCGGCACACAAAATGTCATTTCCTACAATAGAAACCACATATTTGTAAATTCCAACATATTTGTAGGAAAGCGTATCTTTTTTCTGAAATTTACAGACAGCCGCCGCAACCTGGGCCTTTTTTACAGACTCTTTCAAATCCCCCAGTTCCACAGGATCAGCATCGTAACCAATATAAAAATCCTCAGAATTAAAACCATTTTGCGAAAGAACATCTTTAATGTAAGTCAGAGGATGGATATTTTGGATTTCCCTTTCATCAAAACTGCAAATCAAAACAACGTCATAGCCAGATTTTATAAAAGTCCAGTTCGTTGCCTCCGCATTCCTAGCCTTGTGATAAAGCAAACTGTCAAAATAAGTATGAACCTGGAGGTTTGTCGCCGGCTCTTTAGAAATCAGGCAGGCACTTACGATATTTTTTTTAAAATCGGAATTAATTTCCAGGGCAATCCGCTGAACCTCGTCCGGGTCTTTTTTGTTGTTCAAAATCAGATTGAGCTTTTCCTCGCGGACAATGTACTGGGCCCTCGTCTTCATAGATTCGTTGATGTTGATTATCAGGTCTTCCATAAACTCATCATAAAAAATCATAATCGGAACATGATTTTCTTTTGCCAGTTGAATTATATCGTCGGGCAGGTGGTCTTTGGGCAGCAGTTTTATGGCAATTCCCGACACGTGTTTTTGAATCAGATATTTGATAGAACCGTTCACCAACTCCGGATTTGTAGAAGCAAAAAAATACGAAACCAAGACAAAATATCCATAACGGTAGCCGGCGTACTGAATCAAACTACTTTCAAATTCAAGAATTACCGTCGTCGTTACGGCGTTCGTCAGGTACTCTTTTGCAGCCACCACCTTGAATTTTTTGAACAAACTGAGCTCTAAAATTTCGTTTACAGTAATCATTTTTTGCCTTCCGTTTTGCAAACCTGCAAGTTAAAAAAAAATCGGAAAGCCAATGTGTGATTACAGCACGTCATTGCGCTTCCCGATTTACGATTGCAGTATAAACGATTTTTTGGGGATTTGGCAAGATGGATTTTTAGGAGGGGAAAGACTTCCCCAGCCTATAATCGAAAATCCGTTAAAAACAGAGCGCGACAGCGGTCTGTTTAGGATTATCGAAAAAACGGCTCAAAAATCGATTTATCGATTTTTCCCTTTCTAGCGGAAGCAAATTTTCACACTACAACGCCCCCCAATCACAAAATTCAAAAAAGGCCCAAAATCGGGGTCAAATCCATTCAAACGATAAATTATTCAAAAAAAATTAATC
>CAZGDL010000137.1:0-2934 GCA_964525075.1 uncultured Treponema sp.
AAAACAGACTATCTGAGCAAGGGTGCAAGATTTGACGTTTACGTCAAAGACGGAAGTGGCCGTTGTTTTGACATTGAAATTCAAACGTCGCATTTGACAGATTTAGTCAAACGGGCTCGCTACTACCAGGGCGTTATGGATGTAGACAATTTGATGGCCGGTGACGATTACAAAGACCTGAAAGATTCTTACGTAATCTTTTTATGTATGGGTGACCCATTTGGTCTGGGGCTACCTGTTTACACTATCCGCAACCGAATAGATGAAGCCCCAAATGAACTGATAGATGACGGTAGACTTTCTGTCTTTTATAACGCAAAACTCTATGCTAAAATGAAGTCGCAAAAACTTCAGGCGTTTTTTGGCTACTTGAGCCGGCAAAAATCTGATTCCGACTTGACAGATCGACTTATTAAACTTGTGGACCGCCTGAAAATATCCCCACAAGAGAGGAAGAACTATATGACACTTTCAGAAATGATTCAAGAGAACCGGGAAGAAGGCTGGGCGGAAGGTCGTGAAGAAGGAATTGAAGAAGGTCTTGCACAGGGACTTTCTCAAGGGCGAATTGAAACTGCAAAAAACTTACTTACAAAAGATATTGTACCTAATATTATTGCAGAATGTACTGGACTTTCTCTAGACCAGGTGCTTGCTTTGCAAAAGGAAGTTTGTGTTAAGGTGGATGCCTTGTAAACAGCAATGGAAGAAATTTTACCTTCCCTATATTTTCCCATAATTTCCCTTAAATTCCATCTTGCCAAGCCTTTTATTTTTTGATATATTATTCTCAATTCAAGGGGAATTAGCTCAGTTGGCTTAGAGCATCGGCTTTGCAAGCCGAGGGTCAGGGGTTCGAGCCCCCTATTCTCCACTAAATCCTGAGGACGCAAGTTTTCAGGATTTTTTTATGAGGTTTTTTTATGACAAAATTAGTTTTAGTTCGTCACGGTGAAAGTGAATGGAACAAATTGAACCTTTTTACAGGTTGGACAGATGTTGAACTTAGCGACAAAGGTCGTGAAGAAGCAAAAAATGCCGGAGAACTTTTGAAGAAGGAAGGCTACGATTTTGATGTTTGCTACACATCTTATCTTAAACGTGCTATCCACACTTTGAATGGAATTCTTGATGCAATGGATAGAAACTGGCTTCCTGTTATTAAAACTTGGAAATTGAATGAACGCCATTACGGTGAT
Organism: uncultured Treponema sp.; assembly: GCA_964525075.1. Classification (GTDB taxonomy): domain Bacteria; phylum Spirochaetota; class Spirochaetia; order Treponematales; family Treponemataceae; genus Treponema_D. The sequence continues at coordinate 1,200 of CAZGDL010000137.1, forward strand.
CTTCAGGGAAAAAATAAGGCTGATGCAGCTGAAAAATTCGGTGAAGAACAGGTTAAGATTTGGCGTCGTTCTTTTGATGTAAAACCTCCTGTATTGCCAGATGATGATGAACGTTCTACAAAAAAACAGGTTATGTACCGAGATGTAGATCCATCATTCCTGCCACAGAACGAATCTTTGGAAACAACAATTCAGCGTGTAGTTCCATACTTCCTTGAAGAAATCAAACCTGCAATGAAAGCCGGAAAACGCGTTATCATCGCTGCTCACGGAAACTCTTTGCGTGCTTTGGTTTACTACTTGGACAAAATGACTCCAGAAGCAATTCTTGGAGTAAACATTCCAACAGCTACACCACTTGTTTATGAATTTGATGATGATTTCAATGTTATCAAACATTACTATCTTGGTGACCAGGCTGCTATTGCTGCAAAACAGGCTGCTGTAGCAAACCAGGGAAAAGCAAAATAAAAAAAAGGGCTGCATGAATCCTTTATATTACATTTACTATATTGAAACAAACATAATCTGTATTGCCATCTCAAGTTTTATCCTTTTTGGTTGTTACACAAAGGCAAGACGAGATGGTGTTGACGAATCAGCAATCAGATCTTTTGCTTGGGTAAATATAGCTTTTTGTATTTCGGATATTCTTGCAGCCTATTTTCGTGGCGTTGAAGGGCTTGCCGTAAAATACCTTCTCTATATCGCAAACATTTTTTATGTTTCTGTACCTTTATTTTTCGCCTTTCTTTTTGCAGAATATTCCCATTACAAACTTACGGGTTCAGAACTTATAAAAACCATGAAGGGCAAAATCCTTTTAATCCCTCTCCTTATCACTTTTGCCCTTATGATTTCCACCCCACTCACCCATTTTGGTTTTGTGATTGATGATAAAAATCTTTATCAACGAGGAATGGGTGCTTTTGTAATTCCTTTTGTCGCCTGGGGTTACTATCTTGCTACAACAATCAGACTTGTTTTTAGAATTATCAAATCTGGAAGTTATATCGAAAAACAAACTTTGTTACCTCTGGTATTTTTTGCACTTTGGCCTTTAATTGCAAATATTCTCCAAATCAAATTTTACGGAATTACCGTTTCCCAGGTTGGTTTTACCCTGTCTATTCTTTTAGTTTACATTACAAGGCTTAGAAATCAGATTTTGAATGATGAACTCACCAATCTAAAAAACAGTCGCGATTTCAACATCTACATCAATAATATGATTAGAACTGGAGTTGAACACGAACTTTACATTTTAATAATCGACGTAAATCATTTTAAAAAAATCAACGATAAATACGGTCACACAGAAGGCGACCAGGTTCTCAAAAAAATAGGACAAATTATCCGCGATACTTGTATGGAAATTGATCACAATATTTTTGTGTGCAGGTATGGTGGCGACGAATTTTTAGTCACAAGTAAAAACAACAACGTGATGGAAGTTGAACAACTAAAAAACTCTATCCGCGAAAATATCCAGCAGGCAAATCTTACTCAAACAAAAGATTATGATTTTAGCGTCAGCATTGGCTCATCTTGTGGCATTATTTACAACAACGACGATTTCCTGGAAGTTATGGAAAAAGCTTTTACGGATATGTATGTAGATAAACGCCAGACTACAAAGAAAAACTAAGTCCTCTCATAAATTTAAGTAAAGTTCACCAAAATTCAAATTATTTTACTATCCGCATTCTGCTATAATTTTTTATGAAAGATAATT
>CAZGDL010000137.1:3034-5317 GCA_964525075.1 uncultured Treponema sp.
GGTTTTGACACCATTCGTATTCCTGTAGCTTGGACAAATGCAATTGACTACAAAGCTGGTGATTACAGAATGAGCAAAGCTTATCTTGACCGTGTTGAAACAATTGTAAACTGGGCTTTGGATGCTGGCTTGACAGTAATTATCAACGACCACTGGGATGGCGGTTGGTGGGGACTCTTTGGACAGAGAGACGAAGAATACCGCAACGATGCTATTGCACTTTACAAGGCAATGTGGACTCAGATTGGTACACGCTTTAAGAATTATTCTTATAAATTGATTTTTGAAGGTGGTAACGAAGAGACTGGAAGCCGATTGAATGATGAAAATGCTGACTGGCCAAAAGGTGCTCTTAATGAAGATGGTTGCTACAAAATGGCAAATTACATTAATCAGACTTTTGTTGATTTAATTCGTGCCCAGGGTGGAAATAACGCAAAACGATTCCTTTTAATCCCAGGTTATGACACAAATTTTGATAAAACTTGCGATTCTCGTTTCAAAATGCCAACTGATACTGTAGAAAATCGTCTTTTCCTTTCTGTTCACTATTATGATCCTTCTGATTTCTGTATTGGTGGTGGTGACCTTTGGGGAACTAAAGCTGATTATGAATACCAGAATGCTCAGTTCAAAAAGATGGAAAAATTCGTTGACGAAGGCTATGGTGTAATCATTGGTGAATGTGGTGCTCTGCCAAACAACGGAAATTACAAAACATCTACTTTAATTTGGACAACAAACGTTCTTGAAAACTGCAATGCTTATAACTTTGTTCCAGTTATTTGGGATACAGGTACTGATTGTTTCTTCAACAAACAGACTGCAAAACTTAATCAGGAAGAATTGCAGAAATTGTTTAGCGAAAGACAGTTCTCTAAAGAAAGCAAAGATTTGAAGAGAGTAAAGGGCGTTGCTGCTGCAAACTTGAAAAAAGCTGTAAAAGCTGCTCCTGACGAACTCGATACTGGAAATCCTCTTGTAGGAAGAAAAGATGTTGGTGTTGGCTATCTTATGTATAGCGACAAAAACTGGGTTGTTACTTATTCTGTAGGTGATGAATACAAGCCAAGTTCAAAGACAAAGGGTATTGTTGCGACAGATGCCGAAATCACAGGTCCTGGCACATACACTGTTGGTCTTGACTTTACAGGAACAAGTTCTGGTTCAGCTACAAGCTTCTCTTTCAGTGCTCTTGGAATTATGAATGGTGAAGCTCTTTTCCCTGGTTACGTTATTACGATTAAAGAAATCAAAGTAAATGGAAAAACTGTTCCAATGTCAAAGAAAGGCTATACTTCAAGTGATGATGGAAATACTACTCGTGTAAATATTTACAACGAATGGGTAAGCAAACTTCCAAAAGATGCAAGAACTATTGACGGAGATACTTCAGGTGCTTCTGCAGTTATTGTAAAACGCGATAGTGATGACTTTAAGAAGATGCAGACTATTGAAATCGTATTTGATTACGGTCCTGCAAACTAAGGATTCTGACTAATTATCAGAAAACATTTCAGCCAGCCAGATGGAACCTACCATAAAGTCCAGAAGGTTGGCTGATTTTTTTATGATTTTTTGACTTTTGTAGATAGAAGTTTTGTGGATAGAAAAGATTAAAAAAGTTAAACTTCATTTTATGGTTATACAAAATTCACCTGCAAACGAACAAGAAAAAATCTACCTTATGATGAATAAACCTGCCGGATACGTTTGTTCTGCTTGTTCAGATTCCCATCACACAGTTTATGAACTATTGCCAGCAGAGCTCCAGGCTTTAGTCACCCAGCCAAAACGGGGCCACCGCCTCCACACCGTGGGGCGCCTGGATTGTGACACTTGCGGACTTTTGCTTTTTACCAACGACGGAAATTTTTCTCACCAACTTACAAGCCCCGAATTCCACATAGAAAAAACTTATATTGCCAGACTAAAAAATCCGGGTCATGCCGATTACAGCCAAAAAGCCCTACAAGGATTAATTCTACCAGCAGAAAAAAAAGCCCCGGAACAAAAATCTGAGCCGGCAAAACTCCGCCCCCTAGACAAAGACTTTACCCTGTGGGAAGTAAAAATTTCGGAAGGAAAATTTCACCAGGTCAGGAGGATTTTTCAGGCTCTGGGTAACCAGGTTGTAGAACTAAAACGAGTAAAACTAGGCCAATGGGAATTGGGAGATTTGGAAGAAGGAAAGATAAAAAGACTGAGGATTTCGGTAGCCCAGTAAGGTGGGCGGCCACCAAGCGTGGAGCCCCTGCGTAGCAGTCGACCGCAGGCGGAGAA
>CAZGDL010000138.1:0-5308 GCA_964525075.1 uncultured Treponema sp.
TTTGTCAGCCGTCTGGAGTTTTGACTGATGAAGAATCTGCACTATCACAAAGTTTTATGGCTATTGCAGGATTTGTTCGAAAGATGAGTGGAACTACAGATTTAGACACAGATTCAATGAACAAATATGTTGCAAAAATGGTTGAAGAAGCCCTTAAGTACAGCAATGTTGAAAACATTCTGCAGGAAGGAGACCAGGAAGATATTCTTGGCCCTGAATTTCTTGATCGCCTGGCTAATGTAAAAATGCCGGCTACCCGCCTGGAACTTTTGATGAAGCTTTTGCGTAAAAAGATTACTGACTACGGAAAAGTAAATAAAGCTTCTGCAAAAAAATATAAAGATATGCTGGATGAAACTATTACTTTGTATCATGACCGAAGAAAACAGCTTTCTGCACAGGAAATTGGCGATACTCAGGAAATCGCTGCCAACCAGATTATTAATGAAGCAACATTTCAGGCAGAAGAAATCCTGAAAAAATTAAATGAGGATAAGGAACGCTTTAGAAAACTTGGACTCACGTTTGAAGAAATGGCTTTTTACGACATTCTGATAAAGTTGCGGGATGAAAAAGATTTTGAATATGGTGAAGATATTTTTGATCCAGATGCAGGAATCAAGGTGAACAAAAAAATTCAGAAGCTGGCAAAGAAAATAAAAGAACTTATTGACTTAAAATCAAGTTTTACAGACTGGTTGAACAACACAAATGTTCGTAGCCAGTTAAAATCTGATATAAAATTCTGCCTGTTTGATAATGGTTATCCGCCAATTTATTCTCAGGAAGTATTTAACCAGGTTATGGAACAGGTGGAAAACTATAAAACTTTTGAGGAAGAGTAGAATTTTTGATAAAGTGTGTTAGGACATCTTTAAAAATTGCAAATCAAAAAGAGGAAACAAAATGAAACACGAAATTACATTAAAACAGTGGCACGATGATGATTGTGTTAAATTTCATAAGGAATACAAACTGACTTTTGGCCAGTGTGATATAAATAACAAGATTGCTTTGGCGGAACTTTTGCTGCTTACTTCGGATACGGCGGTCGAAGATTACAATCAAAAGGGACTTTCCTGGCAGTTTTTAGTTGACCACGGAGTTTCAATTTTGACTTCCAGGCAATCTTATCACATCGAAAAAATGCCTGTCGCAAATCAGAAAATCACTCTGACCACTTGGGAAGAAAAATCGGAGGGGCTTCAACTTTCCCGCAAATACGAAATTACCGATAGCGAGTCTGGCCAGCTGTTGATTAAAGGCTGGTCTTTTTGGACTGTTGTTGATTTTGAAAAACGCAAGATTATCCCACCAAAAATGTTTACTTTGCGACCTGCTCCGACATTTTACACTGAATACGACGGCATAAAGCCCGGAAAAATCATCCTCCCTGAAAATTTATCCGAAATTGGCAGTCACAAAATTCTTTTTTCTGATATGGATGCCAACGGTCACACAAATAATTCAAAATATATTAATTTTGTGATAGATTCCCTGCCTCAAGAATTTCAGAACAAAACTTACAAGGATTTTAAACTGAATTATTCAAAAGAAGCTCTGCTTGGTGATGAAATTTCAATTCAGGCTGGATTTTTCCCAGAAGAAAATAAAGTGGTGGTTGCTGGCAAAAATCAGGGTGAAATTTGCTTTGAATGTGAACTTTTTTATTGATAAAATCGTCATTCCGGGCTTGACCCGGAATCTAGCCGTCATTCCGAGTTTAACTCGGAATCTCATGACGCTGAAAAAATACTTTTTGACCTGATTATTTTGACTTATGGAACAAATTGACACTTTATTAAACGGAAGAAAAATTATTCAAGACCCGGAGCGTTTTCAGTTTGGAATTGACGCTGTTTTGCTTTCTCATTTCGCGGCACAGGAAACTAGGAAGTGTGATTTGGTGATTGACCTGGGAACTGGCACTGGAATTATTCCTTTTTTGATGGAAACTTCTTGCGGGGCGGCTGCTTTCTCTGGTCTGGAAATTCAAAAAGAGTCTGCCGAAATGGCTGCCAGAAGTGTCAAATTGAATAATCTTGAAGAAAAAATCAAAATCATAAATGGCGATGTAAAAAAAGTTGACTCCCTTTTTGCCAAGCACAGTTTTAACGTGGTGACTTCAAATCCACCTTATATGATAAACGACCACGGCCGTCAGAACCCGACCGACGCTAAGGCGATTGCCCGCCACGAAATCCTCTGTAATCTGGAAGACCTGGTTACTGCTGCGGATTATCTGCTTGCCCCTGGTGGAAAATTTTTTATGATTCATCGGCCTTTCCGCCTGCCAGAAATTTTTGCAAGCCTAGCCCGCCATCACCTCGAACCCAAAAGAATGCGGCTTGTTTATCCTTTTGTTGATAAAGAACCCAACATGGTTTTGCTGGAAGCTAGAAAAAATGCTAAGCCCCGGCTGAAAATTGAAAGTCCTTTGATTGTTCGCGAAAATCAGGGAGAAAAAAAAGGACAATATACGGGAGAAATTTTGGGGATTTATGAAAGTTCCTTAAAACCGTTGTGACTTAAATCCCTTTTAAAAGGCAGTCCACAAGTTTAATTGTGCGGTTTAGCGAAGATTCATCTGTGGGGAGGGCAAAAAGGCTACCGGCTCCGCAATCAGGATTTTGGCGGACGGTTTCTTTTTTAGTGGCAATGTAAAAATCCCTCTGCTGCAAAATAATTGACGAAATGGAAAGGGACAAATCCTTGAGCTCTTTTTCAGTTTTTTTTGTGATTTTTTCGGCGTTGGCAAAAGCCTGGAGAATAATTTTGATTTGGTCGGTAATTGACGCAATCTCTTTTTCTACAATTTTCAGGGCATCAACATTAAAATACTGCTCGGTGTGCAAAAAAACATAAATCTGGAATAAAGGCTCGTTTTCATACATCTCAAAAAATCTGGTAATCAGCTTTTTAAAAAATCCAGTTATTGTAGTTTTGGCGTTTTTTACAGAGTCCAAAGATTTTTCTGGCAAAAATTTAATGGCTTCGACTTCTTTTCCGCAGTGGTAAACCGTAGCATCGTACATTGCGTCACGATTTTCAAAATGATTGTAAAGTGAAGCTTTTTTTATCTCCAGGATTTCCGAAATATCCGCTAGCGAAGTAGCTCCGGCAGATTTTTCAAAGGCACTAGTCAAAAAGGACTGAATAATTTTTTCCTGGGAAATATTCTTTTTACTCATATTGATTTTATCGGAAACTAACGGGTATTAGTTTAGGATTTCCCTTTGGAAAATCTCTTGAACTTTAAGTTAGTAAAATTTTCCCCTTGCTAACAATTGAATTTACATATATTATTTTAAATTGACAAAAACAGTCAAAAATGTCATTTTAAAAAGAGAGATGGAGAAACGTTCAAATGGTTTATGATTCAAATTACACTATCCCAAAAATGGTAAGAGATTCGGCAGAAAAATGGCCGGAAGTTGTTGCTCAGTATCACAAAGTTGTAAAAGGCGGAGAATTTCAGCCTGTTTTGTACCGCGAAATGTATCAGCTGGCTTTGGATGTTGCTGCTGGTTTTATGACAATTGGAATTAAGCGAGGCGATTTAATCGGACTTATTGCAGATAACAGGGCGGAATGGCTCTATACCAGTCTTGCCATAAATGGACTTGGTGCAATTGATGTTCCGCGTGGTTGTGATGCAACTGCGAATGACTTGGTTCAGATTTTGGGACTTACAGAAATCAAAACCGTTGTGACCGAAAATGGGGCCCAGGTAAATAAAATGCTGGCTCTTAAAGATCAGTTGCCTTGTTTTGAACGAGTGATTGTTTTTGAAAACGAAATTAAACCAGAATTCCTGGAACTTGCAAAAGAAAAAAATGTTGAAGTTCTTTTTTATAAGGATATTTTGACAGCCGGCCAAAAATGGCGTATCGAAAATGCTGGAAAGGTTGAAGAAGAATTTGAAAAAGGTAAGAGTGATGATGTTTGTACTATCATCTTCACTTCTGGAACAACTGGCACTCCAAAAGGTGTTCAGTTGACTCACAAAGGTTACCTTGCCCAGCTTGATGAAATTCCTGAGCGTATTTATTTGAATCCTGGTGATAAAGCTTTGTCGGTTTTGCCAGTCTGGCACGTTTTTGAACGCGAAGTTGAATACGTAATTTTGATTCAGGGAGGAACTCTCTGTTATTCAAAACCAGTTGGCTCTATCCTCCTTGCTGATTTTAAGGCAATTAATCCTCATCTTTTGCCAGCCGTTCCTCGAGTTTTTGAAGCAGTTTATGATGGCGTTACCAAAAAAATGCGAAAAGCCGGCGGGATTGTCCTCAAACTTTTCAATTTCTTTGTTGGGGCTGCCAAAATCCAGAAAAAAATGTCCCGACTTATGTTCAATCAGAATGCCTGTTTTACAAGGTATAAGCCGGTTTTGTGGTGGTTTATCTGCCTTATCCCTTGGACACTTTTGTGGCCAGTTTGGTGGCTTGGGGACTTAATCATTTTCCGAAAAATTAAAGCCATGCTTGGAACAAATTTCCGAGCCGGAATTGCTGGTGGTGGAGCTTATCCAAAAGCTATTGATGAATTTTTCTGGGCAATTGGTGTAAAAATTGTAGAAGGTTACGGACTTTCTGAAACTTCTCCAATTGTTTCTGTCCGCCCGATTGCAGCTCCTATTTATCGTACAATTGGTTCACCAATTCGTGGCGTAGAAGCTAGAATTGTTGACCCTGTAGACGGATTTGTCCTTGCCCGCGGAAAACAAGGCGTTCTCCAGATAAAAGGTCCAACCGTAATGAAAGGCTACTACAAACGCCCAGATTTAACTGCCAAAGTTATTAACGAAGAAGGCTGGCTGGACACCGGCGACCTTGCCATTATGACAATTCACAACGAACTCCAGATTCGAGGCCGTATAAAAGATACAATCGTTTTGCGTGGTGGCGAAAACCTTGAACCTGTTCCAATTGAAGCAAAACTTGCAGAATCTCGCTTTATCAAACAGGCCGTAGTTGTTGGTCAGGATATGCGTTACCTGGGAGCCCTGATCCTTGTTGATGAAGATGAACTTAAAGCATACGCAGACGAAAACGGTATGCAGTATGATACTTTTGAAAACTTCCTCCAGTCCGAGGCAGTTCAAAAACTCTACGAAGGCGAAATAACAACTCTTATCAGTCCTAAAAACGGCTTTAAAATGTTTGAACGAATTGGTCGTTTCCAGCTTATCCAAAAGCCTTTTGAAGTTGGCGTAGAACTTTCTGCAAAGCAGGAAATTATGCGCTTTAGGATTAACGAAATTTACAAGGATAAGATTGCAGAAATGTTCCCGGATGCGGAGTAAAAG
>CAZGDL010000139.1:0-5300 GCA_964525075.1 uncultured Treponema sp.
GGTTTGAAAAAAATAGAGACTATTTCAATAATTTTGATGTTGATTGCAAGTATAATTTTAGTACAAAAAGTGTCGAAGCTACCAGAAATTTCCCAACTGTAGAAGGTATGTCTGAAAGTGAATCTTTGGCAAAAATTAAAGAAATAAAAGAGTCTGTACTTTCAACACCATCAAGTATAACCAAAATTGAAAAAAGATTTTCTTGTTTTGTATATGGATACGTTGATTGGAATCCTGGTGCTACATTCCAGGGATTAGGAGCACAGGAATTGACACTTGACGATATTTCAACAACAGAAACTTCTTACCTTTCTTCTTTGTATACTTTTGAGCCAGACTCTTTTATTGACAATGGCTATGATGGTAAATATGCAGGTTGTTATGGTTATTTCATCTCTACGTCAGATTTTACATGGCGTACTTGGGATCGATGGTCTGACCAAGAATACTTTTATGTAGATGCTGAAAATATTGTCACAGCGACAACTTCTGAAGGAACAAGAGTTTTACATGCAATTTATATACCAACTTATAAAAAATATATTGTGATAGGAGAGGAACATAAAACAGTAGCAAGTGGTACAGGTCTAGAGAATTTGGTTGGTATTGATATAGTTGCAGATTATATTGGGTCAAAACTTGATATAAGTCTTGATGATTTGGTTGCAAGAGGCATAAATCTTGATGATTTTGTAAGTGGTGATACAAGTCTTGAAGATTTGGTAGATGGTGATACTAGTATTGATGATTTGATTGACGGTGATACAAGCATTGAGGATTTAGTAGATGGTGACACCAGCATTGATGATTTAATTGACGGAGCTACAAGTCTTGAGGATTTATTGCCTAGTGATATAAGCTGGACAGTGGCAGGTTTAGTGGAAGGCGATGATTACGTTGCGGTTTTGTATAAGCCGGTAGATGATACATACACTTTTGAGTGATGGCGTGTTTTGCTCTGTTGAATAATTTCTTGCGGTAGGCAATGGAGCAGCGGCGATGGCAACTTCAGTTGCCGAAGCCGAAGACCGCAGGGGCACTATTTGTGCCCCGAGGACTTAGAGCGTTAGCGAACTGCGGAACTGCCGACGGTTGGCGGAATGAGCTATAAAATAGAAATTGCGTTAAAAAAAATGCGAAGACATGGAGCAATTTTTTAGCAATATCCTTTTCATAGCCAACCGAACCGCCCATAAAATTCTTATTTTTTTTAAATCATTTTGACATATTGACAAAAAGTGTCATACTTAACTATTATTTAAACTATTCATTAAGTGTGATAAATTAAAGCCATACTATTTTTTTTGGAGAAAATATGACACAAAGAAGAGTTGTCGTAACGGGGCTTGGGGCGGTTTCGTCGGTCGGAAATAATGTAAAGGACACATGGGACGCTGTTAAAAATGGAAAATCGGGCATTACAAATATCACACTTTTTGATGCGAGTAAGCATCAGGCTCAGATTGCGGGAGAGGTGAAGAATTTTTCGCTTGATGATTATGGGGTTGACCACAAATTGTCCAGAAAAACTAGCCGAATGACTAAGTTTTTGCTGGGAGCCAGTATTGAGGCGGTAAAAGATGCGGGGCTTGCAAAAGACGACCTGGCAAATGATTCTACTGGAATTGTAGCTGGCGTTGGGGTTGGACTTTCTGCTGAATTGGAAACGGCTTATCAAAAATATCTGGATCCTGCCTCTGGGGTCAATCGCATTCCGCCTTTGACGGCCCCTCTTATTTTGAATAACGAAGCGGCTGCCAATGTTGCAATTTATTTTGGTATTCATGGTTCTTCTTTGACTGTTTCTACGGCTTGTGCTTCTGGAACTGACGCTCTGGGGCTTGGTTTGGATATGATTCGTTCTGGCCGTATGGATTTATGTCTGGCTGGTGGAACTGATGCAAATATTACCGGCTTTAGCATTGGGGCCTACCAGGCTTTGTCTGCTTTGACTACTAAGTTTAATGATAATCCGCAAAAAGCTTGCCGGCCTTTTGACCGTGATCGTTCTGGTTTTATTATGGCGGAAGGTTCGGCTGTCCTTGTTCTGGAAGAATATGAGCATGCCAAGGCTCGTGGGGCTCATATCTATGCGGAATTGGCTGGCTATGGGGCTTCTTCGGACGCCTACCATATCACAGCACCTTGTACTGACGGGGCTGGCGGGGCTACTGCAATGAAAAAAGCTTTTTTGGATGCTGATATGCAGCCTCAGGATATTCAATATTACAATGCTCATGGAACTTCTACTGCGGCAAATGATTCTGCGGAATCTTTGATGTTGAAAAATGTATTTGGAGATTATGCTTATAAACTGCATATTTCTTCTACAAAGAGTGAAACCGGTCATATGATTGGGGCAGCTGGGGCTGTTGAAGCGGTGATTACGGTGAAAGCGATGGAAGAAAATTTTGTTCCGCCAACAATTAATTTGGATAATCCGGATTTGGAGCATGGTTGTGATTTGGATTACACTCCAAATGTTGGTAAAGTCTGCCAGATTAATGCTGCGGCGTCTTGTTCTTTGGGATTTGGTGGGCACAATGCCTGCGTGATTTTTAAGAAAATATAAAATTAAATTTAATAAGAGGTAAATTATGGCAATTATAAAACCAATGGTTAGGTCTAACATGTGTTTGAATGCTCATCCGATTGGGTGTGCAAAAGAAGTGGAAAATCAGATTGCTTATGTGAAGGCACAGAAGGCAAAACGTGGGACAAAGGCTCTAAAAGAGGGCGGAAATGGTCCTAAATTTGTGCTGGTTTTGGGTTGTTCTACTGGTTATGGCCTGGCAAGTCGTATTTCGGCTGCTTTTGAGTATGGAGCTGATACAATCGGTGTTTCTTTTGAAAAGGCTGGAACTGAAACTAAGGGGGGAACTCCTGGCTGGTATAACAATCTGGCTTTTGACCGGGCTGCCAAGGCTGAAGGTCTTTTTACTGAAACTTTCTCGGCTGATGCTTTTAGTCACGAAACTCGAAAAATGATTATCGAGGAAGCAAAAAAGGCTGGAAAAAAGTTTGACCTGGTTATTTATTCTCTGGCTTCGCCTGTAAGAACTGACCCTGACAAGGTTGATCCAAATAGTCCTGACGGAAATCATATTCTTTATAAATCTGTGATTAAACCTATTGGCAAAACTTATGCTGGTAAGGGAATTGATATTTTGACAAATAAATTGAAGGATTCTGCGGCAGAACCTGCTAGCGAAGATGAAATTGCCAACACTGTAAAGGTTATGGGTGGTGAGGATTGGCAGCTCTGGATTGATCAGCTTGCGGCTGCCGGCGTTTTGGCTGAAGGTTGCAGAACTTTGGCTTATTCTTATATTGGTCCAGAACTCAGTCACGCAATTTACCGTGATGGAACTATTGGCCAGGCTAAAAAACATCTGGAAGCTACTGCCCACACTTTGAACGAAAAACTTGCCAAAGAATTGAATGGTGGGGCTTATGTTTCTGTTAACAAGGGGCTTGTAACTCGTTCTTCGGCTGTTATCCCAATTATTTCACTTTATCTTTCTATTTTGTTCAAGGTGATGAAGGCTAAGGGAACTCACGAAGGTTGTATTGAACAGATGGAGCGTCTTTTTGCTGAACGTCTTTACACTGGCGAAAATTCTTCTGCTGGAAAAGTTCCAGTTGATGAAGAAAATCGTATTCGTGTTGATGATTTGGAAATGAAGAGTGATGTTCAGGAAGAAGTGAACAAGCTGATGGCGATTGTGAATGATGATAATATTGCTGAAGTTTGTGATTTGGAAGGCTACAAGCACGATTTTTATGCTACAAACGGATTTGACGTTGCGGGCGTAGATTATTCGGCTGATATAGCTAGAATGGATAGAATCTAACGCAATCGTATTGGAGATTTATCTACGTCTAACAGAATATGCTACCGAAAAAGCACGTCAATTCGGCTGGGTTGACCGTGAGAGGTATTGGACTGCACGTTTTTTTTCTTGCAAAAAAAAACGCTTGCCAACGGTCAAAATGCCTCGATTGCCACTTGCTTTTTCTCCCGCATATTCTGTAAATCAGTTTTCCAGAATGCGGTTGTCTTATATTCTCTTTAGGATTACTTATGATTATAAAACCGAAGGTTCGTGCTAATATTTGTATGAATGCTCATCCGGTGGGGTGTGCGAAAGAAACTCAAAATCTGATTGACTTTGCAAAAAATCAGAAAATTAGGCGTGGAATAAAGACGCCGAGCGAGGGGGGGCAGGGGCCAAAATTCGTTTTGGTTCTGGGTGCTTCTACTGGCTACGGGCTTGCTTCCAGAATTACCGCTGCTTTTGAGTATGGGGCGGACACAATCGGACTTTCTTACGAAAAAGAACCTTTGGAAAATAAAACTGCCACTCCCGGCTGGTACAACAATCTGGCTTTTGACCGGGCTGCTGATGAAGTTGGGCTTTTTTCTAAAACTTATAATGCTGATGTTTATTCTCACCAAACCCGAAAAATGGTGATTGAAGAAGCCAAAAAACTCGGTCGCAAATTCGATTTGATAATTTACAGCATAGCTTCATCTACCAGAACGGATCCCGATACCGGCCAGGTTTATCATTCTTGTGTAAAAACTCAGGACTGTTATTACAAAGGTTGGGGAATAAATATTTTGCAGGATTGCCTTGTTGATGGGGAATCGGAAATAGCGACTGAAGATGACATCAAAAATTCTGTAAAGGTCATGGGTGGCGAAGACTGGAATCTTTGGATTAGTCAGCTTTTGGAAGCGGACGTCCTTGCTCCTGGTTGTAGAACGGTGGCCTATTCTTACATTGGGCCGGTGGAATCTTATCCGATTTATCGTGACGGTACGATTGGCCATGCAAAAAAGCATTTGGAAGATACTAGTCGAGTTTTGAATAAGTTGCTGGCGGATAAGTTGGGCGGTGGGGCTTTTATCTCCATAAATAAAGGCGTTGTGACCCGCTCTTCTGCCGTAATCCCTGTGATTTCTTTGTATTTGTCGGTTTTGTTCAAAATTATGAAGGAAAAGGGGATTCACGAAGGCTGCATCGAACAGATGGATAGGCTTTTTGCAGAGAGATTGTATTGTGGGGGAAATATTCCCCTGGATTCTCAGGGCAGAATCCGCCTGGACGAAGCCGAACTCCGGGAAGATGTTCAAAAAGAAGCTGCCAGGCTGATGGCCCTTGCTAACGATGAAAATTTCCACGAACTGTGCGACGTCAAAGGTTATATTCACGATTTTTACGCCGTGAATGGTTTTGACATTGACGGCGTGGATTATTCGGCAGATGTGCCAGCGGATAGGATTTAGGGAAATC
>CAZGDL010000140.1:0-5297 GCA_964525075.1 uncultured Treponema sp.
TCATTTGTGCTACAATGAAAGAATGACTAGAAAATTACATAACATTCTTATTACTGGTGGGGCTGGATTTATTGGCTCTAACTTTATTCATTATTTGTTTGGAATGTCATCGGCAGAGGGAAATCTTTTTGATGACGCTGATTTTGATGGTACAGTTGTAAATGTTGACTGTCTGACTTATGCCGGAAACCTTGAGTCGCTTGCTGATGTTGATGCAAAATTCGGCTCTGGGGCAGATGAGGGCAAACGTCGCTATTTCTTTGAAAAAGTTGATATTTGTGACCGTCCTCAGATTGAAAGAATTTTTAAGCAGTATGATATAGACACCGTCGTTCATTTTGCTGCTGAAAGTCATGTTGACCGTTCTATTTTGGGCCCTGAAGCTTTTATGAAGACAAATGTGATGGGAACTTTTACCCTGCTGGATGTTGCCCGCAACTTCTGGAAAAAGGAGGATGGTTCTCTTCGTGATGATGTTCTTTTCCATCATATTTCTACTGATGAAGTTTACGGTTCTTTGGGCGAAACTGGATATTTCCGCGAAGATACTCCTTACGATCCTCGCTCTCCTTACTCTTCATCAAAAGCAAGTTCAGACCACATTGTTATGGCTTATTTCCATACTTATGGTCTCCCAATCACCTTGTCAAATTGTACAAACAACTACGGACCTTATCAGTTCCCGGAAAAACTTTTGCCTCTTATGATTTCAAATATCCGCGATGGCAAAAATCTTCCTGTTTATGGTAAGGGTGACAATATCCGCGACTGGATTTATGTAGAAGACCATAACCGGGCTGTCTGGCTGATTGTAAAAAACGGAATTACCGGCCAAAAATACAATATTGGTGGCGAAAATGAATGGCAGAATATCAAACTTTTGCACAAAGTAATTGAAATTACTGCAAAAGAACTTGGAAAGAATCCTAGTGATGTTGAAAAAACAATCACTTATGTAAAAGACCGTCCTGGTCACGACAAGCGTTATGCTATCGACTGTACAAAAATCAAAACTCAGCTTGGTTGGGAAAGGAAAATGACTTTTGAAGAAGGTCTGACCGAAACTGTAAAATGGTATTTGAAAAATTCTGACTGGATTAATCATATTTTGTCTGGAGATTACAAAAACTGGATTAGTAAAAATTATACTGACCAAGGAAGATAGAAAATGAAAGGAATTATTTTGGCCGGCGGGTCTGGCACTCGTTTATATCCAATCACAAAGGCTGTTTCAAAGCAGATTTTGCCTTTGTATGACAAACCGATGATTTATTATCCTTTATCTTGCCTTATGCTGGCTGGAATAAAGGATGTTTTGATTATTTCGACTCCAAGGGATATTTCTTGTTTTAAGGAACTTTTTGGTGATGGTGCCTGGCTGGGTATGCATTTTGAATACGCTGTTCAGGAAAAGCCTCGTGGCCTTGCAGATGCTTTTATCATCGGTAAGGATTTTATTGGTTCTGATTCTGTTGCCCTAGTTCTCGGCGATAATATTTTTTACGGCCAGAGTTTTACTACAACTCTTAAACGTGCCCGCCAAACTGTGGAAAGTGGCAAGGGTAGTGTGATTTTTGGATATTTGGTAAAAGATCCGACTGCTTACGGGGTTGTTGAATTTGACAAAACCGGCAAAGTTCTGGGGATTGAAGAAAAACCTAGCCAGCCAAAATCAAATTACGCTGTTCCAGGTCTTTATTTTTATTCAAATGATGTTGTGGATATTGCTGCAAACGTAAAACCAAGTGCTCGTGGCGAAATCGAAATCACCTCAATCAATAATGAATACTTGAATCGTGGCCAACTTTCCGTTGAACTTTTGGGCCGTGGTATGGCCTGGCTTGACACCGGAACTTATGATGGACTTTTGGAGGCAAGCAATTTTATTGCAACAATCCAAAAACGCCAGGGAATGTACGTTTCTTGTATCGAAGAAATTGCCTTCAGAAACGGCTGGCTGTCAAAAGATCAGCTTTTGGAAATGGCAAAAGGCTACAAAACTGATTACGGCAGATATTTGGAATATATTGCTGGAAATAATTTGTAATAGAAAAATGGTAATAGGAAGATAAAATGGCTTTTGAGTTTAAAAAATGCTTAATCGACGGAAAAGAGTGCAAAGGGCTTTATGAAATTCAGCCAAAAATTTTTGGTGATGCCCGCGGATATTTTTTGGAAACTTACAGCGAAAGAGATTTTTTTGATGCAGGACTTACAATGAAGTTTTTGCAGGATAATCAGTCTAAATCTTCAAAGGGCGTTTTGAGGGGCTTGCATTTTCAGACCCAGCATCCTCAGGGAAAACTTGTCCGAGCTTTGGAAGGTAAAGTTTACGACCTGGCTGTTGATTTGCGTTCTGGTAGCGAAACTTTTGGCAAATATTACGGAGTAATCCTTGATAGCGAAAAACAAAATATGTTTTACATTCCGGAAGGTTTTGCCCATGGTTTTTATGTTCTTTCTGATTTAGCAATTTTTACTTATAAATGTACTGATTTTTATGATCCAAAAGGTGAGGGCGGGCTTATGTGGAATGATCCGGCTCTTGCCATTGACTGGAAATCTGTTGCACCAGGCTTAAATCCTCTGCTTTCTGAAAAAGATGGAAAACATCCAGCTTTTGACCAGAATAAAAAATATTTTGATATCAATGGCAAGTGGATTGGCCAGTAATTCCTAGGGGAAAACAATATGTTTGACGTAAAAGATACGGATTTTTTTGATTTGGAAGATGATGCATTTGACACGATTGTAGAAGATGATATTTCTTTCACCGGTAACATAAAAATCAAAAAAACTTTTATGATTCGCGGAAAAGTGAATGGAAATATTGAATCTGAAGGCGACCTTGTAATTGATACAAATGCCGTCGTAAATGCAAATATTTCGGCCCAGCGGGTTTTGATTCGCGGTCAAGTAAAAGGCAACGTCATTGGAAGTAAGTTAATTTTTGTTACATCTTCCGGCTCTCTTGATGGCGACATTACAACTGCAAAAGTTGTTTTGGAACCTGGCTGTAATTTTTCCGGTAAATGTACAATGGTGAAAAATGAAAATGAAAAATAAAAAAATCCTGATTTTACTTGTATTATTATCCTTATCCGAAGTATTTGCACAAACTCAAAAACAAGATGCCTTGGTTTTGTATCATAATGGCAAATACCGAGAAGCGGTTCAGGTTTGTGAAGATGAATTGAAGGAAAATCCCAACCGTGTAGAATCTTACGTTGTAATGTGTTGGGCTTTGGTCAAAAATAAACAATATGCCGAAGCTGAACAGAGGGCAGTGGAAGGGCTTGCAATCAGTCCTTATGATTTGCGACTTATTGAAATCTTAGGCGAAGCAAAATATTTTTTGGGAAAAAATACCGGGGCAATGGAACAATTTCAAAAATATGTTGCAAATGCACCGGAAAGTGGCTCTAGAGTTGGGCTTGCTTATTATTATATGGGTGAAATTTTTATCAGGCAGGCAAGGTATCAGCATGCTGATATTGCCATTTCATCTGCTGTAAAAAAAGAACCCCTGATGGATTCCTGGTGGGTGCGTCTTGGCTATGCTAGAGAAATGGCTGGCAATAATTATGAAGCTGTGGAAGCTTATGATGAAGCTCTGAGGTTGAATTCTTCTTCCATCGACGCTTCTCGTGGCCGTGAACGTGTCAGTGCCAAATTGCAATAAATTTACATAATAGCAATAGAATTAAGACAAAGTGGATCAAATACGAATTGAAACTTTAGGCTGCAGATTAAACCAAATCGAAAGTGAATCTGCAGCTAAATTTTTTATAGATGCTGGTTTTTCGGTCTCAATGAAAGGGATTACTTCTTCCGAAGATGAAAATCCCGACATTCTTTTATCAATCATAAATACCTGTACAGTTACGCAAAAGGCGGAGCAAAAGGCCCGTCGCCTTATCCGTCTGATTTTAAAAAAACTTCCAAATGCTAGCGTCCTGGTGACTGGGTGTTATGCCCAGCTTTCGCCAAAAGAAATTTGCGATATTGACAAAAGGGTTTGCGTAATTGGTGGCCAGATGAAGAGCCGGATTGCCGAAATCCCCCCCTTGCTCAAAAAATTTCTGGCAGAAAATCAATGGAACAGCCTTGCTTTTTCTGACTTGATTAATCATCATGTTTCTTTAATTCCCCAGACGAAGCCTGGTTTTCCCGAAAATTCTTTTAAATTATCTACAAGTTCTTTTATTTCTCACTCCAGGGCTTCCCTAAAAATCCAAGACGGCTGTAATTCTGCCTGTTCTTACTGTGCCATTCATATGGCTCGTGGTCATTCTGTTTCCCTGGACGTTGAGACTGCAATTTCTCGGGTTCAGGAGCTGGAAGAAAAAGGTCAGAGTGAAGTGGTGATTACCACGGTGAATATTGGCCAATATAAAAGTTCTTACAGGGGAAATCCTGTCAATTTTGCAAAATTGTTAAAAATCCTCCTGGAAAATACAAAATCTATCAAATTTAGGATTTCAAGCCTCTATCCCGAAGTTGTTGATGATGAATTTTGTCGGGTTATTAGTGATGATAGAGTTTGCCCTCATTTTCATATTTCTGTTCAAAGTGGTAGTGACAAAATCCTAAAACTGATGAACCGAGCTTATAATTCCCAGACTGTCCTGCAAGCCTGCCAAAAACTAAAATCTGCGAAAAATAATCCTTTTTTGGCCTGTGACATAATTACTGGTTTTCCTGGCGAAACTGATGACGATTTTAACCAGACAATGCAGCTTTTAAAGGCTTGTGATTTTGCCTGGGTTCACGCATTTCCATATTCAGAAAGACCTGGAACTGTGGCTATCACCTTGAAAAATAAAGTTCCCCAGTCCATTTCTGGCGATAGGGCAAAGCAAATAAAAGATTGGGCAATAGAAAATAAAATTAAATATATTAATACTTTTGTCGGCAAAGAACTTTCTGCCGTTTTTGAAACCGTAAAAAGACCTGCGGCTCTGTCTCCGGTTTCTGCTGATTATATTTATCACGCTGTTACAGATAATTTTATTCATTGTGAAGTACATTCTAAGGATGGCCTGCTAGCAAACAAGTCACACACTGTAAAGATTATCAAAGCCCTGGATGAAAGAATTATAAAAGGCGGTGAAACTGAAGCCTTGGCATTTTTAGAGACTTCTTTAAATAAAAATTTTAAAAAATAGGGTTTTGACTATTGATTAAAGTTTTACGATAGTATATATTATTAATCACGCAACGGGCAGTAGCGCAGCTGGTAGCGCGTCTGGTTTGGGACCAGGATGTCGCAGGTTCAAATCCTGTCTGCCCGACAA
>CAZGDL010000141.1:0-5271 GCA_964525075.1 uncultured Treponema sp.
GCCTGAATTTCGTGACTTTTTTCAAAGAAATTGCGAACATTTCTTGACACTATCTACACTTCTCCTTGTAGAACTTCCACACTCATAACATTTTTTATATAAAAATAAAAGTCTATTTTTCCCTTGTAAAATAGAACTCCGACTGTCCCTTTTTCAACGCTCCAGTGTCCCTTTTTGCACGACACCAATATCGACACCTGTATCTATTCCACATCCCCCAACTTTCCACTATAATTCCAATATGTCACGTTCAAAAATTGTAGTTTTAGATTTTGGAAGCCAATATGCACATTTAATCGCAAAACGCTTCCGTATGTTAGGTTATTATTCAGAAATCGCCCTTCCTTCTACAGATTTATCTGCTTTTGAAAACTGTAAGGGCATAGTTTTTTCAGGCGGGCCTTCTTCCGTTTATGACGAAAAAGTTCCTGAGTTCAATTCAGAAATCTTAAATCTTGATATTCCAATTTTGGGGCTTTGCTATGGTCACTACATTGTTCAGCTTGGCTATAATGGAAAAGTTGGTAAAGCTGATGTAGGTGAATTTGGTTTTGCCCAGTTGAATTTAAATCCGGAAGTAAAATGTCCGCTTTTTGAAGGCATTGAACCTAGCCAGCAGGTTTGGATGAGCCACCAGGACGGCGTTCTCCAACTGGGCCAGGGCTTTGAAGTTGTTGGTTCTACAAAAGATTGCCCTTTCGCGGCTACCCAAAATCTTGCAAAAAAGAGATTTTCTCTTCAATTCCATTGCGAAGTAAAAGACACCCCGTGTGGAAATCAGATTTTCCAGAACTTTGCAAATTATTGCGGTATGGAAAAAAATTGGGATCAGGACACAGTTCTTCAAATTATCCTTGAAAATATCAAAAAAGAAGCAAAAGATAAAAACGTTCTTTTGTTTCTCTCTGGTGGGGTTGATTCCACAATCACTTTTGCACTTTTGAACAAGGCTTTGGGGCAGGACAGAGTTTTAGGCCTTCATATTGATAACGGATTTATGCGAAAAAATGAATCCAGCCAGGTTGCAGAAGCCTATCACAAATTCGGATTTAATAATTTTATCGTCGAAGATGCTTCGGAAAGTTTTTTGAAGGCAATTTCTGGCCTCACCGATCCTCAGAAAAAACGTATGGCTGTTGGCGAAAACTTTATCACCGTTCGCAACCAGGTTCTAGAAAAGCAGCATCTTGATGATGATAAATGGCTTTTAGCCCAGGGAACTCTTTATCCGGATATTATTGAATCTGGCGGAACTAAAAATTCCAACACAATCAAAACTCACCACAATCGGGTAAAAGGAATTCAGGAACTTATTGCAAAAGGACTGATTATTGAACCAATCCGCGATTTGTACAAAGACGAAGTTCGGGCTATCGGAAAAAAACTTGGGCTTCCAGATCAGCTGGTTATGCGCCATCCTTTCCCAGGTCCGGGACTTTCTATCAATGTTCTTTGTAACGACGGCAAATCTTGGTCAGCAAAAGATGATGAAGAATTCGCTGGAGCAAAAAAAGAACTGTCAGAAATCACAATTGATATGTTCTGCCCTGGTTGCACCGCAAACTTAAAACGCGACGTTCTGCCAGTTCGTTCTGTTGGGGTTCAAGGTGATTTCAGAACTTACCGCTTCCCGGCAATTTTGGATTTTGGGCCTGCAAAAGAAACTGAATGGCCTCTGGGTGCCGCTGCCGCCGAAATGGGAATGCGTCACCTGCCAGGCAAGCGCGAAAAACTGGAAGAATGTTCATCAACAATCACAAATTCTGCAAAATACATCAACCGAACCTGCATCAAATTGTATCAGAATCCAAAAATCACAAACGAAATGCTCAAACTCCAGGAAGGCTACTGCGACAAAGCCCGCCTGGATCAACTCCGCGAAGTTGACAACATAGTTTTAACACACCTCCACAAATCTGGGCTTTACAATCAGATTTTCCAGCATCTTACAATCGACCTGCCTTACGCAAGCACAAAAGACCACGCAAGTTTTGTTTTGCGACCAGTTATTTCGGAAGATGTTATGACCGCAAGGTTCGCTCTTCTTCCAAAAGACGTTTTTGGTCTGATAATCCAGGAAATTGCCAAGTTGCCGTTTGTAGACGCTCTGTATTTTGATGCGACAAACAAGCCACCTGCAACGTTTGGGTGGGAATAAAAAAAATGCTGTCCAAAACCTGGACAGCATTTTTTTTATTTCTGATATTTTATTTCTGATAATTCAACACCGCTTCCGTAATCAACGGAATCAGTTGCTTTTTCCTTGAAACGACGCCCTGCAAATAGAAAACATTGTCTTCCATTTTTGGCCAGCTGATAAAAGGTTCAAATTTAGGGTCGTAATCAATCAACAAAACTGACGACAACTTTGTGATGTCCGTGACGAGCAGGCAAGAAAACAGAGCCTTGTGCCCACGGCGTTCCAGAGCCAGTTCGTTCATAAAATCCTTTTTGCGGTCCATTACTTCCTGTGGATTTCCAACTTCAATCTGGCTGGCAGTGTAAGTCACCTTGCCTTCCACATATTCCTTCATATCCTGATGGATTAAATCCGAAGCTTCTCGACCTTTTATGTTGCTTCCCGCAATCAGAATCTCATTACCCAAAGCCTTGTAATCCAAATCAGTAATTCCAGAAAGATATTCGACCATTTCGCGGTCAACGTCAGTTGTGGTGGCAGACTGCAAAATCAGAGTATCTGAAAGAATTCCGCATAAAAGCAGGGGGGCAATATCCTTTGGAATTGGAACTTTGTATTCCTGGTAAAGGCCGGCAATCTGGGTAGCGGTAGAACCAACCGGACGATTTATAAAAGTAATAGGATTTTTTGTAGGAATAGCCCCAATTCTGTGGTGGTCAATCACTTCCAAAATTGTGTAATGCTCTACCCCTTCCACCGCCTGGGTAATTTCGTTATGGTCAACGAGAATCACTTCGATATTAGGCTCTTTCATCAAATCATGCTCAGAAATAATTCCAATCACCTTGTTATCTTCATCAACGACCGGCAAATATTTACAATGAGCGTCCTTCAAAATATCCTTGATCTTCGCAACAGAATCATTAATTGAAACAGTTTTTATTTCCTTATCCCCCATCACACTAACCGGCATAGAATATGCAATCAGCATAGAAGTTGGAGATGTTGAATAAGGACTGACAATCACAGAAACGCCATTTTTTTCGGCTAAATCGCGAAGTTTTTTATCAATAACGCAGCCACTGGTCGTAATCAAAAGTTTGACCTTGTGCTCAATACAAAGTTTATGAATATCGGTGCGATCCGAAGCAATTACGACAATATTTTCAGAAGCGTGGGCTTCCAGTCGTTTCACAAAAGTTTCGACAGAAGAAGAGCCAACGTGGATAGAAGCCTTAAACGTTTTATCACCATCATTTACGATGAGCGGCTGAGCGTTCAAGGTTTTTAAAATCAGATTTATGCTGGTAGTAAAAGAATGATTTTTTTCAGGATTTAAGATTGTCAAAACCCCTTTCGCAAATCCCGAATAGTGCAACAAAGAAAGATATTTTCCATTTTTATCAACAACAGGAGTGACCCGATTTTCCTGTTTTTCCATGCTTCCGATCGCTTCCCAAACAGAAACATTTTCATCGACAGTTTCAACATTATCCTGCATAAAATATTTTACTTTCGGGATTAAGTCAGGGATATATTCAGGACGTGGCTGGCCAAATTTTTCAAAAATATAACGGGTCTGAGGATTTAAATGCCCAGCCCTAGCAGCAACGTATTCTGGATGCCCCAAAAGATTTTTGAGACGAGCATATCCAACAGCGGAAACGACTGCATCCGTATCTGGATTTTTATGACCAATAATATAAACTGTCTTTTTCATAGGGCAATTTTACTCTTTACATTTAAATTGTTCAACAAAAGTTTTATAATCAGAAATATGATGACAAAAACAAATCTCAAAACTTACAAATACGAAACACATCTGCACACCTGCGAAGGCAGTGCCTGCGGACAAACCCACGGTGCAGATTACATACAAGCCTACAAAGATTTAGGATATTCAGGGATTTTCGTGACCGACCACTTTTTTGGCGGAAATACGGCTGCCCCTCACTTTGGCGAATGGAAAGACCGGGTAGAAATTTATTGCAGCGGTTACGAAGCAGCCCTCAAAGCCAACAATTACAATAAAAACCCCGATTTTAAAGTTTTTTTTGGTATCGAGCAGACTTTTGATGGTGATGATTACCTGGTTTACGGCCTGGACAAAGCCTGGCTTTTAGACCACCCCGAAGTCGAAAAAATGAACCACCGCGAACTTTTTCATGCGGTAAACAGAGTCGGCGGTCTGATGATTCAAGCCCACCCGTTTAGAATGAGGGACTACATCCAAGCCATCCACATTCACGTTCGCGATATTCACGGAATCGAAATTTACAACGCCGGCAACAAAACTTCCGAAAACGAAATGGCAGCCCTCCTAGCAAAAAACTACGATTTTCCGGTAACAAGCGGATCTGATATTCACAATGTAGGATTTTTGCAGAATGGAAAAATCCCTGTCGGCGGTATGGAATTCGACAGACCCTTGGAAGACCTTTTTGATTATGTAAAGAGGATAAAGGCAAAAGAAGGGAAGATTTTGTCGTAAGGAGATAAAAAAAGCCCCGAGCCAGAATCTCTCCCAGCACAGGGCCTCTATCTTACAATTCCGGGCTTACCCCGAAATCACAAATCTTACAAAGTCGGATATTTATCAAAATAAGCCTTCGTCTCTTTAGCAACAACCCCACTCAGCACAATCAAAGAAATACAGTTAGGAATTGCCATCAGACCATTTGTGATGTCGGCAATTGTCCAAACGGCAGAAATTGTCATATAAGGACCAATTGCAACAGCAATAATGTAGAGCCAGCGATAAATCTTTACAACAGTCATATTACCCTTAGAAAGATATTCCAGACATTTTTCAGAATAATAATCCCAACCCAAAATTGTAGTAAATGCAAAGAAAATCAAACAAAGCATAAGGAGGAACTGAACAGAATGACCGTCACCACCAAGCATTGCAGAGAAAGCAGCAGAAGTCAAAGCCGAACCAGCAAGGCCAGAATTCCAAACATCACCACCAGCAAGAACAATTGAAAGACCTGTCATTGTACAAATAATCAAAGTATCAATTACAGTACCAGTCATATTAACCAAGCCCTGTTCTACAGGTTCATTTGTCTGAACAGCAGAAGCAGCGATTGGAGCAGAACCAAGACCAGCTTCGTTAGAGAAAATACCGC
>CAZGDL010000142.1:0-3359 GCA_964525075.1 uncultured Treponema sp.
ATACCGGCCTTGCCAACGTTTGAAGATTTTCCAACGCCCCAAGCGTCTGTGCCGTCTTCTCTTGTAATGTGGACGTAAGCCATAGCCTTGGTGTCTGCCCCTTCGCCGATAGAATGTTCGTGGAAAGAAACCAAATTGAACTTTGGTGCAGGGGTTTGCTTGATTGCGTTTACGAAAGCGTCCAAAGGTCCGTTTCCGTTTCCTGCGACGGCGTAAACTTTGCCTTCCCACGAAAGTGTTGCCAGAACTGCAACCTGTTCAGAATCTATATCAGCACAATCGGTGCCACCTTCAACATGCTTCTGGGTAATTTCTTTCAAAACCATTGGCTCGGTTGAATTCAACCAGGTATCTTCAAATGCTTTGTAAACTTCTTCGTTGGAAATTTCCCGCTGCAATTTGTCGGCGGTATTTTTGATGACTGCCCCGATAAAAGGATGCATGGCTTTTGGTGCGGCAATTCCATATTCGTGTTCCAGAATATAGGCAGCTCCGCCTTTTCCAGACTGGCTGTTGATTCTGATAATTCCTTCGTACTGGCGGCCTATGTCGTGAGGGTCGATTGTAAGATAAGGAACGTCCCACAAAGCGTTTTCGTCCATCTTTACGCGGGCAGCCATTCCCTTGCGAATTGCATCCTGGTGGGAGCCGGAAAAAGCTGTAAATACCAGTTCACCTGCATAAGGCTGGCGAGGAGGGACTTCCATTCCAGTAAATTTTGTGTATTCTTCGGTAAGATATGGGATATTTGATAAATCCAGTTCTGGATCAACTCCCTGCGAGAACATATTTAAGCCAACATTTACAATGTCCAGGTTTCCGGTACGTTCGCCGTTTCCAAAAAGACAACCTTCCACCCTGTCAGCTCCGGCCAGGATTCCAAGTTCACACTGGGCAACTCCTTCGCCACGGTCATTGTGATTGTGGAGGGAAATAATCAGGTTTTGGCGGTTAGAAATGTGCTGGCAGAAATATTCAATCTGGTCAGCAAACTGATTTGGCAGGGCACATTCTACAGTTGTAGGCAGGTTTAAGATGATTTTGTGATTTTTGTCCGCAGCGTCGCCCCATTCTTTTACGACTGCTTCGCAAACTTCCAGGGCGTAGTCAATTTCTGTGGTAGAAAAAGATTCTGGCGAATATTCCAGGCGGATGTCAGTTCCCTGGCTCATAGGCAGGCAGGATTTTACACAGCGGATTCCGTCAATTGCAATCTGCTTGATTTCGTCTTTTGATTTATTAAAAGTGTATTTTCGCTGGGCAGGGCTGGTAGAATTATAGAGATGGAAAATCGCTTTTTTACAGCCTTTGAGAGATTCAAAAGTTCTTTTGATTAAAGATTCACGGGCCTGGCACAAAACCTGCAAGGTAACATCATCAGGTACGTGGTTTTCTTCAATCAGGCGACGCATAAAAGTAAATTCTGTATCAGAAGCTGATGGAAATCCAACTTCAATTTCTTTAAAACCGATTTTTACAAGGAGATCAAAAAATTCAAGTTTCTGTTCAACGCCCATAGGATTGATGAGGGCCTGGTTACCGTCACGCAAATCTACAGAACACCAGATTGGTGCCTTTGTGATAGTTTTTTCTGGCCATGTCCGATTAAATGCTGGAACCGGTTCAAAAGGTTTGTACTTTCCGTTTACTTTCATTATAAAACTCCTTTGTCAGAAAAAAAAAGACCCGCCGCACTGCGACAGGTCTCTATATTTCCAACTCATTTACTAAAAATATATAACACACTACCTTCAGCCACGGCTATTTTGAGAAAATTGCAGATAGTAGTAGTAGGTTCATATACTTCATAAATACTAAAGTAATTTAGTTTTAATAAAAAGTCAATTGCCCTGGCAATTATTTTCTTGTGCCTTGTCAAGTATTTGACCATTATTTTTACAAGTTATCCCTGAATTTTCTTCAAACTTTCGTGGTAATTTTTCCACCATTCAAGTTCCTGGGCGTTTGTAGTTGCTTCCGAAGTTTTAAAATCGTTATCTATCAGTTCTATCAGAGGTTTGCAATTTATAACGGCCTGGGCAATGCAAGGTTCAAAATGTGAGCCGGCGGATTTTTTGAAAACGTCCATGGCTTCGTCAACCGACATAGGATCTTTGTAAAGACGCTGGCTTGTCAGGGCGTCCAAAACGTCGGCTGCCGCCATAATCCTAGCACTCAAAGGAATTTCGTTGCCAGAAAGTTTGTTTGGATAGCCAGAACCGTCCCATTTTTCGTGGTGGCAGTAGCACATATCTACAGCAATTTTATTAAAATATCCGTCTTCAATTGGAGGCAAAAATTCCAAAAGTTTTTTACCTTCGGCAGGATGGCCCTTCATAATTTCAAATTCTTCTGGCGTAAATTTTCCGATTTTGTTTAAAACGCCTTCTGGAATGTGGATTTTTCCAATATCGTGCAAAAAGGCAGCAGACTGAAAAAGGTGGATATTCCTGTCTGTTAATTCTTCTTTGTAAAAACCTTCATCCCGCAACTCTTTTGCAATAACTTCTACATATTTTTGCGTGTGGATAACATGGCGACCGGTAAACAAATCGTGTGAGCCAAGGCACTGGGCTACAAACTGAATAATCTTGTACTGGATTTCGCTGAGTTCATTATTTTTTATTTCAAGTTCGTTGTTTATTTTTATGATGACTTCATTACGCTCTTCAAGTTTTTTATAGGCTAAATCTCTTTGTTTTTTAGATTTAACAAGATTAGAGATATTTTTGTAAGTTCGTTTAGAAATAGCGTCCGTAGCAATAAAAAGAAAGACTGATTCTATACATAGCCCGATTATAATTCTGATAAAATACAAATTTCGTGAAATTAAACCTGCCACTACCATTTCGGCATTTTTTGAACCGAGGTAAGAAACGAACATCATCAGAGCAAAATTGGCATAATTTGTGATGTGGGTGAGTTTTTTGTTGTAATAAAGGCAACTTAACATTGGAGCCAAGGCGTAAGAAATATTGAGTTTTACAACTCCAAAAGTTCCCATCATTCCAACATAGATTGCAACTGAAATAATCCCAAAGTACATTACAAAGATTTGGGCTTTTTTCAGGCGGTTGCAGATAAAACAAACAGAGAAGGCAAGTAAACAGAACATTAAAAGGGTTATAGAATCGTGGTGGGGGATTTCCCAAACGCCGGCAAGGGTAAGTCCTGCAAATGCGATAGGGACAAACAAGCCCCCAAACAAAAGAAGTTCGACGGTTTTATTTACTTTGACAAAGTTTTCTTGGAAGAATTCATCATCTAAATCAGTCAACTCAGGCTCCCAACTCTCCATTCCTCAAATTAACTTTTTTAGATTTTTCGTAACTTTAATAGTATATATATATATATATATA
>CAZGDL010000142.1:3459-5240 GCA_964525075.1 uncultured Treponema sp.
TCGATTTCTTGAATTCTTACTTCTTCTTCTATATAATTTCCCCAAAAATTGCAATGACCCAAAGCGAGTCAGGAGGAAAAAATGGATAAGTTAAAAATTTTATTGGCAAAGGGAAGAATTTACGAATCAGTTTACGAACTTTTAAACGACGTTGGCATTTCAATCCATCTACCTGACAGGCAGTATTTTCCGACGACAAATCAAAAAGACCTGGCTTTTCAGGTTGTAAAACCTCAAATCACAAGTCTGCTTTTGGCAAATAACAAGGCTGATTTAGGATTTAGTGGCAAAGACTGGGTTTACGAAAATGGCGTAGAAAATGACGTTGTAGAAATTATGGATTTGGGTTTTGATCCGGTTCAAATTGTTGCTGCAATTCCAGAAGCTCGTGATTATGATAAAATCCTGGAAAATCCTGTAACAATCGCTACGGAATATCAGAATTTAAGCAGGAAATATATTGAAGAAAAAAAGATAAACGGCACAATTTTTCGTACCTGGGGAACTTCGGAAGGTTTTGTTCAGGACACGGACGATTCTATTGCTCAGATTTTGATTGATAATACTTCTACAGGGTCATCATTGAAGGCCAATCGCCTCAAAGTTGTAGACACTCTGATGACTTCTTCAACCAGAATGTATGCTTCAAAAGAAGCCATGAATGATGCTGAAAAAAAGCAGAAAATCATGGAATTGAAGATGCTTTTTGAAACTGTTCTTAATGCCCGTGATCGAGTTATGCTGGAAATGAACGTTGCCGAAAAAGATTTTGACAGTTTGATAAAAGGTATTCCAAGTATGAAAAGCCCTACTGTTTCTCCACTTTTTGGAGGAAATGGTTTTGCTGTAAAAATCGCGGTAAAAAAATCAGATGTTCCTACTTTGTTGCCAAAACTCCAGAGTTTGGGTGCAACTGATATTGTTGAATACGAACTTAGAAAAGTAATGCTTTAATCAAAAAAAAGGACTTGAAAATGGCAAGAATAGCGACTGTAAGCCGGGTAACTGGCGAAACTCAAATAGAACTTACCTTGAATTTGGACGGAACTGGCAAATGCACGGTGGAAAATCCGATCGGATTTTTTGACCATATGCTCAAATCTTTTTGTAAGCACGGACTTTTTGATTTATCCGGAACTATAAAAGGTGATTTGAACGTTGACCAGCATCACACGATCGAAGACACAGGGATTGTGCTGGGAAAATGTTTTCAGAAAGCTCTGGGTGATTGTGCCGGGATTTTCCGAAGTGGATTTTTTATCTACCCCATGGACGAAACTCTGGCTCAGGCTGCCGTAGACTTTGGGGGCAGACCTTACCTTGTTTGCAATGCGAATTTAACTGGTATGCCACTTGTTTCGGTAAGTGATGGAAAGCAAGCTTCTTTCCAGACTGATTGTTTTGAAGATTTTTGGATTGGTTTTACGACAAATGCTTTGTGTAATTTGCATATTGATGTAATTCGAGGTCGTAGTGATCATCATAAAATTGAAGCCTGTTTTAAAGCGGTTTCAAGGGCAATCAGGGCGGCGGTGGAAATTGACGACCGCAGACAGGGGCAGATTCCTTCGACGAAAAATTTGCTGGTGTAAGTAGGGAACACCGGGGCGGGCGTTTGTTCTCCGGGGCGGGCATTCGGCTTGCGGGCAGGGATTTTGCCTTGCGTTAGGGCGTGGAGCAGCTGCGAAGGCAACTTCAGTTGCCGAAGCAGAAGACCGGAGGCACGCTATTTGCGTGCCGAGGACTTAGAGCGGTAGCGAACTGCGGAAGGCCCGACCGGT
>CAZGDL010000143.1:0-5226 GCA_964525075.1 uncultured Treponema sp.
CTATCTGCACGCCGAGGACTTTGTAGCGAAAGCGGAAGTACGGAACAGCCGACGGTTGGCGGAATGAGTTATAAAATAGAAATTGCGTTAAAAAAAATTGCGAAGACATGGGGCAATTTTTTAGCAATATCCTTTTCATAGCCAACCGGACCGCCAAAAAAAATCTGAGTTTAGATTCAGTTTATATTGCTTTTTTATAATGCAAAAAGTATGAAACGCCTCAGGTTTAAATTTGGCATTTTTAAAACAATTTTTCCGGTTCTTTTTCACTATATTCCCAAGGCTGAATATTACCTGGCTCATCCGGAAAAGTACGACAAGCAAAAAAAATTTAAACTTGCCCAGAAAATTGTTCACCTGGAAAGGAAGGCCACTTGGACGAAAAATCTGGTTTACGGGCTGGAAAATCTGCCGAAACAGGGCGGATACATTATGTATTCAAATCACCAGGGAAAATACGACGCTCTGGGGATTGTTGTAACTCACACTCGCCCATTTTCGATTTTGTGGGCAAAAAAATCATCACAGATAATTTTAGCCAGCCAGGAAAGTCGGCTTTTGGAATGCGAAATTATAGACCTGGAAAATAAATCATCATTTCTTTCTTCCATTAAAAACGTGGCCAATTCGGTGAAAGGGGGAAATCCTTATCTGATTTTTCCGGAAGGCAAATATGATGATAACAAAAACACTCTTCAGGACTTTCAAACCGGCTGTTTTATGGCATCTTTTTTGTCAAAATCGCCAATCGTGCCAGTCGCCCTTTACGATTCCTACAAAGCCATGGACGAAAACAATCTTTTTAAACCTGTAACCGTCCAAATTCATTATTTAAAGCCTATCTTCTATGAAGAATATGGAAAATTAAACCGCAAAGATTTAGCCGAATTAGTAAAATCTAGAATTCAGGCAAAAATGATAGAGATAAAAAATATGGAGGTCTCTAAATGAGAAAGGTAAAAATTATCACAGATTCTTGTTCAGATTTGAACAAAGATTTAATGGACAAGTACAACATTGATTATGCAAAAATGAACACAGTTTACGAAGGGGTTACTTCGCCTGCCGATTTGACTTGGACGGCTGATGATGTTCACAAAATGTATAATATGATGCGTGAAGGCAAGCGAATTCTTACAACTCAAGTTCCAGTTGAAGAATTTACCAGAATTTTCACAAAATATGTTGATGAAGGTTTTGATATTGTTTATATCGGTTGTTCTTTGAAGCAGTCTGGCTCTGTAAATACAGGGGCAGTTGTTGCAAAGCAGATTATGGGAAAAAATCCTGATGCCGCAATTTTCTGCATTGACTCTTTGAATGCCTGCCTGGGTGAAGGAATGTTGGCTATAAAGGCCGCTGAATATGCAGCCGCTGGTGATAAATCTGCCCAGGAAGTAAATGATTACATCATGTCTATCAGAAAAACTCTCCACGAATATGCAACAGTTCACACTTTGGATTATTTGAAACGTGCAGGTCGTGTAAAGGGTCCAGCTGCTTTCTTCGGAAATTTGATGGGGGTAAAACCTATCATCATTGCTGATAAAAACGGCGAACAGGCTGCTTTTAAAAAAGTAAAGGGGCGCCAGAATTCTTTGAAAGAAATTGTAAATCTTCTTAAAGAAAGTATCAAAAATCCGGAAGAACAGACAATTTATATTGGCCATGCTGATTGTTCTGAAGAAGAAGTAAAATCTTTGGTTGACCTTGTAAAACAGGAAATTCCTTGTAAAGACGTTTTTGTTGGATTTATTGGACCAATTATTGGAGCTTCAATCGGACCAGACGCATTTGTAATTAACGGATTTGGTGATGAAGTTACATTTGCGGCAGGAGAGTAAGGAAGATTTTTCTACAGGGCTAGCACTTGTGCTGCCCTAAGGCGAAGTTTTAGAAGAGTTTGACTTTTAGAGGAGTTTTAGATGTCTGTAAACACAATTGACGGAACTTTGTATTCACAACTGATTACAAGTGGAGCTGCAAACCTAGGCATCCACGAAGAAGAAGTAAACAATCTTAATGTTTTCCCAATTCCTGATGGTGATACTGGAAGTAATATGCTTCTTACCATGACCGGCGGAAAAAATGCCATCATCGACGAAAAAAATCTTTCCAAGGCTGCCCAGGTAATTTCAAGTGGAATGTTGCTTGGTGCTCGCGGAAATTCCGGGGTAATTCTTTCGCAGTTTTTTGATGGAATTTCGGCAGGTTTTGGGAATCTCGAGAATGCCGATGTTGCCCAGT
Source organism: uncultured Treponema sp. (assembly GCA_964525075.1). Taxonomy (GTDB): domain Bacteria; phylum Spirochaetota; class Spirochaetia; order Treponematales; family Treponemataceae; genus Treponema_D. The sequence goes on from CAZGDL010000143.1 coordinate 2,248, forward strand.
TCGGGATTGCCTGCCGAGAGGGGGTAAAGCACGCCTACGAGGCTGTTATGACTCCGGTGGAAGGAACAATCCTCACTGTTGTAAAGGACGCCACAGAATACGCTTGCAGTATTCCAGCAGACTCAATTCTCGCTTTTATCGAAAACTTTATTTCGGAAGCAAAACTTTCGCTAGAACGCACGCCAAATCTTCTTCCAGTTTTGAAAAAAGCCGGCGTTGTTGATTCTGGTGGAGCTGGTCTGATTTATATAATGGAAGGAATGAGGCAGTTCCTCAAAGGCGAAGTGATTGCTGACTCAAAAGATGGCAAAAATGATGATGTTACAAAATCGGTTCACGGCGGTAGTCTGGGAAATCAGGCAAAAGGCCTGGATCTAAATAAATTTACATCAGACAGCGTTTTGGAATTCGGATATTGTACAGAACTTTTACTCCGCCTGCAGAATGCAAAATGCGATGTAGAAAAATTCTCGGTAGAAACAATCAAAGATTACCTGGGAACAATCGGAAACTCAATTGTCGCTTTCAAAACTGGCTCTATCATCAAAATTCACGTTCATACAAAAACCCCAGACAAAGTTTTTGCATTCTGCCAGAAATACGGCGAATTTTTGACCGTGAAAGTCGAAAATATGTCTTTGCAGCACAATAACCTAGACGAAGAAGAATTTGCAAAACCAAAGAAGGTTGAAAAAGGCCAGGCTAAAAAATACGGAGTTGTTGCCGTTGCCACCGGCTCAGGAATTCAGCAGATGTTCCGTGACCACGGAGCTGATGTCATTGTTGATGGTGGCCAGAGCATGAATCCTTCTGCCGAAGACTTTATCAAAGCTTTCAACGAAGCAAACGCCGAAACAATTTTTGTTTTCCCAAATAACAGCAACGTAATTCTTGCGGCAAAACAGGCTGCAAAAATGTTCACAGACTCAAAAATCGTTGTTATTGAAACAAAAACAATTGGCCAAGGGTACGCAGCCCTCACCATGATGGACACAAGTTCCAATGACCTCAATCAGATTATTGATGACATCAACATGGCGATTGACGGAGTTGCAACTTACCTGGTTTCTCACTGCGTTCGCGACGCAGAAATGGACGGAAAGCTCCTCCACGCCGGCGACTACATTGGATTTTTGGACAAAAAGATTCTGGTTGCATCAAATGACCGCAAAAAAACGGCCTTCCAGACTGTAGAAGCAATTGATTTTACCGACCACGAAGTTTGTATTTTGATTCGCGGGGCAGACTCTACCAGTTACGAGGAAGAAGAAGTCAAAAATTATCTTCTTTTGAAGCACCCTGGAATCGAAGTTTACGAAATTGATGGACAGCAGGATATTTACAGTTATATCTTTATTGTAGAATAATTTTTATGCGAGGACGTCTGGAAGTCTGGAAAGTGCCTTCCGGGCGTCCCCTGTTTTTTTTTGGAGTTTTTGATGAATATTGCAATTTTTATTATTGCCGCCCTGGCAGCCTATCTGATTTCGGGCTTGAACCCTGCCATTATTTTTTCCCATCTGATTTACAAAGAAGATGTCAGAAATAATCCAAAAGGTAGCGGAAATCCTGGCTTTACAAATTTCAAACGCTGCTACGGTATGAAATGGGCCTGGCTGGTTTTTATTTTGGACATCAGTAAGGCAATCATCATTGAACTGATTTTTGGCTGGCTTTTTACAAAAGTTTTGGGCGAAAATTTCAGGTTGGTGGGCATTGCCTGGACAGGACTTTTTGCAATGTTCGGTCACGCTTATCCAGTTTGGTACAAATTTAAGGGGGGCAAGGCTTTTTTGGTCTGCATTTCTACCCTCTTTTTGATTAACTGGAAAGCCGGACTTTTTTCTTTTATCCTTCTTGCTATTTTGCTTTTACTCACCCATTATATGTCGCTTTCTACGATTATTTCTCAGATTGCGGGCGTTGTAGTTTTGCCATTTTTGGGAGTTTCAATCTGGCCGACAATTTTGTTTGCCTGCTGCACCGCTTTTACGACATTCCGCCACAAAGAAAATATCAAACGCCTGGCAAGTGGCACAGAAAGAAAATTCTATTTTTTGAAGCACAAGGATAAAGAAGATAAAGCTGATGATGACTCATCATCTTCAAATCAGCAAAATCAAACTCAAACTGGAGAATAAAATGAAGTACAACGAACTTGCACAGAGAATTACAACCGTTATTTTACTGACAATTTTTTCGGGACTGGTTTTGCTTTTATCAGAACACCCAGTCGTCATGATTGCCCTTGTGATTTTTCTTGCAAGCCTCGCCGTATACGAAATTTACAACGTGATGGGCTTCGGAAAAGACATTCCTTTTATAGTGATTACGGAGATTATCGTAGTTGCTGTTTCCTGCATCCGCATCCCAAAATATACATTTTTGCTGGTATTTATTTACCCAGTAATTGTACTTTTCTTTTTTACCCTGATGATTACCCACAAACGCTTTACCCTCGATTCCAAATTTCAAGCCTTTTTGATTGCCATGGTAATTCTTTATTTTTTCCAGTCGCTAAAAGAACTTAGATTGGTAAACCAGGGCTTTTATTACCTGGCTTTTGGGATTTTGGTCAGCGTTTTGACGGATTCTTTTGCATTTGTCTGGGGAAAATTGCTCGGAAAACACAAAATGGCCCCGACCGTAAGCCCCAAAAAGACCTGGGAAGGTTCTTTTGGTGGCACACTTTCGGCACTAGTTTTTATAGTGCTGATTGCGATGCTGGAAGAGCACCTTGGAAATATTACAGTTATGTATTATCCCCTTGTGATTGTAACCCTGGCAGCTTCAGCTTTGAGCCAGTTGGGCGACCTTTCCATGTCGGTAATAAAGAGGATTTGCGGAGTAAAAGACTTTGGCTCAATTTTCCCAGGTCACGGTGGCGTTTTGGATCGTTTTGACAGCCATCTTTTTGCAATCCCATTTGTTTTGATTACACAGACCTATTTGTTGGATTTTATAAATTGATTTTGTAAA
>CAZGDL010000144.1:0-5207 GCA_964525075.1 uncultured Treponema sp.
ATCCAAGTAAGCAGAAAGGGGGAAATTTACCAGTAGAAAGGGTGAGTTGGTATGATGCTATCTATTTTTGTAATAAGTTGAGTGAAATATTGGGGGTAGAGGAGGTTTATTACGTAAATGGTGAAGCAGATGTTTCAAAATGGGGATACAGTCCACATCAGGGTAATTCAATAAGAAGTACTGAAATAAAACGAAATACGACTGCTTCCGGTTTTAGACTACCAACAGTAGAAGAATGGAGATATGCAGCAAAAGGAGGTGAAGACTACAAATATGCCGGTAGTGATAACCTAGATGAAGTTGGCTGGTCTAGGGATAACAGTGATAGTAGAATTCATCCAGTAGCACAGAAGAAGCCAAACGGCTACGGTCTGTATGATATGTCAGGCAACGTCTGTGAGTGGGCCGAGGAGGATTACGAGAATAATAAATACCATGTCCACACTGATTATCCTACCTGCGGTGGTGACTACGGTGTCAATGCCGACTACTGCGAGGTGGGCTATGTGTATAGTTGCAATGCGAGTGTCTATAAGGAAAATGACTGGAGTGACTACCTTCACCAAAACGTTGGTTTTCGCCTGGTTTATCCCACTTCTGCAATAAAATAGCGGGCAAAATTGGAGCAGTGCCTGCGACGTGGCGGTGTAGCGTAGGCGGTAAGCCATAGCGGAACAGCCACGGAGCGGGCGCGGAGTGCGGAAGAGAGTTTTGTCAATGCCAAGGAAATTAAATTATTTAGGAGAAAATATTATGGAGGAAGAAAATAAAGAAAAAGTAGGATTCTTTTTTGGTGCAGGGGCTGAAATTTATTATGGATTGCCTTCTGGTGCTGAATTTGCATTTAAGGTTTTAAAGCAGAATGAAGAAATATTGACTCCAGCAAAGTCTGAGTTTGAATATTTTGTAAAAAATGAAAAAGGTAAAAAAGAAGCCTTCTCAAAAGTTTCAAAAGAAGATCTTCAAGAAATTCTTGAATCAATGGTTCAAAATCGTAAAGAAGAAATTATTAAAAAAATAAAAGATAGCGATACAAATGATACTGTTTTGTTCGATAACTTTGATAATGTTGATTTGCCAAAATTTTCAGTATTAAAAAAGTCAATCGACAAATTTGGAAAAGATTTTCCAGATGATTATAACAAAAAAAATAAAGAAAAAAAGGAGTTAGAGAAAAAGAATAAAATTGAAGTTCTTATACAATTTAATATTGATCTTTCTCTTTTTTTGTGTGGAAACAGTTTAAAAAATCAACTTAATAGTAAAGTAAAAGATTGTTTCTCGGATAGATGGGTAAATTCTTCTATGGATTTTTTTCAAACGAATAAAAGTTTTATTTTAAATTTTTCAGATGAAGTTTTTGGCAAACAAGATGGAGAAAATGCAATTAAGCTGGAAGGTGAATATCTTGAACTTGAAAATCTTACAAACGATATTTTAAATGCTTGTATTGATTATCAAAAGTTATTTGAAAAATTTGATGCTGCTTTTTATCCAGAGCGTAATAAAACTCAGTTTAAAAAAATTGTTTCACTTTTATTTGTGATGAGGCAGGTTATCCTTAATGGAGAAAATAAAATCACAAATATTTCGGATATAGAATCCTACTATAAAGATATTAAAAGTAGTTTGAAAAATGATTATGTTGTATGTTCTTCAAACTATTCAAAAATTGCAGAGAAGGTATTGGAGAAAAAAGAAATTTTCCACCTAAATGGTGAACTTGATTCATTTTTTGATCTGAAAGAAAAATCCTTAAAAAAAGAACTCCATTCTGAAAATAATCCTAATGAAAATAAAATCTATGTACCCTTTATTTTCCCTCAAGTTAATATGAAGCCAATTATGTATTTTGATGTAGTAAAGCTATATTCAGATGCATTTTGTCAATTGAAGAAGTGCTCAAAAATTGCAATTATCGGCTTTGGGTTAAATAAAGATGATAATCTTTTGAATGGAATGTTTAAATCTTTACTAGAAAATGATGAAAAAACTGAAATTTACTATTTCAAATATTCTGAAGACGGTAAAGATATTAGCGAAAGCGAAAAATCAGATGTTGTAAAAATACTCGGACTTTCAAGTAAAGAAGAAAAGCGTTTCCATGTACAGCCTGTAGATAAAAATCGTATGACAGGTGATAAAAACTGGCTTGAGTTTTTATTCAAAACAAATAGCAAGGAGTAAACATCAATGAAACTAAAAAAAATATTTTTGATTTTTATAGCACTTGTTGTTTTTTCTCCGGCTTTAACTTCAGTGAGTGACTATGACTATCTGATGGCGAAATACAGACTTACTACAGAAGCAAAGAGAATAACTTTAGCAAAAAAACAAGCCGAAAAATTTGAAACAAAGTTACAAAGCATACCATTAAAGAATTATTCTATTGCAGCGACAGAAGTAACTCAAAAACTGTATGAGTCTGTTACGGGAGAAAATCCAAGTTTTCCCAAAGGTAGTTACTTGCCTGTAGTAGGAGTGAGCTGGTTTGATTGCGTAGTTTTTTGTAATAAGTTAAGTGAAAAACAAAATTTGGAGCCTTGCTATTCATACAAAGGGGATACGGATTTTTCAACGTGGAAATTTTTGAAAGAAAAAACTGAAAACTGGTCTGAAGGAAAGTGGAAAAAATTCAATAAGGATTTTGTTTGTAATTTTAATGCTACAGGCTATCGTCTACCAACTCTAGAAGAATGGCTGTATGCAGCAAAAGGAGGCGAGAATTACAAGTATGCCGGAAGTGATAACTTTGATGAAGTAGGCTGGTATGAAGAAAACAGTGATGGTGGCCCCCATCCAGTAGCACAGAAGAAACCTAACAGATATGGCTTATACGATATGTCAGGTAACGTTAAGGAGTGGGTTTGGGATGTCAGAGTGTTGTTTTGCTACAGTCGCCTTATCCCTGGTGGCGACTATGCCGATAGCAGCAGCTACTGCGACTTGGAATGGTGTGGCTCTGGCGCGGCCTATAAATCCTATGAATATGGTGGGTCGTCTGGCTTTCGCCTAGCCCGCACAACTTCTTCACAGAACTAACGAACTGCACTCCCCACACTGCCTGCCCAGCGTCTGCATAGCCTAGGCGGTAAGCCTTAACAGAACATCCACGGAGCAGACACAGAAGTGACGAATCGAAAATAAAAAAATAGTTTTTTTTCAAAAGGAGGAAAAAAATGAAAAAAATTATGGTGGCAGTCATGACATTTGTTATGGCTGTGAGTTTTATAAGTTGTACAGATGATACCCCTGTAAATATTTCTAACAGCGATTTTGTTGAAATACCTTGGAAAAATATCAAAATGCTCAAAACTGAGGTAACTCAGGAACTGTACGAAGCGGTAATGGGAGAAAATCCAAGTTCTAGCAAAGGCAATGATTTGCCTGTAGAAAGTGTGAGTTGGTTTGATTGTGTAGTTTTTTGTAATAAGCTAAGCAAAAAACAAAACTTAGTGCCTTGCTATTCATATAAAGGAAGTACGGAAGTTTCAAGATGGAAGTTTTTGAAAGAAAAAACTGGAGAGTGGGTAAAAAAAGCTGGTAAATGGGGACAATTCAATAAGGATTTTACTTGTAATTTCAAAGCTTCTGGATATCGACTTCCAACTGAGGAAGAATGGATGTATGCAGCAGGTGGATTCGAAGATCATACATTTCCTGGCGGTGAAAAACATGATGAGGTCGGCTGGTATAAAGATAACAGTCAGTATAAAACACATTCAGTTGCACAGAAAAAAGCAAACAGTTATGGACTGTATGATATGGGCGGTAACGTTAGTGAGTGGCTCTGGGATCCCTGGTTTCTCGATAACGGTTCTGAACACAGAGTTTGCGGTGACAACTACGATTCCGTTACAAAAGACGGCTTCTACAACGGGTACGGTGGCAGAGATTCCAAAAACACCAACAAAGGTTACAACACCATTGGCTTTCGGTTGGTCTGCAAGTCTTCCATTACGGATTCTAAGGAAAGTATTCCTAAAATTGAAATGGTAGAAATACCAGGAATGAATATCAAAATGCTCAATACTGAGGTAACTCAGAAATTGTATAAGTTTGTAATGGAACGAAATCCAAGTAGTTTTAAAGGTGTCGATTTACCAGTAGAAAGTGTGAGTTGGTATGATGCAATTTATTTTTGCAATAAGATGAGTGAAAAATTTGGATTAGAACCTGTTTATTCCGTGTCAGGAAAAACTGATGTTACAAAATGGAATTACTATCCTCATAATTACAATTGGATAGATGATCGTGATATTGAGAAAAATGTAAATGCTTCTGGTTTTAGGCTTCCAACTAAAGAAGAATGGTGGTATGCAGAACAAGGAGGTGAGAATTACAAGTATCCCGGTAGTGATAATAGGGATGAAGTTGGCTGGTATGATGGCAACAGTGATAATAAAACACATCCAGTCGCACAGAAGAAGCTAAATGCTTACGGTCTGTATGATATGTTTGGCAACGTCGAGGAGTGGGTCTGGGATTCCTGTCGAAGTATCAATTTCGGTGGCAGCTACAGTAAAGACAAAGACGCCCGCTATCGCTACGGAGGAAGCTTCATTGACTATGGCATGGGTGGGAGTATCGAGAAAGCCAACTTACGTGATTCAAAACATGGCTTTCGCATAGTCTGCACATCTTCTATACAGAACTAATGAACTGTTCTTCCCATTCTGCCTGCCCAGTGGCGTTGTAGCGTAGGTGGTAAGCCACAGTGAAACAGTCACGGAGCAGGCACGGAAGTGTAGGGGGCGTTTTTTTTTGATGGGCGGTCCGGTTGGCTCCATAGCCTACCGCAGAATATTAAATATAACAAAATTTTATCAATTTTCATTTCCGAAAAACGCATTTTACGTCAATTACTATAGTAGGGGAATTTTTCCCTGGAAAACTATAGTAAGGAGGGCGTAGAATGCCTGAAAAACACAAACTTTCACCGGCTGAAGCGTGGGAAAAGTTGACTTTCGCCGACGATTTTATTTTCTGTAAAGTCTTGGAAAAGAATCTGGATTTTACAAAAGAACTGCTTGAGCTTCTGCTCAACATTCAAATTGACAGGGTGGAATTGTCATCCGCACAAAAAGACTGCAAGCCGAATTATCTGAGCAAAGGAGCAAGATTCGACGTTTACGTCAAAGATGGAAGTGGACGGTGTTTTGACATCGAAATCCAAACATCGCATTTTTCTGATTTATCAAAGCGGG
>CAZGDL010000145.1:0-3328 GCA_964525075.1 uncultured Treponema sp.
CTGTTTATCTTCAACATAACTAGGACAATCGTCCATTGGCGACATTGCCAGATTATTTTTTGGGAAGGCGATTACTTCGTGGATGGATTCTTCGTGGCACATCAGCATGATGAGGCGGTCAAGACCTGGGGCAATGCCTCCGTGTGGTGGAGCACCGAACTTGAAGGCCTGAACAAGGAAACCAAATGCTTTGTCGGCACGTTCCTGGCTGTATCCTACAATTTTGAAAATTCGCTGCTGGAGGGCTGGATCGTTGATACGCATTGAGCCGGAAGCCAGTTCGTAGCCATTCAAAACTAAGTCGTAAAGATCGCCTTTTACGGCACCCGGGTCACTTTCCAGGGTATCCCAATACTGTTTTTGTGGAAGGGTGAACATATGGTGTTCTGTTTCCCACTTGTTTTCTTCTTCGTTCCAGGCAAAATATGGGAAGTCTACAATCCAGCAGAAATGGAATTCGTCGTTTGGATTATAAAGGTTGAGGTCTTTTCCAAGTTGCTTGCGGACTGCACCCAGAGCTGTACATGCTGTCTGCCAGTCTGAATCGCTTACAAACAAAAGAAGGTCATTTTTTTCTGCTCCAAGTTTTGAACAGATTTCGGCTTCTTTGCCTGCGTAGAATTTGGAAATTCCGCCTTCAAATTTTCCTTCTGCATCAACTTTCATCCAAGCTAAGCCTTTTGCCTTGTAAGTTTTTGCAACGGCTTCCAGGGCTTCGATGTGTTTACGGCTGTATTTATCTGCTGCATTTTTTACTACAAGAGCCTTGAGGCCGCTTCGTTTATGACGCTGAATATCTCTGCCTGCATTTTCGGCACCGGCTTTAAATGCGTTGAAATCTGAAAGGCTTGCCATAAAAGTTGCGTCTTGCATCTTCATATCAAAACGCAAATCAGGTTTATCTGAACCGTAGTAGTCAAAAGCATCTTCCCAAGAAAGGCGGTCAAATTTGGCTGGCAAATCGACATTCAAAGTCTTTTTGAAAATGTAGCCCATCATTCCTTCGGTTGTAGAAAGAACTTCTTCGCGGTTTGTGAATGACATTTCCATATCAATCTGGGTGAATTCTGGCTGGCGGTCGCCGCGGGCATCTTCATCACGGTAACAGCGGGCAATCTGGAAATATTTGTCAAATCCAGAAACCATCAAAAGCTGTTTGTAAAGCTGTGGAGACTGAGGAAGTGAATAGAATTTTCCTGGGTGAACGCGGGAAGGAACTAAATAGTCGCGGGCACCTTCTGGTGTAGATTTGATAAAAGTTGGTGTTTCAATTTCCAAAAATCCTTTTGATGTAAGGTATTCGCGGGTAGCAAAAGTTACCTGTGAACGGAGGATGATGTTGTGCTGCATTGGATCGCGACGCAAGTCCAGGTAACGATATTTAAGTCGCAAGTCTTCGTTAGGAATTACGAGAGAGCCGTCTTTCTGGCGAACTTCTTCAATCGAAAATGGCAATTCCTGTGATGTTGTAAAGATTTCAATGTCATCAGCTTCGACTTCAATTTCGCCGGTTGTCATTTCTTTGTTAATATCTTTATCAGCTCGGGCTACAACTGTTCCTTCGACTGCAATACAATATTCTGATTTCAGTGATGTTGCGATTTGCTTTACTTTGTCGCTGGCTTTATCACCAACTGTAACCTGAGTAATACCGTAGCGGTCGCGTAGACGAATAAATACAAGTCCGCCCAAATCGCGAGTGCGGCTTACCCAACCATTTAATACTACTTTCTTGCCGACGTCTGCTTTTGTAAGTTCGCCGCAAGTTACTGTTCGTTTTGAGTTTTCCATAGATAACTACCTTAAAATAAAAAATCTTCTATATTTTAATGATATAGAAGATTTTGCACAATTAGAAATCTTTTTTGTGATTTTTGTGATTTGTGATTTTTTGTGGGTTAGTTGATATAAAACATTGAAAGGAAGATATAGACGCTTCCCACCAGCATTATTGCATTACCGATAAAATGCATATATTTTACTTTTCTGATGTTGTAGAAAACAATTCCCACGATGTAGAAAACTCCTCCAGCAATCAGCATTGAAAAACTTTTTGTCGAAAGCACCTGGAAAAGATTTTTTGCAACTACAATTCCCGAAAATCCTGCGATTATGTAAAGAACTGTATTCAATTTTTCAAATTTTCGGCCGGCAATTGCGTAGAACAAAATTCCGGTCAAAATCAAAGCCCAGACAATTCCAAAAAGTACCCAGCCTCCAACGTTCTGCATTTTTGTGATTGTGTAGGCGGAATAACAAAATCCAATGATTAAAAATGTCCAGATGTGGGACAGACGGTTGAAAACTGTTTTTGCTGTAAAATTTGGGAGGGCGTGTTGCAAAAGCGAAGAAACATACATCAAAATCATTGAAGCACCAAAAAGTGAATAAAAAACCGTTGTTGTGCTGATATAATTTTGGGCCTTGCTGATAGCGATTGTGTCCAAAATGGCAGTTCCAGCTATAAAAAGGCAGGCTCCAATTCCTTGCACAATCGAGGAGGCAATTTCTTCGCCCAGGGTTAGGCGGCGAACTTTTAATTCTGATTCAATCAGTTTTTTTTCGGCTTCAACTTTTTTTGCAGCCCTTTTCTGGCGTTTTTCGTTTTTGGCGTAATTTTCGGCAGCATATTTTGCCTTTAAGCGTTCAGGATCTTCCGCATATTGAATGTTCACTTCTTGAACGGCTTTTTCGTAATCTTCTTTAAGCTGATGAAGACGAGCCTGTTTTTTTTCTTTGAGTGATTTTAAAGTTGATTTGCGAACTGCTTTTGCAGCAACATCATCTTGTCTAGACATATTCACCTCTCACATTTTTTATTTTTTAGTATGATTTTTATCCTACTTTACATTATGACACTTTTTGTCAATTTTGTCGACGATATAATTCATATAAAAGAACCCCAGCAGCAACAGAAACATTCAACGAATCAATTTTTCCACAAGTTGGGATTGAAACGATTGAATCACACTGTTTTTCCAAAAGCTGGGAAATGCCAGTTCCTTCGCTTCCCATAATTATACAGGTCTTTTTTGGGAAATCAATTTTGCCCAGAGTTTCGCCACCCGCGTCTGCCCCATAAATCCAAAATCCTGCGGCTTTCAGTTTTTCTACCGCCCTGACAAGGTTATTTACAATGGCAACTGGAACCCAGGCAGACGCACCTGCACTTGTCCGGCCAATCACTTCGTTTCCTTCGATGTCGCTGGCACTGTTGTGTTCCGGCAAAATCACAAGGCTAGCTCCGAACTGGTCGCAGGAACGGATAATGGCTCCGACGTTGTGAGGGTCGGTGACTTTGTCCAAAATCACGACGGTGAGGGAGGTG
>CAZGDL010000145.1:3428-5124 GCA_964525075.1 uncultured Treponema sp.
ATTTTTCCTAACGTCCGCAGCACTGTTTATATTTTTTTCCAGAACCGCAAGGACAAGGATCGTTACGACCAACTTTAGCCCCAACGCGTTTAATAGTCGTTGGAATTACGTTTCCTGCAACATATTTCCAGTCGCCATCAATATTTCTGAATAAAGAAATTTCGTGGTGAACATCGTGCATATTGTGGAGAGTATAATCAGCAGTAAATTCTACAATCTGTTCATCATCTTTTTCGCCTTTTTCTGTACGCAAAATCTGAAGCCCATTCCAAGTAGACTGATTACTCCAATCTTCTGTAGCTTTTCGGTCAACTTCGCCGATTCCTTCGCCTTCTTCGCAAGATTTAATAATGTAATCAATTTCGTGCTTAACGTATGATGAATAGCGGGCACGCATACAAGCTTCGGCAGTAGGAGCTTTAATAGTTCCTTTGATAATTGGTTCGCAGCATTCGCCGTATTTTTTTCCTGAACCACAAGGACATAAATCTTTATTTGTACTCATGTTTAATATTTTAGTGAATTTTTTTTCTCTCTACAAGCGAGCGGAAAAAAAAGCCCCGAAAGTAGATTTTTGTCTTACTTTCGGGGCTAGAAGAACTAGTTTGTAGTAGTTGTTTCTGTTGTTTCTACGGCTTTGTAGAGAACTGCCAGATAATTATCTGTTTGGATTAAAGTTTCTGCTTCGTATCCGTCGTATGATTTTGCAAGTTCTTTCAAAGTTGTGTTTGCGTCAACGTCTTTAGTTTCATCATCTTTAACTAAATATCTGCTGTTTGCTTGCCACTGGCTCAAATCTTTATCATATACAGCATGCAAAACTCTAGTTGCTGCTTTTGTGGCATATTTTGTACCAGTACCAGTTTTTTCTACGTAGTAGTATTTCTGTAAGGAATGATAACTTGATGTAGACCATGTTTCTTCAGAAGTAAGGTAAATTTTGTAGTTATGATGAGTTCCGTATCTTCCATTAAATGGTTGCTCACACAATTTTTTAACGGAAGCACTATAATCGGAACCTGAAGAAATATACCAATCTCCAATAGATACAGTTTCTTTCTGTTCATAAGTTGTAGATTCATCATAAGATAATTCTTTTTCTCCATCGCCTACCCATTTTGTAGAATTATCCCAGTTAACATCACCGAAAACTGTAGAAAAATATGCAGAAACTTTAGCAACAGAATCAGGTTTTGCATTTATAACAGATTTCATGATATTTTTTACTTTAGCCTTTTGAGCATCGGCATCTGTTATACCATCAAGCTGTTTAAATAATCTGTAAACTTCAAATTTTTGTGTTTCAGTATTGTAACCACAATCAACATTATAATTTGTAAAATAATCCATGTTATTTGCATACCATCTGCCTGCATCTGTTGTAGTCGTTGCTGTACAAGTACTTAAAGTTTCATCGTACCAAACATTATTTAATACGACACCAGTTGTTTTATCAACAACCCATCCTGCAATTTTGAAACTATATTCTTTACCGCTTTCTGTGAATGGGAAGACAAATGAATAGATTCCGTCTGTAAACAAATCACTATCTTTGCTACCATAACTCCAAGTTAAACCTGTAGTATTTTCTGTCACACAATTATCTTTGAAGTAAACATTTTCAAGCATCTTTATTGTAACTTTAATACCTTCATCAACGGCTTTTGTAGTTATTTCACAATAGCTTTTTGTTGTT
>CAZGDL010000146.1:0-5111 GCA_964525075.1 uncultured Treponema sp.
TTTTTAGAGGCTCCCATTATAAAAATAGTTCTGCAACAAAAACAATAGCACAGCATGCACAGGCTACTGGAAATAATCCCGCACCAAAGAATGAAAGTATAATTCCAATTACCAAAGCTGCAATTCCTGAAATAGGAGACTGTGTTGCTTCTATGATAGCTGGAAACGTCATTACAGAAAGTGTTACATAAGGAACGTAATATAAAAAAGATTTTATAAATGTGTTTTGTATTGGTTTTCTGATTAATGTGAGTGGTAAAACTCTAATCAGATAAGAAACGGCAAAAGCTGTCAAAATAGAAATATATGCATTACCTGACATTATTTTACCTCCTGATTATTTTCATCTTTAATTGGTTTAATAATTGCAACGATTGATGAAATTACTACTGTGAGAATAATTGTTCTTGTTCCGCTGGAAAAATCTTTTATGACTGGAAGAATTGTACATAAAAAACTTGCAATAAAACTTACGATTACTGCAATCATAATTGTAAGATTCTTTTTTGCTGGTGGAACTATAATTGCAATAAACATTCCATAAAGTGCTACGGATAGGGCACTTACGACTCTTGTTGGCAAAAAGTTTCCGGCAATAATTCCTAGTGATGTGCCAATGCTCCAGAGGGGAACTGAAATTAGTATTGCACCATAATTGTACACAGGATTGATGTAATTTGGGCGGGCAATTGTAATTCCAAAGATTTCGTCGGTAATTCCAAATCCTACTAAAAATCTATGAATTAGAGGGGTTTTAGGATCAAACTTTTGAGCAAGAGAACAACTCATCAATAAATAACGAGCGTTTACTACAAGTGTGATAACTGCGATTTCAAGGTAAGTTGCTTTTGCTTGAATTGATGTAAAAAGTGCGTATTCTCCAGCAGAGGCTACATTCAGAAAACTTGCTACAAATCCTTGTAGAGCATTTAATCCGGCATTGCGTGCTACAATGCCAAGAGAAAATGCTACAGCAAAGTATCCAAGTCCAATAGGTAAACCATCACGGAGACCTTCAAAGAATGCTTTGTTTTTCATTTTTTTTGTCTGACTAAGAAATATTAAGATTTATTGGTTTGCTAAAGTTTTTAATTCGTTCAGCATTTTTGGAAGATCGGATTCCATATTCTCGTTTGAGAACTGGCATGTTCCAACTTTTTCGTGTCCACCGCCACCGTATTTAAGCATCAGACTACCAACATTTACTTTTGAAGTTTTATTCAAAATGCTGTATCCGACAGCTGCAGAGCAGCCTTGGCCACCGCGTCCACTTACAATCCAGGCTGAAATATTTTGCTCTGGGTACATACTGTAAATCATAAAGCGGTTTCCAGTGTAGATTGGATCAACGCCACGCAAATCTGAAATAATTAAATTACCCTCAACATTTGTATGGGCTTTAACCATTTCTTTAAACTTTTCAGTTTGTTCGTTATAAACTTCAATTCTTTCTTTGACATCTGGCATTTCAAGAATTTCGGCTGTTGATTTGTCCCTGCAGGCAACCATCAGTTTTTCCATTAATGCATAATTTGGAATTGTGAATTCTCGCCAGCGGCCAAGTCCTGTTCGTGGATCCATAAGGAAACCTACTAAAATCCAACCCTGAGGATTTTGGATTTCGTCAATTGTAAGATTTCCTGAATCTACTTTATCAACGGCGGTCATGATGTCATCAAAATTTGGAAATCTTTCTTTGCCACCGTAATATTCATAAATGATTCTTGCACAGGAAGGTGTGATACGACTTTCGCCTTTGTATTTTCCTTTGAGTTCCTGTCTTTCGAATTCAGAAGAATGATGATCGAACCAAAGTCCGCAACCTGGAACAAAAGGTACATTTGCCAGGCAGTCATTTTCATCAATTTGAACTAAGCCGTCCTGCAAGTCTTTTGGATGGGCGAATTTCCAGTGATCAACAATTCCAGCTTCGAGCAACAATGCTCCACAAGCTAATCCGTCAAAATCTGAACGCGTAACTAATCTCATTGCCATATAATTTCCCCTCTATATTTGAAAATAAGATAGAAGATTTTAACAGATATTGGGTAAAAAAGATATAATGAATTTTTTGGTGTGGGATTTAAGGGGGATGAAAGTTTTTTTGAGATACAAAAAATCCGATTAATTGTGATAGTGTGTTCCGCACTGGACGATTTCTATAATGTCATTTTCAATTTTGTAGACTATTCGGTTGTAATCGTCAATGCGACGGAAGTTTTTTATCGTTTTGCAGGGTGAGATAATCTTCCCATGCTTGATCATGCCATATTTTTTTCATAATTACGCCTCTATTAATTCGTGTTCTGAACAGTTAATACCTTTTTCCATATCGGAAATTCTTTTTTCTAGAAGTTTTTGATTTTCTTCGCTGTAAAAAGGATCTTCTGACGAAATTTCAAATGGAATGCGGCGTTCGTGAATTACTTTTTTGGCAAAAATATTGAAAGCGCCGGAAATTGAGAGTCCTACGTCTTTGCAAAATTTTTCAAATTCCTTTTTTGTTTCATTGTCCATTCTTACACTTACATTCATCATAATATACCTCCAAAATAAGTGATTTTAAGTCAAATCTACTTAGAATTTAATAAATTTATGGCATTTGTCAAGGTGAAAATTATGATAAAGGGAAAGTTTTAAAAATTATTGCCTGAATATACTCTATTATCTTATGAGATTCCGAAACAAGTTCGGAATGACGGTGAGTCTGGGATTCCAAAACGAGTTTTGAATGAGGTGTTTTTGTGAGATTTTGAAACGAATTCGGAATGACGTGCTTATGTTGGTTTATTTAAAATATTCGCGGAATTCTTCGTTTTGATCGACGAAGGCTTGGGCTGCTAGGGTGTAATTATCCCAGCTTGAATAAAAGAGTTTTGTTACGCCAGGAATATCTGGAATATCGCAAACGTTTACATATCTGTAATTGACGTTGTGTTCATTAAAATACTGATTTACGGAAGCTACATTTTTGTTCAAAAGGTAGGCGATGAAGGTTGAGCAGACAAAATCATTTTCGGTGTAATTTGGATCAAATTCTAGGCGGTCTTTTTCTGTGTCCTGGTGATATTTTATATTGCCAAAACTTTGTTGGCTTTTTGGGGTAAAGAATTTTCGTTCTACACTGAATACGGCAAATTTGAAATTAATTGAAGTTTTGTAGCGAATATCTTTTAGTTGGGCGTATTCTTCGAGTTCTGCTTTTATATTTTCGTATTCTTCGGCTTTTACACGAATTGCATAGGTTGTTTGTTCTGATTCGTAGGGATTGCACCTGGCCATAAATTCGTTTGTGGAAGTGTCTGTACAGGTTTCTTGTGATAAATAATTTTGAGGGCTGTTCAGGGCTAATCCCCAGAAATTATCATCAAGGGAAAAATTGATTGATGCGTGGCTTACTTGCAGATTACTTATTTGGGTTGCTTTTAGTCCAAATTTTAAAAGATTTGCGATGTAAAAAGGATTTGAATAAACAGGATTGTAGAGTCTGAAAAATACGTACTTGTAAGGTTCATCAACTTCTTCAAAATCTAATTCTTCTTCAATGATGTAGGGATTTTCTGGTGTGATGCCGTGTTGTTCTAGGGCTGATGTTGTTTTACAACCCCAGAAAATAAATGACAGAAAAAGAACTAATAAAAAATTTTTTGTAAAGTGGCGAACTTTGCCAGGCTTTAAGAGTCTAGTTTCAATTATAGAATTTTCAAACATTACACGTTAATTTCCAACTTTCTGCCTGTTGGTTGGTACTGATAATATCTGACTCCTGCTGCGTTCATAAGTTTTTTGGATGCTTCTACGGAAGCGGTGCCTTCGTATTTGTTGTTTGCATAAACTACGGTTTTTATTCCTGACTGAATGATTGCTTTTGCACATTCGTTGCAAGGAAAAAGTGTAACGTAGATTTTGCAACCTTCGAGAGAACCGCCACGGTAGTTTAAAATTGCGTTTAGTTCGCTGTGGGTTACGTAGGCGTATTTTGTTTCGAGGGTGTCGCCTTCGCGGGCCCAGGGAAAGTCATCGTCGGAGCAACCGCGGGGAAAACCGTTATAGCCCATTGAAAGGATTTTGTTGTCCTGGCCAACTATGCAGGCTCCGACTTGGGAATTTGGGTCTTTTGAGCGGAAGCTGGCAAGATGAGCAACTCCCATAAAATATTCGTCCCAGGAAATGTAATCTGTTCTCTTTGAAATGTTTGAAGACATACAGCTACCTCTGAATGACTTTGTTATATATTAAAAAAACGAAAATGACAACTGATTAGAATTTTGTCAGAGGGGAGAGGATTTATTTTACCTTATGAGATTCCGAAACAAGATGTCATGATATAAATATCTGAAATGTGGTACTCTGATTTGACGGAATCAGAGAGTCGGCGGAAGGTTCTCCTGAACTATGGAGAAGACGTTGCTTGGGTAGCCTCTTACTTCGAAAACAAGATTAATCTAAACCGACCGTCGTACGACATAAATGCGGCTGGGGGACGTTTCCTCCAGACCGCGAATAGGAGTATGACTTACCCAGTCAGATGTTTAACTCCTGATTCCATTTTATAAAAAGGAGCCAGAAAATGGAAGAAGAAATGACAAAGAAAAGATTTGTAGGAATCGACCTTGGAAAAAAGACTTACGAAATTAAGTTTATCGCAAGTAATGGAAAAGTTACCGGCACGAACGGAAAAACTTCCCCGGCAGGAAGAAAAGCTCTCTACGAAAAGCTACTTCCTACAGACAGAGTTGCGATTGAAGTCTGCTCGCTTGCGATGGTTATGGCAAAGGAAATTCAGAAAAAGGTCGGCTGCGAGGTCGTGCTTTTGAATCCGAGCCAGATTGCACTGATTTATCGTTCTGTAAAAAAGAATGATCAGGAAGATGCTTTAAAACTTGCCCGTCTTGTCCAGAAGTTTACGAACGACGAACTTCCGACAGTCAATCTTCCAACTGAACATGAAGAAAATCTCAGACAGATTTTGACAGAATTGAGGCAGCTGAAAAATGACAGGACAAAAGAAATTAACAGGCTTCACGCAGTTTTTCTTGAATGTGGAATTACAGAGGTAAAAAAGAAACATCTCGGAACTGCAAAAAACAGGAATGAAACAATAAAGATTT
>CAZGDL010000147.1:0-5045 GCA_964525075.1 uncultured Treponema sp.
CAGAAGTAATCAGAGATTTGTAATATTTTTTTGCGTTCAGATAATCTTTTTCGTCAATCGCTGTTTGAAAAAGCAGTTCAAGGTTTGTTTTTGCCCTGGTGATGACATCTTCCCGGCCCAAAAGCAGGGCCCGCCACAAAGCCCTGACCGGCTCGGTTTCCATCATGGAATTTATTCTTTCAACTTCGATTTTGACAATATCTTCATCAGAATAATTTAAGGGTTGGGCTACAGATTTTGGCTGTTTTACAGACAGGCAGGAGCACAAAAATAATGATGATGTAAAAACTAAAGTGGCAAATAACTTATTTTTTGAAAGAATCATTAATTTTTCTCCCCGGACATTTCATTTTTTTCTTCACTAGCAGCATTATCATCTTCTACATTTTCTACATCTTCAATATCAGAATCTGGAAGAATTTTACAATAATAATTTTCGGAAACCTTAATCACAGAAATTCGAGTACCCTCATATTCAAGAAGATTGATAGCCCCCTGAGTAAGACTTTTTTGGGTAAGACCGTCATTTTCCTGAGCAAGCCCAGCCTGCCCACCCCCGGCCTTTACAAAGTCCAGGATTTCATCTTCCATTTCCACAGAGCCAAGCTCTTCAATCCAGTAAAGATTGTCGTTTTGACCTGCATAAATCATCACTTCGGAATTTTTGTAAATCATTTTGACGGGAATTGCGTCCAGCAGGGTCAAAGTGATTAGTGGAAGTCCGTTTGTATCAAAAAATATCGTTTCTTCTATCAGAGAATCATCATCATTTTTAGGATAACGGATATATTGACAGTCCCAGACACCGTTATCATCATTATCCCAAAGAGTGATTTTGCCACCTTTTTCCAAAAACTGCTGGCTGAACTCATAAAAAGTATTGCCGTTACGGTCAATCGCCACTTTTTTAAGATAAACTTTTGCATCCCCAATGGCCGCAGAAAAGACACCCTGAATTACAGCCTTATCATACAAAGTAGAATCTACATCATCTCCATCGTCACCATCATCATCGGAAAGCAAATCATAAGTCTCGATCGTTTCAAAATAATCATCATTATCATAATCTACATATCTGAAAATCGGATAATCCTGGCCAAAATCACAATAAGCATACCGCCTGTCATTTTCGTAAAAATTTGCATAAACAAGTTGGCCGTCCACCGCCTGATATTTTACAACCGCATTTTCACGTTCCATAATTGGCAAATCCACAGAAGAAGTTTTTGTAATTAAATCGGCAGACTTTGGAGGATTTATTTTCTGACTAAGTAGCTGGCCATTTTCAGCAAAAACCCCTGCAAAATCCGGAATATAAAAATCCAGGCCCAGCAAACTGATGATAGAATCTGCCTTTAATTCAAATGGCGAAAAATAATATTCATCATGCAAAAAATTAAAATCAAATTTTTCGGTCAAAAAAGAAATTTTTGAAACGGAAGGATAATTATCATAAAAAACTTCCGCTCGATTTTCTTCAAAATAAACCATAAGAGGAGAACCAAAATCACAGGTCACATAAAGATCGGTCACACCATCATCATTCCGGTCATATTTTATATACTGAGGCCGCCCCGTCTCATATTCAATTTCAATTTCTTCCTGCAAATCCAAATTGTTGTCAATAAAAATTGAGCCATCATAATTTAAAAGTTTTTCCAGGGCCTTTTCTTTTACCTGGTCGTCAGACAAATTCGCAATCAAAGTTTCCAGATTTCGGAGAGAAATTGCATTGTCACTAGCTTCCATAAAAGAATCATAAGCCTGGGAGTCGGAATAAATACCAGTTTTTAAAGCCAAAAGAGAAAGCAGAGGATTAGCCACCTTGCTTTTTGCCTCAATCGCCTTGGTTAAACGAACTTGTTCATCGCCACTTGCAAAAAATGTAGCCAGGATTTCCAATTCTGTATCAGAATCAGAATAATCTGGGAGTTTTTGGATATAAAAATTAGCCACAGTCTGCACAATTTCCGGGATTTCATAAGGCCGGTCCTGCAATTCAGCGTAATTCATGTACAAATATTCAAACATAAAGAAAATGCGGGGAAAACGGGAATCTGAAGGATAGACCCGGCGGGAAGTGTTTAATTTCAGGCGGGCATTGTTGACAGACTCCTGGGTGTTCATTCTGTAGTAATTTTTTATGCGGATAAATTCCGCGTCGGCAGAATAAATTAAAGGAGTGGAATCCAAAAGGGACAAAGATTCTGAGTAAAGTCCAGTATCGGAAAGTAAATCTGCATAAAGGATTCTTGCCCCATTTTTGTTATAACCAAGCCAATTTTCTTTTTCAAAGGCTTTTTCGACGAGGGGCAGAACCTGGGCCTTATTTTTCCCCTGATTAATCCAGGCAGCAGCTTTAACGTAGTACAAATCCGAAATAGAATCATCATAAGACAAAGCCAGGTCGGCCTGTTTTTCGGCGTTAGTCCAGTCTTTTCCAACCAGGCAGTTTTCGGCAAGTTTTAAACATCGCAGGGCGGTATTGTGATTTGCAGAAGAAGCGGAAGATTTTTCACTAGCCCCGCCAGAACCGCCTGCCCCGCCGGAAATTTGCCCAGAAGAGAGAACGGAAGTTTGTCCAAAAATCATCATCGTAAAAAAAACTTGGGAAAATAACAGAACAAAAAACTTTTTCATAATTTTACAATCCAATCCTTATATCCTAAAAAACTTCCAGCCAGACAGACAATTTTTTGCTCAGAACAATCAAGATTCTGAATTACAGGCAGGAGATTTTTATCAGCATCAGAAACTTTCCAATCATTAAAAATATCAGAAAGACTTTTCATTTTTCCATCTGCACTTTCAATTTCGTCCCCCAACCTTGGGCTTCTGACTATAAATGGAAAATGCAATTTTAATGGCAAATTCTGACCGTTGATGCAAAGCGAAAGAGATTTTTCACCCTGGCACTCACTTTCATAAACAATCAATTGGCCAAAAGGAAACTGAAAAAGTCCACTTTCTTCAATTATATCAAAAAAAACTAAATCAGTTTGAGATTTACAGAACTTTTTAACAAAAATGGAAGATTTTTCATAAGAAATTTCAAGCTGACCAAAGACTTTTCTAAAGCCCCGCCCCAGGTGATTTTCCAGCCCCCGGGGATTTTCGCCCCCCAGGTGATTTTCCGCCCCCAAGGATTTTTCACGCCCCGACCCCAAGCAATTTCCCGCCCCCAGTGACCTTTCCTGCCCCCGGGAATTTTTCCTTCTCAGGCAATCCTCCAGCCCCTTCAAAAAATCTTTTATAAACTGATAAGGAATTCTCCCCTCCTCCCCCAAAAGATTTCCCGCCCTCAAAATCACCCTGATTTTTTGACTTTGAGCCAGGCCATTAAAATCGGAAAGAGAAATTTGGACACAATCATTTTTTACAGCCAATGGAAAGTCTTCAACAGATTTTCTGATAAAATCCCCATCGCAAAAATAACGCTCACTCCCCTTTAGCAAGGCAGACTGGAAGCCTGGAAAATTTTCCTCCAAAAAAGGCAGCAATTTTAACCTGATTTTGTTACGCAGATACTGGGCGTCAAAATTCGTCTTATCGGTTCGCCATGAAATATTTCGCCCAGTCAAATAATCCTCAATTTCGCTTCTTTTAATCCCCAGCAGAGGCCGAATATATTTTCCCCGGGCTCTGGCAATTCCCCCAAGAGCCTCCACAGAAGCCCCCTGCAAAAATCTCATCAGCATAGTTTCAATCTGATCATTCTGATTATGAGCCAGACACAAAAAATCCAGATTTTTTTCCAAAATAAAACGGTCAAAAGCCTGGTAACGCAAAAACCTGGCAGCTTCTTCCACCCCAGATTTACGATTTTTGACAAGGTCAGCGACCGCTCCCGGTGGCAACTCCACCACCGAACAGTTGACCTTGTAACCATCGCCATTTAATTTTTGGCATAAAGATTGGACAAAAAAAGCGTCGCCGGCAGTTTCTTCTTTAGGGCGGATATTGTGATTTATTGTGATAACTTCAAGGGTAAGTCCCAAAGGAGACAAAATATGGCAAAGGGAAATCAAAAGAGAAACAGAATCAGCACCACCAGAAACAGCCACCCCAAGACGTAGGGGATTTTTCTCCCCCTGGAGTGCCAAGTTCTGCAGCCCCCCCTCCCGGTGTGCATTTTCTGCAAGTGGTGAGCAAATTTTCTCTCGGAACGCCCCCTCCCCAACGCAACTTTTTAATCCTAGTAAAACATTTTCTTCAAAATCAGACATAAAAAAAGGCCGCCCTTAAAAGGACAGCCTTTATTATACTACAAGCAAGTAAAATTAGCCACGAGCTGGAGAAACAGTTACCAAAGGAAGTTCAGCTGGAGTAAGAACTTCAACATTCTTTCCAAGATCCAAATCCTTTACGCGGAGTGCTTCACTAACATTGATTTTAGAAATGTCAGCAGTGATTGTTTCTGGCAAATCAGCAATCTTAGCCTTAATTTTAATTTCGTTGTTGCGTTCCTTTTTGAAACCACCACGAAGAACACCAGCAGGAGTTCCAGTGTAGTGAATCTTAATCTTCATTACCAATTTTTCTTCTGTTTCTGGAACAAAGAAGTCAGCGTGCAAAGCCTTGTCTGTACGAATGTTGTATTCAACATCTTTAATCAAAGCCAAAGATTCTTTTCCATCAACATTCAAAGTTACAGATGTAGTTGGAGTGATAGTTCTCCAAACCTTGTTGAATTCTACTTCATCTACGTCAATAGAAGTTGCTTCGCCCTTTGCGTTATAAACAACAGCAGGGATACGTCCTTCTTTGCGAAGATTTTTAGCAGCTGTTTTACCAGTAGCTGTACGGGTTTTAGCATTAATTGTCTGCTTACTCATTTTCTTAAAGCTCCTTATATCTCTAAAAATGTTCCAAGATTATAACAAATTTTCATAGAGCATTCAAGACGAGTATTTAATTTTTAGGAGGGAGGAGCCCCTCCCTGCGGCCGCACTTCGTTGCGGCCTACCCACCCAGCGGGGCAAAGTAGCATTACCTTATTTATTCACCTTACGCCCCTGCTTTTCCCCAACCTCCTGCCCCGCAAC
>CAZGDL010000148.1:0-2083 GCA_964525075.1 uncultured Treponema sp.
TCATCCGCCTGTGCTAGCCTTTTGCTTTCAACCTGGACAAAAAGTCACTGAACATCTGGCCGGTTTCTTCTTCGGTAAGTTGTTTTGGTTCGTGGTATTCTACCAGGTTGGAAGGAATTTCGTCCAAAAAACGACTTGGCTCGGCTTCGGCAACCATCTGCCCCCGTCGCCTTTTTCGGCAGGCAGAAATAAAAAGTTTGTCTCTGGCCCTGGTAATGGCAACGTAAAAAAGCCTGCGCTCTTCTTCCACATCGCCCCCGTTTTCTTCTACAGAACGGGCGTGTGGAATAAGGCCTTCTTCCGCCCCGGCAATAAAGACAACCGGAAATTCCAGCCCCTTAGACGCATGAATTGTCATAAGGTTAACTTTTCCTTTGTCATTTGGATCATCTCCATTATCCCGGCTTAAAAGAGTAATTCTATTTAAATAATTAAAAAGATTAGGATTTGAATTATCAGGATCGTTTTCCCAAATATCCATGGAATTCAAAAGGCTTTCAATATTCATCAACTTAAATCTGACAGCTTTTTCGCTCTTGGAAAATTCTGTTATCAAATGGTCTTTGTAATTTATATCTTCAACCAACTGGCGTACTTTTGCTGCAAGTCCACGTCCACTTAAAAGTTTTTGCCTGTGATTTTCAATCAGATTTACAAATTCCTGCAAATCCTCTTTTAAAACATCACTGGCAGGGGAATCCTGGCGATTTATAAGGGAAATAATTGCATTCCACATGGTACAGCCCTGGAGTTGGGCTTCGTCATTCAAAAGCTGGATTGCAGCCCGGCCAATTCCCCTTCTGGGGCAGTTTATAATTCTCAGCAGGTTGATGTCATCATCATGATTAGAAATAATCCTCAAATAAGAAATAACGTCTTTAATCTCTTTGCGTTCAAAAAATGATGTTCCGCCACTCATCGTATAAGGAATATTATTTTGCAAAAATGCTTCTTCTATAAAACGGCCTTGGGTATTTGCCCTCATCAAAACGCCAAAATCATCGTATTTTCGTTTTTCTTCCGCTGCAATCCCTAAAATCGACTCTGCAATAAAATCCGCCTCGTCCGTTTCATTTTCCGGCATAAAAATTTCGATTGGTTTGCCAGCCCCGTTTCCAGACCAGAGTTTTTTGTCTTTGCGGTTTGTGTTGTGAGAAATAACTCCGTTTGCCGCTTCCAAAATCGTGCCGGTAGACCTGTAATTTTGTTCCAAGCGGATTTCTGTCACATCAAAATCGTGTTCAAAATTTACAATATTCTGATAGTCCGCTCCCCGCCAGGAATAAATAGACTGATCATCATCCCCAACAACTGCAATATTTTTGTCAGCCATCAGGTGCATAAATTCATACTGCTGGTGACTTGTATCCTGAAATTCGTCAACCATAATATACTTGTAGCGGTCGCGATATTTTGCCAGAACTTCGGGATGTTCCTTAAAAAGTTTGATTGGCAGGACAATCAAATCATCAAAATCAACAGCATTGTAAAGTTTTAAGCCTTCCTGGTAGGATTCGTAAAGGGGCCGGTACATATCGTTCATAGAATCCCAGTTTTTTCGGCCAGTTTTGATATTTGAAATCAGATTGCTGATTTGGTAAATGTCCATTGCGTCCGGAGAAAACTTCAACTCCCTGCCACATTCTTTGATAAGGGCAATTCTGTCGGTTTCATCATAAATACTAAAATTTTCTCGGTAGCCCAGTTCCTGAATATCAGCCCTCAAAACCCTAACCCCAAAAGCGTGGAATGTCGAAACGGTAAGATTTTGCAGTTTTTTCTGGGTCAATTCCTTAATTCGGTCGGCCATTTCCTTGGCTGCCTTGTTTGTAAAAGTGAGGGCCAAAATCTGACTCTGGGGAATGCCTTTGTCCAGCATATGGGCAATTCTAAAAGTGATAACCCTGGTTTTTCCGCTTCCAGCCCCCGCTATAATCAAAATCGCACCGTCGGTCGTTGTGACCGCCCTGTATTGTTGGGGATTTAGTTCTTTTTTTAAGGTTTCGAGATTCAGCATAATTTTTAATAGTTGGACGAACACTATAACATTTAGGGGCTTTTCTCTCAATCAGATTTTTTTTGC
>CAZGDL010000148.1:2183-4989 GCA_964525075.1 uncultured Treponema sp.
TATTGTTATTTTTATGGTAAAATGGTTCTCAAAATTAAGGGGCTAAATATGAAAAGTTTTGTTGAAAAAGTTAGTTTGGTTTTTATGACAGTGATTTTTTGTGCCGGAATTTTTTCTTGTGCAAAAAAAACTGAAAATCCTCAAAGCAAAAATCAAAAATCTGGAAAAAAGTCTTTAGTTGTGGCAGCTGGTGAGGATGTCACAAAAAGTCTTTCTGATGTTTCAAATCAGGATAGCAAAAAGGGTAGTATTTCTTATGATGATATGATTGATTTTTTCAATCCCGATTATTCACCTATATCGCTAGAAAATGCTCCTGAAAAATCAAATGCAAAATCAGCTAAAACAAAAACTAAAAAAGCTGCAAATTCTAAAAAAACTGAAAACGCAATTCCAGGTCTTAGAAAACTTGATTCTTACAAAACAAAATATTCTACAAAAAAGCCCCAGGCCTATAAATCTGACCAAAATCAAAATGAAGACGAATTAAAAAAAGAAATTGCCCAGGCCGATAAAAAATCCTTTTCAATAGAAAATTGGGGACCCCAGGAAGTTCTCGTTGCCGAAAGTGAAAATCCTGTTTTTTATGTTTATTTTTCACAGCCGGTTCAACCTTTATCTGCCCTTAATCAACCTTCCCAAAATGTCACTTCTGATTCTGGTGATGTTATGAAAATTGAGCCTGAACTAAAGGGAAATTTCCGCTGGTACAGCACAAAAATGCTTGCTTTTGAATCCTCAGAACCTGCAAATCCCGCCCAAAAATACACTATTTCTGTAAAATCTGATTTAAAAGCCTTGAGTGGGGCAAAACTAGCCGGGCAAAATGTTTTTACAACAAAGGCTGCCAACCTGGAAATGAAAAATTTCTATGCCGGCTATATTGGCGATGGTGAATTTTATTACGGCTGGCAAACTGGAATTATTCCAGATTATGCTTCACAATTTTATGTAAGGCTTAATTACCAGGTTACGGAAGATATTTTAAAAGACGCCTTGACTGTAAAAATTGATGATAAAAACAGAGATTTTGAGCTTGAACCGGATTATAACACTCAGACTTTCCCTTACAGCAACGAAAAAGTCCAGTGTGATGAAAGTCAGAAAAAATCAAACTCCTTTATCGTAAAAATTACTGGCGACATTCCTTACGGCAAAGAAGTTTCCGTTATGCTTGGGGAACAAAAAAAATCATACGAAACATTAAAGCCTTTTGTTTTGAATTCTGTCAGTAAAATGACGGAAGTTTCCAGCGAAGGCCAGCAAAATCCTATTTCCCTGAACTT
This sequence comes from uncultured Treponema sp., assembly GCA_964525075.1. Classification (GTDB taxonomy): domain Bacteria; phylum Spirochaetota; class Spirochaetia; order Treponematales; family Treponemataceae; genus Treponema_D. The sequence goes on from CAZGDL010000148.1 coordinate 3,470, forward strand.
TAATCTTCCTGTTGACCAAAATACGATTTCTGATGGAATTTCTTTTGATTTCGATTTCAAAATCACAGAAAAAAATTACCAGGTGGAAGGTTCGACCTTAAAAATCTTTAATCTTCCTATTAATAAAAATGAAAAACACTATCTGAAAATCAATAAAGATAAATTAAAAGATATTTACGGCCAGACTTTTGATGACCATATTGGCGACCGTTTTTCTTCTGATTACGGAAAAGAAAAATCCCAGTATGATTTTACGGTTTCGCCTCCAGCATCTTATGCAAAATTCCTTGATTCTGGATCTGTGATGTTGGAAGCCCAGTTCCCACACAAAATCCTTTTTGAATATCAAAATATTAATTCAGGTTCAAAATATCTTCTTTCTAAAAAAGATTTTCCTTTGAACAATAATTTTTCTTCTATTGGTGATTATGAAGTTAAGATTGACGCCCAAAAAGATGACTTCCGCCATTTTGAAGAAATTGACCTTGATCCTTATCTGAATGAAAGTGGCTACGGTTTTGTAAAATTTGAAGCCCAGATTTCAAAAGACCATTACGTTCCGTCAAAAAACGCCTGGCTACAAGAGCAGGTACAAAATGTCATGAATATCCAGGTTACCAATTTGGGGGTAACTGCGAGAATTGGAATTAACAGGGCGGTCATTTTTGTCACAAATCTTTCTGATGGAAAGCCTGTCGAAGGGGCTCAAATCCAGCTTTTGAATATTAGTGACCGTGGTATTAATGGTGATATTACCACAGAAAAAAGATTTACCGATAAAACAGGTCTTTGCGTAATTGATTATACAGAAGATGAATTTAATCAGATAAAATCTGTAAAAAATAATTACGAAGTCAGACAAAAAGTTGCCGTAAAAGTTACAAATGGTGATGATTGTGCAATGTTTGTGCCAAATAGTCACTGGGCAAATCGTTATGGTGGCGTTTATACAGGTTCTTTGTCTGAGGCGGCAGACGAAAAACAGCGGACATTTATGTTTGTTGACCGCGGGCTTTACCGGCCAGGCGAAACGGTAAGTTTCAGGGGAATTGACAGAACCCAGTCTTTGGGCCAGCTTGCCATTCCAACAGGTCGCTACGAAATCTGGTTTACGGAAGGAATTTGGAACGGCAAAAAAATTGGCGAAAAAGAGATGGGAACTCTTTCTGATAGTGGCGGATTTTACGGAACTTTCAAATTGCCGGACGATATAAAACCTGGAACTTATCTTTTAAATTATTCTCGGGGACTTGGTAATCAAACAAAGGCTTACGGCGGTTCTGCCCAAATTACCTTTACCGTCGCAGAATTTACTACCTTAAAATTTCAAGCCTCTACGGAAATTCCAAAAATCACTTACTACGCTGGCGACAGAATTAATGCCAACGTTTCAGCTGATTATTTAGCCGGCGGTTCACTTTCTTCTGCGGATTATAATTCAGTTTGGTTTTCACAATCAGTTGTCTTTGCCCCTGAATCTGCGGAAACAAAAGATTATACTTTTGGGCCAAAACTGGATT
>CAZGDL010000149.1:0-2315 GCA_964525075.1 uncultured Treponema sp.
TGAAAAATGCCGCTTCTGTTGCAGGAACACTTTTGACAACAGAATGTGCAATTACAGATATTCCTGAACCAAAAGCTGCAGCTCCAGCTCAGAGTGATATGGGCGGAATGTATTAATAGTAATGCGTCATGCTGAACTTGTTTCAGCATCTCTTGTTCATGAGATTCCGGGTCAAGCCCGGAATGACGGGATGTCTGAGATTCCGGGTCAAGCCCGGAATGACGGAATGTCTGAGATTCCGAATCAAGTTCGGAATGACGAGACCGGGTAGTTACAATAGAACTATGAAAATTGAAAATCCTGGAATGGGGCAACCTGTTCCGGGATTTTTTTTGCTATCCTTTTTTTACTGTCCGAATTGCACCCATTCGCATTCGTTTTTCGCGGGTGTCTTCTAGGAGGGCTTTGAGGGCGGCGGAATCTTCGTTTAAAATGTCTTTTTTGAACTCTTCCATCATTTTTTCAAAATTTTCTATGTGGGCTACCAGTTTTTCTTTGTTGCTGATAAAAAGTTCGGTCCAAAGAGGGGCGTTTATCATGGCAATTCTGGTTAAATCTTCAAAAGAGCCACCGCCGAAAGCGGTAATTTCCGGGTCTTGGGCAGATTCTACCAGGGCACTGGCAATTACGTGGCAAAGTTGGGAGGTAAATCCGATTTTGTAGTCGTGGGTGTCGCAATCAGTTTCGGTAATTCTGGAAAATCCGATTTCGGTTATAAAATCACGCATAAGTTCCAGATTTTCTGCTTTGTTGAAGGGCTGAGGGCAGAGAATATAATTGTGATTTATAAAAAACTTGGCGTCGGAGTTTGCGTAGCCTTCTTTTTCGCCACCTGCCATTGGGTGGCCGATGATAAAATCGATGTCCGGCCGTAAAATCGAAGGCAAGGATTTTTCAAAAATCCCTTTGACGCCGGAAATGTCGGTTACAATTGCTCCGCTTTTGAATTCATCACGGTGTTCCAGCAAAAAGTCCAGGGTTGCGTGAGGATAAAGGCAGATAAAAAGCAGATCGCAGTGGGGAATCATCTGACTGACCTGTTCGCTGGTAAAAGTGTAGTCCACGACTCCTTCCGACATGGCCATTGAAAGGCTGGCTGTGCTGCGGTTGCAGGCGTAAATTTTTCCGGTTGCTTCAATCTGGCTCAAAATATGCTGTCGGATTGCCTTTGCAATTGAGCCACCCATAATTCCAAGTCCAACAATTCCATAATTTAAATCTTTAAGATTTTTCATTTTTATTACTCTTTTTTTTATTTTTTAAACTCCGTTTTTTCAAAATCACGGAGTTTGATAATTTTTTTCTACAAAGAAATTTTTAATCCCAGGGAAATAATTGTTCCTTGAAAGCCTTGTCCCATCATAAGAGGGATTATTGGCAGGTACATGCTGATTACAGGACCGATTTTTACATTTGCGTATGGGTTGTAGAGCCAGGAAATTGCAGATGTAAGGTAGAAAAATCTTCCATCGGCCCAAAACCAAGAATTTATGTTTTCGATGTCCTGGCCGGCAGTTCCTGAGTAGCCGGAGTCATCAGCTGAAACGTTGTTGGCTAACATTGCATATCGGATATTTACTGCTGCCCCAGGCATAAGTTGCAGGCGGGATTTTCCAAAATAAAGGGAAATTACGGCAGGAATATTTATCATAAATGATAATGTCGTTGATGTGCGGTTTTCAATTTCGGCTGGCAGGGCTTTTCCGTCGTACCAGAGGTGTGTCATCATCGAAAAAGACAGGGTTGGCTGAACGGAAATAAAAGTTGTGTTTGGCCAGATAAGTCCTATGGTCAGGGGATAAATGACAGGGGATGGAGCACTGACAATTTTGCCCTCCGAGTTTTTTGTATCAGAATTGATATAAGGGCCACCTTCCATTTGAAAAAGGAAATCTAAAGAATGTATGAATTCCGAAAAAGATTCTGCAGGTTGAAAAGGGCTTCCAAAAATTGAAATTTTCTTATCAGCATATAATTTGTGAGATGGCAGGGCCAGAGAGAAAATACAAATTGCTAGAAAAAAAAGTTTTCGTTTCAAAATTTAGACTCCTTGGTGGGAAAAATTGGCACCTCGGTGCAAAAATAGTCACCCTGGCAGGCAAAAATACGCCCCGGTGCGAAAATCATCACAAAATCCTTGAATACAAAGTCTTGTCTAAGTTTACTTGCAGAAAGCCTGAACGTCCAGTTTTGTAAAAAACTGATTCTTCCCAGGCGGCGTAAAGGGTCGTCCCCGAAATCACAAAATCAGAATAGACGAAATTTGCCGGCAGTTTTGGCAGACGGATTGCAACCGCCTTACCCCCTCGCAAAAT
>CAZGDL010000149.1:2415-4892 GCA_964525075.1 uncultured Treponema sp.
GGCCTCATAGGAAATCTGGGCTTTTGCTTTTCTGAAATCATCAACATTTGCTTCTGTAACTACAAGATTTTCTTTTGAAGTTGCAGGCGAAAGGGTAAGCAGGGGTACATTTGGCTTAAAGGAAATATATGAAAAAGAATTTTTTATATCGGTGATGGATTTTACGCTACAAATAAAATTTAGGCCGTCCCAGACAAAATCTGTAACTTCGGCGTTTGGGGCGTCGCAAATATTGTTGCAATTTATAAGAGGATAGGAAATTTTTGCGGTGTCGTCAAATTGAACTAAGAAAATGTGGTTTTCTGGATTATTTTTGTAGTTTGGCTCGGTGATTGTGTCGTTAAAAAATGAACTTTTGTAGACGGAAAAAAGAGGAGTGTTGTTCAAAAATACCAGATTCCCGGCAGTTCTATCCGCAAAAAGGGAAATATCCTTTCCAATGCTGATTTTTTCATTTTCAAAACAAAGAACGCCCAGCCTATTCACAATGGCAAAAGCCCTGGCGTCACCACCATCCTCAGAATTTACGCTGTTGGCAGACGAAATTCTGACCGCTTCCGTCCATGGTACTTGGGGACGGAAGTCTGCATTTTGAGGTTTAGCCACCTGTTTAAAAGTCTGGTCGGTAAAACAGTACCAGGTGTGATTTCCCTGTTTGACTTCGATTTCGGCCTGGCTGTCTGTTCCAGAGGCGTTTTTGTCGTTTTTATCCTGATTTTTTTTACAGCCAAAAATCAGAAAAATTGAGCTTGCAATAAAAAGTAAAAATATATTTTTGATTTTTTTCATAGTCTTTCCCTGTATATCGGCATATAAATAAAGTCTCGTGAAATGTTTTTTGCAGATTTACAATAGAAAACAAAGGCATTTTTGTGACCGTCGCCAATCAAAACAGCGGTGTTTTTTTTGATTTTGATTTTTCCTTTTTCGTAAAGAAGCTGATTTTCCGGGATAAAAGGGGAAAGTGGCAGAAAATCATCATCAAAAAGTTCTGATAAAAGATAGGTCTGACAGTCCGTCACATTTAAATAGGAAATTTTAAAATTTCCGTAGCAAAGGTTATCGAGCAGGCGGCTGCTGTCAATTTGCCAGGGATTAAAACAGGCTTCAGTTTCATTTTCCAGGGATTTTTCTATTTTTTCATTGATTGTTTTTTGGGCTTTTTGCCAGTTGAATGAGGATAAAAAATCCGCAAGTCTGGAATCTGACACTCCGGTTTCGTTTTTGCTGGAAATTGCCCGCCTTAAGATTTCTGATAAAAAGCCTTGGTCCCAGGTGGCTTGAACCTGGCCGTTTTCAATTTCAATGGCTGTGGGTGTATCGCTTGGATAAACAAAGCCCGCCGGGTAGAAATATTCGCTTTCGCTGCCGTCTTCTAGTAAGGTGATTGGCTGGATTGTGACGCTGGCAGGCTGATTTTTCTGAAATGTCCATTCCAAGTAGGAGTCTGTGGTGTAGAATGTTTGGGAGTCCTGGACCGTGGAGACGATGATTTTCCAGCGGGAAAGTGGAGGGTAGGTGGGGGAGGAAATGAGTCCCGGGGGCGTCCCTGCGGTGTTCTCGGCGGTAGACCTGGTGGCGTCGTGATTAGTGGCGGTGTCTGTGCCCCCCCCGGTGTCCACATTGCTCACCCCGGTGTTTTCCGTGTCCTCGGTGTCTCCGCTTGCGGTGAAGGACGCCCCCTCGGTGTCCCCATTGTCTACCCTGGTGTCCTCGCTACCCACCCCGGTGTCTACAGCCCCTGCCCTGGTGTCCCCATCCACACTCCCGACATCCCCACTCCTACCACCGTCCATCTCCACTGGTGGCCAGACTGGGAATAAAATCTTCACCTTTTCTTCCGTAGAAATGTCAGCCAAAAAGTGGCAGGAAATAAAAATCCCACCACACAAAAATAAAAAAATCGGACTAAAAAATATAGTTTTTCTCATACTATATAAATAGTCCGATTTTTACGATTTTAGGAAATCAAATAGCAAAAAAATTAAAAAAAATTAAAAAAACTCTAGTTTTTGCCCACACACGCCATCTGAGCCTGTTTTAAGGGGTGAATATTATTTGAATTTCGCCATTTCTGCCTTGCAAAGCTGGTCACAAATCTCGTTGTATTCGACTCCAGCGTGACCTTTCACCCAGTTCCAAGTAACGTTCAGGCCAGCGTTCAAGGCGTCCAGTTCTTCCCATAAATCCTGGTTTTTTACAGGCTGGTCGCCGGCGGTCTTCCAGTCTTTTGCTTTCCAACTTTTTATCCAGCTTGTAATTCCGTTTTTGACATATTGGCTGTCGATATTTATGGTTACATGGCGGTTTGCAAAGGCCGGAGTGTTATGAATTACAGTCAAAGCTGTGATGGCGGCAGTCAATTCCATTCGGTTATTTGTCGTGTTTTTTTCGCCGCCCGAAAGTTGTTTTGCAAGTCCATCGGCGATTACGACAATGCCCCAGCCCCCAGGCCCAGGATTTCCGCTACAACCGCC
>CAZGDL010000150.1:0-4825 GCA_964525075.1 uncultured Treponema sp.
ACGTCGCGTTTTCAGAGTTGCCTCTAAAAATTGCAATTTTTAGAGGCTCCCATTACAGATTTTCACTAACCATCTCAATCGCCTGGCTTATTCTTTCTTCTTTTGAAGCAGGATTAAGCCAGTTGATTTTTACCCCTTTTTTCTCCATCATTCTAAACCAGGTTTCCTGCCTTTTTGCAAACTGACGGATTGCAATAAAAAGTTTTTCAAATAATTCTTCCCTCGAAGGGATTTTTCCCTGCAAAAACAAAGAACAAAAACGGTATTCCAGCCCCAATTTTTCCAATCTTTCCCAAGAAATTCCCGAATCATGAATAGCAGCAACTTCTTCAATCATTCCGCCATCAAGTCTTTCTTTTAATCTGACCGAAATATTTTCCCAGAGTTGAGGTCGTGGCAAAGTTGTTCCTATTATAAAGGGATTTATTTGAGGACGGTAATCAGAAGTCGTATCATAGCCAGCTTTTTTCGCTTCTATGATTTCCAGGGCCTTTATCACCCTGTCCTTTTCCTGCAAGTCTGCCATAACGTGCAAATCAGGCTGTTCTTTTAATAAACGTTCTGCAAGAATTTCCAGGGGGGTGGCTTCCAGTTCTTCCCGCAATTTTTTATTTTCAGGAAGATTTACAAGCTGATAGTCGCGGATTACAGCGTCAAGATACATTCCAGTTCCGCCTATCACAAAGGGGATTTTTCCCCTCCCCTGAATCTCCGAAAAAGCCTTGTAAAAATCTTTTTGATAATCGTAAACTGTGTATTCGGCAGGCAAATCAATAATATCGATTAAATGATAAGGAATAACCTGGCCTTCAACAACATATTCCCCTAGGTCTTTTCCAGAACCAATATCCAGATGGCGATAGGTTTGGCGGGAGTCAGCCGAAATAATTTCCCCACAAAAATGATGGGTAAGAGCTACGCCTATGGAAGTTTTCCCAACAGCGGTAGGCCCCAAAACAATTACAGAATTATATTTTGTCATAAAATCCTCATTCAAAACGCCTGCCCCCCAGGGAGATTACTCGCCCTGCAAAGGGATTTTTTGCCCCACAGTGTGATTTCTTGCCCATCAAAGCAAAATCCCACCCCGGAAGCAATATTTTTGCCCCACAAAGCAAATTCCCCTAATCAACTTTGCAAATAATGCACTTCAAATATTCAGATTTAGGATAGCCCAGCAAAACAGGATGATCAGGGCCGGCCCCTCGTTTTTCGAGAATTTGCAGACGCTTGTGACTATCCATAGCGGCGTGCATGAGCATATCACAGAACATATGACTTTCCATAAAATACGAGCAGGAACAGGTGACCAAAATCCCACCCTCGTTCAAAAGCCTCAGAGCCCTAAGATTTATCTCCTTGTAACCACCATAAGCCTTTTGAATCATTTTTGCAGATTTTGTAAAAGCCGGAGGATCAAGGATAATCACATCAAACTTTTCACCATCAGCCTCATATTTTTTGAGCAGGTCAAAAACATCAGCACAAAGAGCCTTCATAGAATTTTCGGCCCCATTCAAAGTGATATTATGCTTTACCATTTCGACCGCTTCCGGAGAAATATCCACCGAAATTACATCCTTTGCACCAGCCTTTACGGCATTCAAGCCAAAAGCCCCGGTGTGGGTAAAAGTGTCCAAAACCCTTTTCCCCTTGCAAAAACGAGCAGCAGCCTGGCGGTTGAATTTTTGGTCCAGAAAATAGCCGGTTTTTTGACCATTTGCAATATCCACCCCAAGTTTTATGCCATTTTCGACAATCGTAATTTGACTGTCAAACTCCTTGCCAAGCCAACCGGCAGTTTGAGGAAGTCCTTCCTTATCGCGGACAGCAATGTCACTTCGCTCGTAAATTCCGTCCGGTTTGCAGACTTTTTTCAAAGCCCCAAGAATTTCTTCCCTAAAAATTTCACAGGAAAGGGAGAGAAATTGAACGACCAGGAAAACCCGATTTTTTTCATCACAAAAACGCTCACAAATAAAGCCCGGAATAAAATCCGCTTCACCAAAAATTAAACGGTAAGAATCCTGATCTGAATAATAAGCTTGTCGCAAATCATAAGCCTTTTGAATCTTCTTTTCATAAAAATCCGCCGGATTTTCCATAACCTGGTCTGCATGGTCGCTAGAAATAAGGCGGATTGTGATTTTAGACTTACGATTTAGAACGCCGGTTCCCAAAAATCCACCGGCTTTGGTATAAACTTCGACCACAGAACCGTCGGCAAGGCTGCAATCTGCAAGTTCTTCATTTTTCCATTCAGATTTTTCATCTTTACGATGTTTGATATGCGAAATTTCGTTGTCAAAAGCCCAGGGATAGCCCTGCTGAATTTCTTTTTCTTCTTTACTCTTCAAAAAAACTCTAGGAAAATTATTGGTACTCATAAAAGAAATTATAGCGAAAATTAAGTAGAAACTAAATAGTTTTTAAACTATACTTTTGTCATGTTATTTATTTTCGACATGGGTGGCGTCGTTACAAGCACATTTCAGATGGACGCAATTTATAAAAAAATCAATATTTCCAAGGCTGATTTTTTTGAGGTTTGCCAGCTCAACAATTCAAATATCTGGCACGAACTGGAAATTGGCAAAATAGATGTAAATAAATTTTGGGAAGAATTCAACCTCCGCATAAAAATTTTACAGCGGGAAGGTGCCGATAACATTTTGATGCTGGGCCATCCTTTTTCCGAAAATTGGCACATAAATGAAATAAAGACCGCCGAAACTGATTTGTTCAGGCTGTATTTTCACCCAGAATTAAATCAAAAAACCGTAGAATTAATAAAAGCCCTGCGAAAAAATCACCGGGTCGTTTGCGGAACTAACACAATTCAAAGTCACTGGGAAAATCACTTAGAACGAGGAGATTATTCCTACTTCGACCAAACTTACGCTTCCAACAAAATCGGCTTTGCAAAACCAGATGTAAAATTTTTTCAGACAATTTTGGAAGCCGAAGATGCAAAAGCCGCAGAAAGTTTTTTTGTTGATGACAAGGAAGAAAACTGCCGGGCTGCCGCCTCGGTCGGAATAAAAACTAAGATTATGAAAAATCCAGATGACCTTTATGAGACCTGGATTAAGTACGCGGAATAAGGAGGGGAAAACGCCTCCCTAGCCCCAGCAAAATTTTTCACACCAAGGAGGATTTTTTCCGCCCCCTGCCAGCCAATACTAGCCCAGCCAGGAAAATCCCAAATCCTAAAAATCCGCCTCCAAAACATCAGATTTTTCAGTCTGCTGCTTCAACCTGTTGGCCTGATAAATCTCGTTTTTAATATCCTTCAAACCAGCCAAAACTTTTTCATCATTAAATTTTTCATACAGGGCAGACATTTCAACTTCAGCCCCTTCCAGATTTCCCAGAGCCATTTTAAGCATAGCCGCATTGTAACCGGCTTCCATCATGCCAGTTTCGTTGTAAATCCTAGTAAATTCATCATAACTTTCCGAAACATAGCCATCATCCGCCAAATTTTCAGCATACTTAAAATCCGGATTTTTAGGCTTCCCTTTATATTCCAGGAGTTTTATAGTTTTCGTAATTTGATAAGGCTGCAGTTCCTTTAAAATTTTACTAGCCGTCCTGGACAAATCATACTGAATAACCGAAAAAGCAGACGGCAATTTTTTAGGATCATCATAATAAGAAGAATTATCCGAAATACTTACCTTTTTATAAGAAAGGATTTTATCCGTTCCACTATCAACAACCTGATACAAAAAATCAAGTTCGACCCTCCGCGAAAACTGATCCTCATGCACATAAACAGGTTTTACATATTCCCCATCATCCTTGTAATAGCCATCCTTAATTTTCCTCTTATAATCCTGCCTATCATCATACACAGAAAAATTCGTAACCTGGCCAGTCAAATAAACGTCCGCCGGATTCGTGGTCCCATTTTTTATAGCAGCCTGCACAGCCGAAGAAGAAACGAGCGTAATATAAGGAGAAGCCACTAGTCCACTTTCAATTTCCGACTTCAAATAATTCAAAGCCTTTTTTTCCTGACCCCCGGCCCTATCAAAAGAACAAAAAAAAGCCCCTACCACAAAATCAATCGCATTATTATAGTAAGCAAAAGGCACAAAAGGCAAAACCGAAATCGTCTCCGCCCCATTCAAATCCAGCTGAGCCGGCCGCGTCATCCGAACATTCACCTTAGTCGCACAAGAAGCCAGAGCCAAAATCATCAGAGCTCCAAAAGCAATTTTCACAAAATTTTTAAACTTCATAGTCATCTCCATCAAAGCACCTTCTACAAATCTACCACACTTTATGAAAAAAATCAGATTTTTAGCAAAAAATTGGACACCTACAGGCCTTCCGCGGCTCGCTAACGCTCGGCCTCCTCGGTTGGGCCTGATTTTTCTGACCGCAAGGCAAATTACCCAACGCCAGGCAAAAATCACGCCTGCCAGGCAAAAGCCCCGCACCCCACGCAGATTTTTCTCCCCCTCGGCAACGCTCCTCGCACCAGACAAACGCCCCCACCCCCACGCAAATTTTCGCCCACCAAGCAAAATCTCCCTACACGCGCGAACGCCAACCAGCCTGCAATTTCCTAGTTCTCCAGGCCCGCCCTGCGGTGGCTAAACCGCTCCACGCCTGGTGGCCGCCCACCTTACCGGGGTGACCGCAAACCTGTCCCTGACTTCCCCTAAATAAAAATCTCCCCACGGCAAATTTTCTCTCCAAAAAATGCAATTAACAGAAGTTCCCATTCATTTATCCACGTTTTTATGTTAAAATCACCCTATGAATATCCGAAAACTTCCAATCGGCGTACAAAGTTTTGAAGCTCTGAGAAAAG
>CAZGDL010000151.1:0-4754 GCA_964525075.1 uncultured Treponema sp.
GAAATGGAAGAATCTAATTTTTCGCAAGAACTTAAAATTGCAATTAATAAAAAGCAGGAATGGTTCAACACCACCCGTTTGCAGGATTTGCTCAACGAATACAGGTTGATGAATACTTGTTTTCACAACCTGTATGACGTTTTGACAAAAAAAAATATCATAATTCCAGACCCCTACCGTCTTGATAAAAGAATTACAGAAATTTTTGTACCAGAAACTGGACCTTATTCCGAATCAGATTTAGCAAAAGTTATGGGAATGCGATTTTCAGACTTTGACCTTATGATGGACTATCTCTGCACTTATTTTAGATTTACCGTTGAAACAATTTCCATTCCCACAGTAAAAAAACTTTTGGATTTAAACAGAACTTTTGACTGGGAAAATTTATCATCAAACAGCACAAAACCTAACACTCGCGGATTTTCCGCCCTGATTGCCACTGCAAAAATGGGGGCTCCAAGCGTTATCCAGAGTATGCTTAATGATTGTGTCGGCAAATGTATTCAAACTGCCGGCGAAATCAACAAAATTTTAAATGAACTGGGCGTTTTTCTGAGGGAACATTACAAGGGCGAAATCCGAAAGGATATTTTTGAACACCCAGAATTTAATAAAGAAAAAGCTTATTCTTCGCCAGAAGCAGAAATGGCGGAAATCAAAAGACTTTATCCAAAAGTAATTGGAAAAAAGCCTTTTTATAATGATTTAATCGCAGAAATTATTTCAGAAGACCAGGGGGCCGATAAGGAAAGAGCCCAAAAAGCAGTTTTTGCCCATCTGCAAATCAAAGAAAATGCAAAAAATGCAGCAAAAAAGAAAGCTGGCCCTAATACAAAAGAAATGTTGATGGCAACAGTGGCAACTCTTGGCGGAATTGCCCCAACTCTTAATCAACTGCACCTAAAATTGGACGAAAATTTTAAGATTTTGTACACCAAAAAAGAAACATTTTTTTCAAAACTGGGAAAATTGCTCAAAAAAGCCTTCCATCTCAAAGAAAAAGAAAAAATCTGCAATCTTCCTGTAAAAGACCAAAAAACCGGGCTCGAAAAAATTGTCAAACTGAACGTTGCCGATTTTTTGACAGGTTTGACCCACAAAGAAAAAATTTACACAGGAATTGGAAATAAAGGCGTGGAATTTTCAAAAATTGAAGCAGCAAATGAAGACGCCATTCTGATTTTTGTAAACAAACAGATTTCAGAAGTTCAGTCAGATTTTACAATCATAAACGCTCTGGACGCCTATTTTAAAAATTCCGTTGATGAATTGTCTAAAGCAAAAGTAAAAGGTATGCAGATTGAACTTTCGGCCTTGCGCAATTCAATCGTAAATGCTAATAAAAAACGAGGAGAATACGCAAGCTTCAGGGAAGAATCTGAACAGATGAAGAAGCTTGGTCTTAATGCAAATGTTTAAGCAAGTAAAAAGAATTTTTTTGTGCCTGCTAGCAGGATTTTTGTTTTGTAATTTTGTGATGGCGGAAGAAAATTCTGCCGCCCCTGGTGAGAAAATAACAGACAACCAGGAAAATGCCACCCCTGGAGCGAAAACTCCAGACGGCCAGGAACTTACCTCCCCTGCCCCGGAATCTCCAGAGGCCCCGGAAACTCCCGCCCCCCAGAATTTCATAATAATCGAAAGCGTAAATCCCCACGAACTGAATCCGCAAATCACCTCCTACACCTCCGATTCCCAGATTCTTAGTGGCCTTTACGAAGGTCTTTTTTCCTACAACCCAGTCACCCTCGAACCCCAGTATGCAATTGCAAGCTCATATAAAATTTCTCGCGACAAAAAACGCTGGACAATAAGCCTCCGCCCGGACGCAAAATTCAGCAACGGAGAAGAAATTACCGCCCAGTCTGTTCGCGACGCCTGGCTAGAACTTTTAGCTACGCCAAACGCCCCTTACGCCTCTTTGCTGGACATAATTCGCGGGGCCGGGGAATACCGAACGGGGCAAGGAAAGGCGGAAGATGTGGGAATCTATCCGGTTGACAATCAAACCCTTTCAATTTATTTAACAAAACCGGCAAATTATTTACCGCGGGTTTTGTGCCATTCATCTTTTGCAATTATCCACCGAAATCCAACAGTTTACAGCGGACCTTACCTTTTGGACGAGCAAGTGAATGGAAAATACATCCTCAAAAAAAATCCTTATTACTGGGACGCTCAAAATGTAAAACTTGACCAGATTACATTTTTGCAGAGTGATGACAAGGACCAAAATGCCTATTTGTACAATATCGGCCAGGCAGATTGGATTACCGCCGACGTAGATACTACAAAAATTCTTGATTCAAAAGCCCTCCAGGTCAACGCACTTTTTGGAACCTCTTATTTTTTCTTTAAAACTTCTGATAAAAAGCCTTCCCACACAAAATCCGCCTGGGACTATCCGGAATTCAGAAATGCAGTTCTGGAAGCTTTTCCTTGGGAACTTATGCGGGGCAATGCTTCTGTTCCGGCAACGACATTTGTTTACCCTTTGAACGATTATCCTCAGATTGAAGGATTTTCTTACACGGACAATCTGGAAGCTAAACTAAAAATGAAAGACGCCCGGGCAAAATACGGAATTTCTGAAGATGAAATTATTCCGCTGACATTTGCAATTACCGCTTATACTTTGAATGATGATAAAAAAACGGCCTTGAAAACCGCACTCCAGCCCCTGGGCATTGATTTGATTTTCCAGGAATTGCCAGCACTTTCATATATCGCCCTTTCAAAATCCAGTGACGCAGATTTGTTTGCTTATACCTGGATTGGTGATTTTGCCGACCCCCTGGCCTTTTTGGAACTTTTCCGCAGTGGTTCGACCTTGAACGATTCTGGCTGGAAAAATGATGATTTTGACGCCCTTCTGGACCAGGCCGCCACCGTTTCTGAAAAAGACAGGCCCGAACTTTTGGGCAAAGCCGAAGAAATTCTTTTGGACAGTGGAATGGTAATTCCACTCTACCACCCTGTTTGTTTTAATCTGATTGACACGAACGAAGTTGGTGGCTGGTCTTGCAACGCTTTTGACGTTCACCCGCTAAAATATTTGTACAAAAAGGTAGAAGTTAAAAACGACCCGAATGCGATTTTGGTAAGGTATTAAAATAGCAATATTTTTAATTTTTTGGGCGGTCCGGTTGCCTCCATTCGCTTCGCTCATTCCGCCAACCGTCGGCTGTTCCGCAGTTCGGTAACCCTCAAACAAAAAAGGCCCACAATAGTGGACCTTTTTTGTTCTGCTTCGGCAACTGAAGTTGCCTTCGCAGCTGCTCCATAGCCTACCGCAGATTCCGAATCAAGTTCGGAATGACAGGCATCTGAAATCCCCCATTACTTTCTTTCCAGGCCCTTTCCCATTTTTTTATAATAAATCAGACAAAGAATAATCCCGAAAACTGTAGCTGTCGGAGCGGCCGCACCAATGGCTGTCAGGCTGGCATTGGGCTGAATACTCATGATGTAAGACATAGGCAGGCGAACCAGGAAGGCCTGAGCCAATCCCTGGGCCATAACAAAAAAGGATTTTGAATGTCCGTTGAAATATCCCATATAACTAAAAAGCACGCTGGTAACAATAGCCTCGGGAGCAAATCCCCGCATAAACTCAAAAGACCGCTTAATTACAGCCAGGTCGCTGGTAAAGAGGCGAGAAACCAGGTCGCCTTTGAAGAAAATCAAGAGGCCGACAAAAAGCCCCACCGTACAGCCAATTTCCATTCCGCAAAGCATGGCAGACCGGGCACGTTTTTCCTTTTTGGCACCCACGTTCTGGGCAACAAAAGGCCCCATACTCTGCATGAGCGAAGACGGAATGAGCATGACAAATTGCTGAATTTTCTGGGCGACCCCATAGCCCGACGAAGCGTCCAGCCCCAGGCGGTTGATAAAAGCGTTCAAGGCCAAAAAACTGATGCTGGTCAAAAGTTCCTGCAGGGCAAGCGGAGTCCCGATTTTTACGAATTTTGCAATTTCTGGCCCGAATTTTATATCTTTCAGGCTAAATCTGAATGGCAATTTTTTCTTTTTGATGATTACCAGCGAAAGAATTACGCTGACCGCCTGGGCCGCAATGGTGGCAATGGCCGCCCCGGCAACGTTCATATGAAAAACCGCTACCAAAAGCAGGTCACCAAAAATATTTACCACACAGGCAATGGCAACGAAAATCAGAGGAGACCTGGAATCGCCAATTCCCCGGAAAATACAGCTGATTAAGTTGTAGGCAACAATGAAAATAAATCCGCCACCGCAAATCCTGATGTACTGAACCGTCAAATCCAAGGCTTCCTCAGGAGCCTGCAAGAGCCTGGCAATCGGCCGGGCAAGGACAATCATAAGAACTGTGAAAATCACTGCGACCAGGGCAAAAAATGCGATGGCATTACCAAGCAATTTCCCGATTTTTTCGTTTTCCTTGGCCCCCAAATACTGGCCCATCAAAACCGTAACCCCGACGGCGATGGAAACCAGAATAAAAGTGAACATATTCAAAATATTTGCACCGGTGGAAACCCCACTAATTCCGGCCGTAGTTCCAAATTGTCCAACTACCAGCAAGTCGACCGCCCCGTACATGGCCTGCAAAATCAGGGCACCCAGGGTCGGAAACATAAATTTCACAAGTTTTTTGAAAATACTTCCTTGTGTAAAATCTTGGCTATCATTTAATTCTAAATCACTCATAATGGAAAAAGATTTTAGCGAGATTAGGAAAATTTTTGAAGTAGATTTTTCCCCTTCTC
>CAZGDL010000152.1:0-4750 GCA_964525075.1 uncultured Treponema sp.
GCTCGATGTCGCCATCGCAATATTCTCTGATAACAATTTCTGACATATATTTATTCCTTAAAAAATCCTATTTTTCTGTGGCCCTGATGATTCCGTCCCAGTTTTCCGGTGGATTTTGAATCATTTTTTCACATTTTTCAATGAACTTTTTAGCTGGTGGATCTTTATCTGCAATCTGCTCAAAAATTTCTTTTGCTTCTTCAAAATCTCCCTGCTGAAACAGTGAATAAGCCTGATTATAAATTTCACGCAAAGCAGAACTTGCTTTAAAATCATCATTTTGCATCGGAACAAAAACTTCTACGCTGGTCTTTTTTCCTACAACCGCAATATCTGCAAGTTTTCTGAAAGAAAAATCACACCCATTGGCAACTGCATTTTCCATTGTTGATTTTGAACACATTGTATATGTTCCAAACTGTTTATTTATTCCTTCCAGGCGGCTTGCAAGATTTACTGTGTCGCCCATCATCGTGTAGTTAAAGCGATTTTTACTTCCCATGTTTCCAACAATCGCCTTGCCAGAATTCAATCCAATTCTCTGAACAAAAGGCTTTTTAGAAACTTTTACCAGTTCTTCCTGCATTTCTGCAAGTTTTTTCTGACAGGCCATTGCTGCTTTTACAGCACGTGCTCCGTTATCTTTTTGGTCTACAGGAGCTCCAAAAAAGGCAACAATTGCATCACCCTCGTATTTATCAACATAACCACCATACGACTGAATTATGTCCGTCATTGCACTCAAATAAACATTCAAAAGTTCTGTGAGTTCTGCCGGTGTAAGATTTTCCGAAATTGAGGTAAATCCCTGTACATCAGAAAAATAAGCCGTAATTTCTTTTTCTTCCCCACCAAGATGAAGCGAAGATGGATTTTCTATCAGCTGTTCAATTACATCAGCACTCAGATAATGCTTAAATGCTGATTTTATAAATCTTTTCTGATGCCCTTCCGTGAGATAATCTTCAAAAACTGCCGTCAAATAAGCAAGTATAAGCCCTGACACAGGAATAATTAGCGGAAGTACCATTCCTTTCATAAATATCAGGTAAGTTGCAAAAACATATATCGCACAAATTGCAAGAACTATAAAAGTCACCAGCGGAAGCGAATAACTTTTTGTCTGCTTTACAGACAGTGCAAGTAAAAATCCTGCAAGAACTGCAAGTGCCAGAATAATTATAAAAAGTGGCTGGGGGCATTCCGCAATGTAATCTTCATTCAAAAACTGATTCAACTGGCAAAGGTGAAGTCCAACTCCAGGATATGTTGAAGAAACTGGTGTTGCACAAACATCAAAAAGCCCCGGTGCGTAAAGGGCAAAAAATACAAAAGAATCTTCAAATTGTTCCTGAGGAATTTCATCTGGGTTTGAAGGGTCAAGAATTGATTTTGCGGAATAAGGTGCAAAACGGGCAATGTCATCAACAAATTTAACGTACATTCCACCTTGTTTTGCTAGAGGGATTTTTTCAAGATCGGGAAGAGAATCTGCAACCATCAAACTAGCAACTGCAAGCGAAGGTTCATGGGCTCCTGCATTTGTATAAAAAAGATTTCGCCTTAGAATGCGGTCTTCTTTATCGAGTGTCGAAGTAACATTTCCAATCATCACGGCAGAATTTTTGATTTTTTCTACAGGATAGGTTCCTTCCTTACTTCTATCATTTTCGTAGTAAACTGTTTGAATTACCTTGCCATAATCTCGGCAGGCTTTTGCAAAAACTTCGTCATCCTCACTACCATAAACAGAATCTTCTGAATAAATCATATCAAAAGCAAGAACTTTGGCTCCTGCTTTATCAAAATATTCAACAAGTTGAGCATAAGCTTCGCGGGGCCAGGGCCAAGACCAGCCACGCTCTTCTTTTGCCCAGTCAAGGCTTTCCTGGTTTAAAAGAATTACTGAAATTTCATCAGAAACTTCAATATGCCTTGAAGCAATTTTCATTCTGCTATCATAAGTTTTTGTTTCGATAACAGAAATAACCTTGAGTTTTGCAAGACAACATAAAACGACAAAAACAACCACTGCCGAAAATGCTGCCTTTAATATTTTTTTATTCTTTTGAAGCAAAACGAGCCGTCCTGTAAGAAGTTGTATCTTCCGGAATTGAAATTTTGGCTATTGCCTTGTTTACTTTTGCAATTCTATTATCAGGTTTGGGATGAGTTTTAAAAAGTCCTGAGCCCTTGCTTCCAGAAATCTTTTTTAGTGTTTCAAGCATGGAAATCATTGCATTTGGTGAATATCCGGCATCGGCAAGAATTTTTAGTGCTTTTTCATCGGCATCGTATTCCTGATTATAAGAATATCCGTTACTCATCATTGCAGAAATCTGATCGCTTACCATGTCATCAAGGGCATCTTCATTAGATGAAGAACCAACCGTGGCTGCTGTATTCAGAGCGGTGAGACCCGCCTCTGTCCATCTGCTTGATTTGATTGATTTTAAACTGTGCTGCAACTGAATATGAGCCATTTCGTGGGCAAGAGCAGCAGCAAGTTCATCTTCCGAAGATGTTGCGTCAATCAATCCCTTTGTAATAAAAATATGGCCTCCGCATGTTGCAAAAGCGTTCAATTCTTTTGAATACAAAATCTTTACATGGTAGCCGTTGTAAGGAAGAGCTGCATCAGAATGAATTGCAAGAGCGTTCACTATTTTATTGAGGTAAAGTTCCAAATTTGGAGAATAAAGCGTGTCATAGTTTACAAGAACTGTTGCCGCTACAGCACGTCCAATATAATATTCATTCTCCGGAGTGATGTCTTCCATAGCTTTTGTGGTAGTAGATGCAGCATTTAACAATTTTCCAGCATCACCATATCCCTGGTCTGTTGCAATTGCTCCGGCAAGAGAAAGTGCATCAGTTAGAAGTGCAGTTGTAGCACATGAAAAAAACATTTCTGCACACATAATAGACAGCACTAAAGCAAATATTTTTTTTATAATAATTTTTTTTGATGTAGTCTTCATTATTCCGCCCCTCCAACTTCTTTAGATTCTTCGACATTGTTTTCTTCATCAGCCCCATTTTCTCCACTTTCCGTAGATTCCGTAGTTTCCACTACTTCCTCGTGGACAACATCGTTTACTTCGGCTGATTCCTGGCTACCTTCCTCAACAGTTCCACCATTCAAATGACCTTCTTCAATAAAGGCCTGCAAATCAGCGTCTGAAATTTTGATTTTTTCCATAGAGTCAACTTCAGAATAATTCACACTTTTTCCAGATGATTTAAAAGCTCTTTCTGCTTCTGCAGAAAATCCTTTACCGGCGTTTGCAAGTTCACTTGAAGAAACTCGCGTTGCAGAAGAATTCGCAACTACTTTTTTGGATGTAAGACTTCCTGTAGAAATCCAGCCTTCCAGACCAGAATCTAGCTTGATTTTTGTGTTTTTGGAATCACTTTCAACTACAATTCCAAAGTCACCATATTTAAGGGTTGCCAAAGTTTCCGAAAAGTATGCAGTTGAAGATTTCATCACTGCCTTTTTTACAGAAACATAAACTTTTTTGCCAACCTTAAATTCTTTAGCAAAAGCAAGGACACAGGCGAACATGACCAAAGTCGTTAGAATTAATCTTTTTTTCATAACTTTTTCCTAAAAACAAAATGATTTAATATTTTAGAGTGTCTTTTACTATAACGATTTTTTATAAAAATGCTTTTTTTTTGTATAGTATCGCCAAAGGAGTCTTATTATGAAAAAAATCATTTTAACATTGTTGGTTGCAAGCATTGCACTTTCAAATGTTTTTGCCGCAAAAAGTTTGAGAGACCTTGCAAAAAAAGCCTTGAGTGCAGCAAGTGGACAGACAGAAGAAAAACCTGCCCAGGTAGTTTTGACATCAGAAACTGCTCTTTATTCTTTCTTCAAAGGAACAGGAGCTGATTTAACTGATGAATATCTTCCTTACGCACGAGTCGTTGAAAATTCTGTTTACACAAAATATAAAAATGACCCATTTGAATGGGAAGAACAATTTGAAAAACTTAAAAACAATTTTAATGAAAAAGTTCAGGCTGTAGATCTTGATCAGGAATATGTAGTATCTACAAGTATCGAATTTGGTGATTATGATTTTGAAGCCCAGGGATACACTATTTCTATTGCAGAAGGAACTTATTTCCCTTTGAAATCTGTAGATGAAGACATAAATGGATATTTAAGCAGCAATGCAGGAAGTGATTCTTATTTTGGAAATGCAATTGGTCTTAAAATCCAGGATTTTGAAAAATACAACTTCCTCGCAATGGATAAAGCAACTGCTAAAACATTCCTCCAGGGAAGAAAATACAGTTCTGGAAATATTAATAAAAGAATTATGATTTCATTAAAGTACAAACTTGCTGCTTTTGATTCAAATGAATACAACACATTTGCAGCTACTCTTGCTCAGGAAAATAAAATTCCTCTCGTTGGTATTATCCAAGGTGAAATCGGAGTTTACGACCAGGAAGATAACTACAGAAAAATTGGCGAACTTACAATAAGATAAAAATCAATCTTGTTTTTTATTTTTGGGCGTTCCGGCAACAAGTTGCCGTCGCTACGTTCCAGGTTTCGCTAACGCTTCAGCCTCCGCACTCAGCTCGCCAGAGGCGGGCTTCGCTTGCGGTGGCCGGCTTCGCCGCCTTCCACATCGCTAACGCAATCCTCCCCCACCCTCTTCCAAATCCTTCCCAAAACATTGACTAAGCACACTTAAAAATTTAAAATGTCCTACTTTATGGACTTTGA
>CAZGDL010000153.1:0-4725 GCA_964525075.1 uncultured Treponema sp.
CCTAAAAACTCTGCATTGTTAAAAATCCCGAAAATTGCTAGTATAGGAGAACTTATTTCAAATCTTCAATATACCACATGTCACAGCAGTGAATTGCTCAGGAGTTTTTTTTATGGCAGATGCAAAGTCAGAATTTAAAGAGATTGTTTCAAAGGCAGTAGCGGAATTTTTTAAGGCAAAGGGATTGGAACTGGACACCGGGCTGCTGGAAAAAATCGTTATACAGAATGCACCCAACCCGGAAATGGGCGATTTGGGAGCACCAATGTTTATTTTTGCAAAATCTGCACGGATGGCTCCCCCTCAGATTGCGGCTGGAGTTGCTGAATGTGTAAAAAATTCTTCGCTTGGAAAAGTTTTGGCAGTTGGCCCTTATGTAAATATCAAATTGGATAAGGCTGGGGCTGCCGCTCCAATTTTGGCTGCAATTGCGGCTCAGGGCGAAAATTACGGGGCTTTTAATCAGTCTGGAAAAAAGCCTCTGGAAGGTCGCCGGGTTATGGTGGAATATTCTTCGCCGAACACAAATAAACCTCTCCATCTTGGCCATCTTCGTAACGATGCTCTGGGTGAATCTGTAAGTCGCATTTTGAAAATGGCCGGGGCAGAAGTTTTTAAGGTTGATTTGATTAATAACCGCGGAGTTCATATTTGTAAATCTATGCTGGCTTATAAATGGTTCCACGAGGCAAAGGGCGAAACTCCTGAAAGTCTTGGAATGAAAGGCGACCATTTTGTCGGCCAGTGTTATATAGAATTTGACCGCTGGCTCAAGGGTGAAAAAGATAAGCCAGAAACTGCCCATCCGGAAGCTGCCCAGCAGGCAGAAGAAATGCTGGTTGCCTGGGAAAATGGCGATCCAGAAGTTAGGGCTCTCTGGCAAAAAATGAATGATTGGACGCTGGAAGGTGTAAAAGAAACTTATGCCCGCACAGGCGTTTCTTTTGATAAACTTTACATGGAAAGCGAAACTTATCTTAAAGGTAAGGACGAAATTTTGAAAGGGCTAGAAAAGGGCGTTTTCTTTAAGGCTGATGATGGTTCTGTTCGTATTGATGTGACCGATGTTGTTGGAAAAGGCAAGGACGAAGATGCCCACGAAAAAGTTCTGCTCCGTAAAGATGGAACTTCGGTTTATATCACCCAGGATATTGGAACTGCAATTTCTCGTCACGATGACTGGGCTTTTAATCAGCTGGTTTACGTTGTCGCTTCTGAACAAAATTATCATTTTAAGATTCTTTTCCATATTTTGAAAAAGCTTGGCTTTGATTGGGCTAATAATCTTTACCATTTAAGTTATGGTCTGGTAAATCTTCCTAGCGGTCGTATGAAGAGCCGTGAAGGTACTATTGTTGATGCTGATGATTTGATTGATTCTCTCCACGCTCAGGCCTTGGACGCTATTAAAGAACGTGGCCGTGATGGTGATTTGGGTGATGCTGATGATGTTGCCGAAAAAGTCGCTCTTGGTGCTTTGCATTATTATCTTTTGCAGGCTACTCCAATTAAAGATATGCTTTTTAATCCGGAAGAAAGTCTGAGTTTTACCGGAAATACTGGTCCATATCTCCAATATATGGGGGCTCGAATTAATTCTATTTTGGCTAAGGTTCAGGAAGCTGGAATTAGTCCGAATTCTTCTGATGCTGCTGTGGCTCTGCTTTCTAGCGAAGATGAATGGGCTTTAATCAAGCAGTTGGGAGATTTCCCTGCCGTCGTTCAGCGCTCTGCGGAAAATCTGGATCCTAGCCAGGTCGCAGGTTATGTTTATGAAACTGCAAAACTTTTCAGTAAATTCTATCAGAATTGTTCTATTTTGAATGCTGAAAACAAGGATTTAGCTGGGGCTCGTTTGTATCTGGCTAGTTGTACTTTGCAGGTTATAAAGAACAGTTTGAATCTTATTCTGGTGCCTTATCTGGAGAAGATGTAGGGATTTTTCTTACATCTTCTTTTGCCTGGAGAAATATTTTTTATGAGTAGAAAAAAGTCGGGAAAGTTTAAGCATTTTAAGCGAAATCTGATTTACACATTAAAAAATCCAATTTTTTACATTTGGATTTTGGTTTTTATCATCATTGCACTGGCGACTGTTGAAGTTTTTAAAACTGAAACGCAGACTGAAAGTGGTATTCAGACCATGTTTGATTCTGTCTGGTTTTCGCTTGTTACTATTTTTGCAGGATATTTTGATTATTGTGTAAAATCTGTGGGCGGGCGGGCTGCTGCTCTGGTTCTTTTGCTTTTTGGAATGGCCCTGCTCAGCGTTATTACCGGTAAAGTTGCTGCTTTGTTTACAAATGCCCAGATGAAACATGATAAAGGATTGAGGAAATTAAGAAAAATGAAAGGACATTTTATTA
Organism: uncultured Treponema sp.; assembly: GCA_964525075.1. GTDB lineage: Bacteria > Spirochaetota > Spirochaetia > Treponematales > Treponemataceae > Treponema_D. Next base: position 2,367 of record CAZGDL010000153.1, read on the forward strand.
TTTGCGGATGGCGGCCTGGTTTTGATAAGATTCTTGACTCTGTCTTGAATTCAAATCCTGATATTGACCCAGGAATGATTGTTTTGATAAACGACGCTCCCGGCGAAAATATGGAACAAATCCGCCAGGAAAATCGTTTTAAGGGTATAAATTACGTTGCAGGAGATTTTTCTGACGAGACGGTTTTAAAACGTGCTCAAATCACAAGTGCCGAAAGAGCTTTGATTATTGCTGATCATTCAAAAGAATATTCAAACCTCGAAATTGACAGCCGGACAGTTCTGGCAGTTCATACAATGCAAAATCTGAATCCGACCCTTTATATTGCGGCAGAACTTTTGGATTCCAAATTTGAAAAACATCTGCAACTTGCCCATTGTGATGAAATTATCCTCACCCAGGAATATGAACACAGCCTGCTTGCGACCGCTTCTTCCGGCCAGGGCTATTCAAATGTTATTCGTGCTTTGATTTCTGATGATGCGGATACTGGCATTTTGATTGGTGATATTCCATCATCATTTATAGGAAAAACTTACAAGGATTTTGAAAGTTCTCAGTGGAATTCCGGTAATAAAAACGGAGTTTTGGTGGGCTTGCTTTTGAATACCGGAAATTTCCATCAGCGACGACGGGACGCCCTCCGGGACGCTCAAAAAAATCCTAATGTAAAAGACGTAATCTCAAATCTTCAGAAAGTAAAAACTTTGAAAAGTAACGAACCTCTTCTTACGCCTAAGCCTGATTTTGTAATTCAAAAAAATACCAAGGCTATTTTTGTTCGTGGTAAAGATTTGCTTGGAAAATATGGAAAGGGGGAGTAAGTAATGGAAAAATTTGAAGATATTCTTCCAAAGTTACGAAAAATTTCTTTGTTTACAGACTTTGCCGAAGATAACGAGCGAAATAATCAGATTTTAAAAGCGGTTTACGAAAATATTCAGGTTAGAGATTTTGCAAAAGATGAAATTATCATAAAAGAAGGGGATTTTGGGGAAGATTTTTTTATTTTGTACCAGGGTTCTGTTCAGATTGAAAGAAAAACTCCGGCTGGTGATATTCTTGCCCTTGCCTCTCTGTCTGCCGAAATGAATGTTTTTTTTGGCGAAACTGCTTTAATTTCAAATGACGCAAGAACCGCCACCGTAAAAGCAGCGACTGCCTGCAAAACTATTGTTCTGACCAAAAATAATTTTGAAAAAATCAGCGAAAAAGAGCCAGTTTTTGGTTATAAAGTTGTAATGGAAATTGCCAGAAGAATGGCGGCAACCATAAAAACAACAAATAGTGATAAAGCGACTTTGTACGAAGCTTTGTTCAACGAAATTGAAGGGCTGCAATAATAAAGGAAGCCTCTAAAATAGGAGTTATGTTGAAAGGAAGAGTTGTAGCAGGAACAAATAATTTGTTTACTGTGGAATGTCAAGATGATGTTACCCGCAATTGTACGATTAAGGGGAAAGTTGTAAAAACTGATAAGGAATTTTACAATCCTATTGCCCCTGGTGATATGGTAGAAATTGAAAGTGACCCTATAAATGACCAAAAAGGGCAGATTATCAGCCTGGCAGAACGAAAAAATACTTTTTTGCGGTGGAATGTAAAAGGTCGCTGTCCCCAGCTTTTGGCCAGCAATCTTGATTATTTAATTCTGGTGACCACGCCAGACCAACCTCCTTTTCGACCTCGTTTTACAGACCGGGCTTTGGCCCAGGCGGAACATCAGGGAATTACTCCGGTGATTGTCTGCAACAAGTGGGATTTGACAGAAGAAATGCAGACTGACGGCCGGGCAGAAGAATACGAACAAATTGAAAGACGTTTGAATATTTGGGAAGATTTGGGCTACAAAGTTTTGCGACTTTCGGCAAAAACCGGCGAAGGTATGCGGGATTTTGCTGAATTGCTGGAAAATCACCTTTCGGCTTTTGTGGGCCAATCCGGGGTTGGAAAATCCAGCCTGATAAATGTGATGGACAACACCTGCGTTTTAAAAACCGGCAGTTTGTCTAAAAAATATGGCCGGGGAAATCATACGACAACAAAGGGAACTTTAATCCACCTGACTCTGAACGAAACTCTGACGGAAGGAGTTCAAGGGCGTAAAGCTGATATTATCGACACCCCGGGCATCCGCCGTTTTGTCCTTGATGATATAGAAGCTGATGATTTGGCTATGTATTTTCGGGAATTTGAACCTTTTGTAGGAAAATGCAAATTTGGCCTGAATTGTAAGCATATTACCGAACCCCAGTGTGCAGTTTTGCAGGCGGTAAAAGATGGGGCCATCACAGAAGAACGTTACGACAGTTGGAAGAGAATTTCAAACGAGATTAGAACCGGGGCCTGGGAAGATTAG
>CAZGDL010000154.1:0-4705 GCA_964525075.1 uncultured Treponema sp.
CCCTAAAACTAATCCTATTTTGTCATCAGCAAAGTTTTAGCATCCAAATTAACTTTACCATTTCCATTTTTCAAAACAGATAGGGCGATATTTTTGCCATCTGCTTCGAGGTGGGCTACGCTTGCGAAATATGCAAGTTTATCGGCAGGCAAAGTATCTTTCAATTCTGCAGATTCGTTGGTGTATGAGAACCAAGCAGTCATTTTTTCGCCAGCTACGAATTTTGCGAAAACGTCCAGGTCATCTTTTGGAGTTTTTGCCAAATCCAGGCCATCCACAACAATTGCAGCAATCTTAATTCCGCCATCTTTCAAAGCCTTGAGTGTGTTTACAACTTTTGGCAAAGTAAATGTTTCCTGATTAAAGTTCAAAATTGTACGATTTCGGACAATTTCTTCGTTTACTTCATCGAGGTTAAAATTCTTTTTCTTGGCAATTTCAGCTAAAACACTTGAATACCAGGCAATAACATTTGAAGACTGCTGGTCAAAAGAAACATGAACCAGTGCCTTATCATTCAAAAGTGAATCAATTCCGAATTGAACCAGAATAGATGTTTTTCCAAGACCTTTCTTTGCTGTAACGAGTCCCATTTCTCCATCTTTTAATGCAGCATTTGTAGCATCAAAATAACGAACCGGGCTGTGAGCAATTAAATCTTTCTTATCCATAATTAGCCTCCTGAGCAAGCAAAAATGTAATGTTTCTTGGCAAATGATAAACAATCACCAAAAACTTATAAATTAAGTTTAATTGTAGAAAATGCAAAAGGCAAGTTAAAAAATGATTCCCTAAAAACAAAAAAGGCTCCCACCTTTCGGCGGAAGCCTTTATCACAAGTTTGCTTTATTTAAGCTTATTTTTTAGCAGCTTCTTTTTCAGCCTTGTGTTTAGCAATCAGTTCATCAGCAATAGCGTTTGGAACTTTGCCATATTTTTCAAATTCCATTGTGAATTCACCTTTACCCTGAGTTGAAGAACGGAGGATTGTAGAGAATCCGAACATTTCAGAAAGTGGAACTTCTGCGTTTACTGTAGATGTGTTGTTTTCATCAGTTGAATCAACAATTACACCACGGCGCTGGTTAATTAAACCGAACAAGTTACCCTGGAATTCTGTAGGAGCTGTCATCTGAACTTTCATAATTGGTTCAAGGATAACAGGTTTAGCATTCTGATAACCTTCGCGGAAAGCACCAATAGCAGCTGTCTGGAATGCGTTATCGTTAGAGTCTACTGGGTGAGACTGACCATCATTGATTGTGATTTTAACACCAACAATTGGAGCTCCAATCAAAGAACCTTCTTTCATAGCTCTCTGGAAACCTTTATCACAAGATGGGATAAATTCGTTAGGAATTGCACCACCTTTGATTGCATCTACGAATTCGTAGTCTTTTTCTGCAAGAGGTTCCATGAAACCTGCTACACGACCATACTGTCCAGAACCACCAGACTGTTTTTTATGTGTGTAGTTGAAAGAACCCTGAGTTGTAATAGATTCACGGTAAGCAACCTGTGGCTGACCTGTTGTAACTTCACAGTTGTATTCACGTTTCATACGTTCAACGTAAACAGCAAGGTGTAATTCACCCATTCCCTTGATGATTGTTTCACCAGATTCTGGATCTGTGTAAGTCTGGAATGTTGGGTCTTCTTTTGTAAAGCGGTTCAAAGCTTTAGACATCTGAATTGCTGCCTGTTTGTCTTTTGGTTCGATAGACAAAGAAATTACAGGCTCTGGAACGAACATAGAAGCCATAGAGTAGTTTAATCCGCCAGAAGTGAATGTATCACCAGAAGCACAATCAACACCGAAGAGGGCAACGATATCACCAGCTCCACCTTCGTTAATATCTTCCATCTGAGCAGAGTTCATACGAACAAGACGTCCAACCTTGAAGCGTTTGCGTGAACGAGTGTTGTAAAGTTCTTCACCCTTCTTAATTTTACCCTGATAAACACGAGTATAAGTCAACTGACCATACTGTCCATCATCAAGTTTAAATGCCAAAGCAACACAAGGTTTGTTATCAACAGATTCAAGAGGAACTTCTGCTTCGTTGTTATCCAAATCCAAAGCAACGTTTTTGATTTCGTCTGGAGATGGCAAGTAGCGAACAACAGCATCCAACAATGGCTGAATACCCTTGTTAACGTGAGCTGAACCACAGAATACACCAACAAACTGTTCTGCAAGAGTACCTTTACGTACAGCAGCGATGATTTTGTCTTCAGAAACTCCGTCGTAGCCTTTTTCCATGATTTCTTCCATCAAAGAATCATCGAACATAGAAGCTGCGTCCAAAAGTTCTTCACGGTATTTTTCAGCATCGTCTTTCATATTTGCAGGGATTTCGGCAATGCGGAGGTCTTCACCATTTGGACCATCAAAATAAATTGCCTTCATTCCAACAAGGTCAACAACACCTTCAAGTTTATCTTCCAAACCGATAGGAAGTTCCATCATGTAAGCATTCAAACCGAGTTTTTCACGGAGCTGCAAACGTACACGAAGTGGGTTAGCACCCTGGCGGTCACACTTGTTTACAAATGCAACACGAGGTACATGATAGCGTTTAAGCTGACGGTCTACTGTAATTGACTGTGACTGAACACCAGCTACTGCACAAAGAATCATGATGGCACCATCAAGTACGCGGAGAGAACGTTCTACTTCTACAGTGAAGTCTACGTGACCTGGAGTGTCGATAAGGTTGATAGTGTAATCCTTCCACTGAACCTGAGTAGCTGCAGACTGAATAGTGATACCACGTTCACGTTCCAATTCCATGTTGTCCATAACAGCACCAACACCGTCTTTACCACGAACTTCGTGAATTGCGTGAATTTTGTTACAGTAGAACAAAATTCGTTCAGAAGTTGTTGTTTTTCCTGAGTCAATGTGAGCACTGATACCGATATTTCTCATTTTTGAAATATCCATATTGTTACCTCTTTAAAATAAAATATTCGCAAAATTATAATATTAGAATGCTATCCATAATAATGAAAATAAGGGGTATATTCAACTAGCGGAGACGAAATTTTATGTTAAGCTTTTCCTTTAAATGTCTATATTTGCGGAAAACTTCAATGTAACGTTGATTTTTTTCCAGGTGAATTTTGCCGTTATTCCTCCAGATAATTTTTTGCTGGTGTAAGTTCCGTCCTTGTTTGTAAGGGCCAGGCTTAGTGATGATGAAAGACTTGGGATTTTTGAATAATTTAGTCCTAGTGCGAATTTTGATGATAGGGTAACAGAATCAAATTCTGATGTAGGATTGACTGACAAGGAAGCGGAAAAGGAAGGGGTAAATTCCTGAATGTACCAGGTGTTTTTCAATTTGAATGTCGCTGAATCAAAAATAAATTGAGGTTTGTTGGGATTTTCGGCTGATAAGTCGGCGTTCAGGGCTCCCGATAGGGTTACTGCTGTTATGACAGATGTAAGCTGGCTTCCGATTCCGAATTTTAAGTCTCCCTGATTTTCCTGCAAATTGAAATTTGCGTAAGTTACCAGACCAGTTTTTATGAACAAGGGGATTTTTCTACCGGCCAGGAATTTATATTGCAGACCACTCCGCAACTGCAGAAGATTTTCCAGTTTTTTTTCTGAAGATGTGAGAAAACTTTCTTTTTTGTAATGAGGATTGTAAAACCCCGACAAAGTGAAGATAAAATGCTTAGTCGTGATTTTGTTGTCCCAGCGGTAGATGGTTAAAAGCCTTCCAAAAGGATTTTCATAAATGCCAAGCGAAAAAGCTGAATAAAATTTTGATAAGTCCGCAGAAAACTGGTAAAAAGAGCAAAAATGTTTTCCCTGGTGATAGTAAGGTTGGTCGATAAACCAGGCCGAAAGAGAATTTTCTTCGTAATGGAAAAATCCGGAAGTAATTTGGCCATTCAATTTTAGTTTTTTTTGAAGAAGATTTTTTGACAGATGTAGGGAAAAAGCCAAATTTTCCTCCTCAGGGGAATAAAAACAATTAGTTTTCCATTGAAATAAAGGAGATTTTTTATTGGAATTGGAAAACTGGCAAAAAAAACTTACCGGGTTTGAAAACGAAGAATAACCAGGTAAAGAACTTGTAATGCAATTTACACTCGAAATTCCGGAAGAAAAAGGAGATGTACTCGTAGACAAAAGTGGATTGTTCATTTTTGACAGAGAACCACCGGCACTCAAATTTCCAAACTTAAAGCAAAAAGGATAAGATTTTGCAATTTTGTCCGAAAATGCAGAAATACCCAAATTGTAATTTTCTGGCGTCAATGAAAATTTCACCTGACCTAGGGGCAGCCTTAAATCTGTTGCAAAAGTTTTTGCATTATTTGCATAAATGCTGAGACTTGTATTTTTGGAAAAAAAGCCATCAGCGGAGAGCAAAAAGATGTCAAACTTTTGAACAAGAAAAAAGGCAATCACTAAACGTAAGCATTTTATCTTCATACTATAGTAATTGACGCAATATGTTAAAACAGGAAGTCAAAATGCAAAAAAATGAAAAAAAAGTGAAAAAAAGTGAATTTTTTGTGAAAAATGAGATTTTTGCCAGGTGGATTGAAAAAAAACTGTGTGAACAAGTGATGGTGACCGGGCAAGGGATTGGAGGTGCGCCGAAGGCGGCCACCGCAACGGAGCCGAAGGCGTAGTGAGGAGGCTGGAGCGCAGCGGAACACCGGAAAGCCCGGTTTTTTGCGA
>CAZGDL010000155.1:0-4691 GCA_964525075.1 uncultured Treponema sp.
TTGAATGGAGGTCGCAAGTGGAAGCGCAGGAAAATACCATCATCATAAATCCGCTGGAGGATTTGGACAAAATCAAGGCTCTGGCGTCTGAACCGCGAATCCAGATGCTCAATTTGCTGCGAAAAAAAACGCTGAATATCAACGAAATTTCAGACGCGATGAAGCTTCCTCAGTCTACAGTTGCGACCCACATGGCCATTTTGGAGGCGGCGGGGCTTGTTTCTACGGAATCTGTCAAAGCCAGTCGGGGCAGTCAAAAACTTTGCCAGCCTTCTTTCCGCGAAATTTTGATTCAGTTCCCGAAAGAGGCAAATCAGGAAGAAAATTTTGTGGAAATCGAAATGCCGATTGGGATTTTTACGGACTACGCTGCCACTGCCCCTTGCGGTCTTTGTTCTCCAGAAAAAATAATCGGTATGTTGGATATTCCGGACTCTTTTTTGAATCCGGACAGGATGAAGGCTGGGCTTTTGTGGTGCGGTAGTGGCTTTTTTGAGTATAAATTCCCAAACAACGCTATGTATGAGTCCAAAAAACTTGCAAAACTGGAAGTCAGCTTGGAAATTTCTTCCGAAACGCCGGGAACTAATCCAAATTGGCCGTCGGATGTTACAATGTGGATCAACAAGGTCGAAATAGGGACTTGGACTTCGCCCGGCGATTTTGGCGACAAGCGGGGAAAATACACTCCTCTTTGGTGGAAACTGGAAGGTTCGCAATATGGCCTTCTCAAACATTTTTCGGTGACGAACCAGGGCTCTTTTATTGATGGGGTGAAAATTTCTGATGTAAAATTGGACGACCTCAAACTCCAGGACCACCACTCCATCAGGGTAAAAATCGGGGTAAAGGAAAATGCCAGCCACATGGGCGGCTTGAATATTTTTGGAAAGGGTTTTGGAAATTATGACCAGGGGATTATTCTTCGGTCGTATTTTGAGTGATTTGGGGGAAGTGGCACCGGGGTGTGGAAATTGACACCGTGGGGGGCGAAATGTCACCAGGGTGTTGGAAAATGACACCAAGGCGTCATTTTGTCTTGAGCGTCTGCAAATCCCCCTGGCCTCCCCTGTCGGGCAGCCCTGCCCCCTCACCCTGGTGTCATTTTCTGCATTTTTCCCGAAAATTTCCTAAAATCACCAATATCAAAAATACTTGATACTTATCAAAAATAATTGTTGCAAACGTTTTTTTTGTGTGCTAAAATCTTCTTAGAAACAGCCAAAAGGAGGCTTTTTTGATGAAGCAGTCTATCATTGTTAACACAAAGAACAAAAAATCACAGATTAGTCGTGACATCTATGGTCACTTTTCTGAGCATTTGGGTCGCTGTATTTACGGCGGTTTTTGGGTTGGAAAAAATTCCCCAATTCCAAACATCAACGGATACCGCAAAGACGTTGTCCAAGCTTTTAAGGATATTGATATTCCAAATTTAAGATGGCCGGGCGGATGTTTTGCCGACGAATATCACTGGAAAGATGGAATCGGTCCTTACGAAAGTCGCAAAAGAATGGTAAACACCCACTGGGGCGGCGTTGTCGAAGATAACAGTTTTGGTACAAACGAATTTATGGGTCTTTGTGAAGAACTGGGCTGTAAACCTTACATCACCGGAAACGTAGGAAGTGGCAGTGTTCAGGAAATGAACGAATGGATTGAATACATGACCTTCAGTGGCGAATCTCCTATGAGCCGGCTCCGCGAACAAAATGGTCACAAAGACGCTTGGAAATTGGACTTTTTTGGCGTTGGTAACGAAAACTGGGGCTGCGGTGGAAATATGCGACCAGAATTTTATGCGGATTTGTACCGTCGTTTCCAGACTTACGTTCGCCAGTATGGCAAAGACAAAATCTTCAAAGTTGCCTGCGGTCCAAACAGTGATGACTACAATTGGACTGACGTTTTGATGAAAAACGCCGGAAATCTGATGGACGGACTTTCCCTCCACAACTACACCCTCGACGCACCTTGGAACGAACGAAAGCCGGCTGCCGATTTTGATAAAGAAACTTATTATAAAGCCCTGCAAAGTGCTTTCCGCATGGAAGAACTTGTCCGCCGTCACGACGAAATTATGACAAAGTACGATCCTGCAAAGCGAGTTGCCCTTGTTGTAGATGAATGGGGATTATGGACTGCCGTTGAACCTGGCACAAATCCAGGCTTCCTTTATCAGCAAAACACAATGCGTGATGCAGTTATCGCGGGAATCCATTTGAATATTTTCAATAACCATTCTGACCGCGTAAGGATTGCAAACCTGGCCCAGGCTGTAAACGTTATCCAGTCTCCGGTTCTTACCGAAGGTGATAAGATTGTCCTTACCCCGACTTGGCACGTTTTCCACATGTACAAAGGCCATCAAGATGCCCAGCTTTTGGAAACAACTTTTGCAACAGAAAGTGCCGGCGACTACGAAAAAAATATCCTGGTTCCAGGACTTTCAGTTTCTGCATCAGAAAAGAAGGATGAAAAAACTGGCAAAACAAAATATCTGGTTACCGTCGTTAATACAGATTGCGAAAAATCAAATACAATCGACATTGCATTTGCAAATCTTCCAAAAATAATCGAAAAAGCGGAAGGTTCCATCATCGCTTCTGACAAAATGAACGATTTCAACTCATTTGACAAAGCAGATTTAATAGTAGAAAAAGCCTTGAAAGTAAATGTTCTGGACGGGCAGACACTTTCAATCGATATGCCGTCAAATTCTGTAGCGTCAGTTTCTTTTGAAATCTAAAAAATAGGCAGAACTCTCAACTCGGGCTTGCCCCGGGGACTCTCAGCCCCCGACATCCCGGGTTTGTCTCAGAATCTCAAAACCAACGTCATCCCGGACTTGTTCCGGGATCTTAGTCTCTCGTCATCCCGGACTTGATCCGGGATCTCTCGTGATGCAGAAACGACTTCGGCATGACGCACTTACAGCCTAAAAGCCATTCCAACCACAGCCCCACCTATAAACCAGAAAAACGGATGGATTTTTTTCAGAGGCTTAATCTGCAAAAGAGCCAAAACAATCACAGCTAAAATTATAATACTCCAAACAGGAGTCATTTTACCGTCAGTGACAGTGAAAAGTGTTACCTTACAAATCCCCCAGATAGCCACCGCAATAATAGCCGTTACCGCCGGCCGAATAGCCGAAAATGCAGATTTTACAAAACGGTTATCATTTACCTTTGCAAAAAAAGCCGCAATCAAACAGATGATAATGATACTTGGAGCAACCAGGCCCAGCGTCGCGATAATCCCACCAGGAATTCCCAAAGTCTGAAAGCCAACGTAAGTCGCCATATTTACCCCAAGCGGCCCCGGCGTAAATTCACTGATGGCAATCATATTTGTAAGTTCCTGCATCGAAAACCAGTTATATTTATTTCCAAGTTCAATCAGATATGGAAGAGTTGCAGGCCCTCCCCCAACCGAAAAAAGCCCGACCTGGAAAAATTCCCAAAACAAAAGAAAGCCCAAAGAAACGCTAGACATTTTCAGCCCCCTTGTCGGCAGTTTCCTTGCCGGCCTTGTCGCTATTTTCCTCGCCGGCCTTGCCACCCTTCTCCTTGGCTACCTTCCCCTTAATCAAATCAATCACAATTCCGCTGGCAGCCGCCATCAAAACCAGGGCGATTGTCGGAAGAGGCGTAAACAAAGCCAGAGCCAAAATCACAATCGCAATAATCCAGGCCGTCAGATTTTTCAAACTTTTTTTACCAAGCGTAATTACCGTATTTGAAAGCAACCCACAAACAACCGCCCTCACCCCCATCATAGCGTGAGCCACCCAAACATTATCAATAAAATTCTGCAAAAAAGCCGCAATAATCGTGATAATCACAATCGAAGGCGAAATCATTCCCAGAGTCCCAATAATTCCCCCGGCAATTTTCCCACGCTTATAGCCAACAAAAGTCGCAGTATTCACCGCAATAATCCCCGGAGTACACTGGCCAATCGCATAAATATCCAGCAGTTCCTCTGACGTAATCCACTTGCGTTTTTCCACAAGCTCCGTTTCAAGCATAGGCAGCATTGCAAGCCCGCCACCCAGGGTCAGCCCCCCAATTTTAAAAAATGCCCAATAAATTTCCAAAAGCGATCTAAAATCCATTTTCAAAACAGTCCTTTTTTGCGTCCTCTACTGTACATTTTTTTGGGCGGTCCGGCAACCTCCATTCGCTACTCTCATTCCGGTTGCCGTCGGCAGTTCCGCACTTCGCTAACGCTCTAAGTCCTCGGAGCCCTAATAGTGCCCCTGCGGTCTTCGGCTTCGGCTGTTCGATAAATCTCACATGAGCCATTTTTTCGATGAACCTAAACTGACCGCTATTGCGCTCAGTTTTTAACGGTTCTTCGATTTTAGGCTTGAAGCAAACTTCGCCGGTGCTCCATTGCCTACCGCAGGAACACCAAAACTAGAAAGAGTTAAAAAGTAAAGCCGCCCACAAGTTTTCGAAGCTGGACGGCTTTATAACCATTTCAGTGGAGACGACCGACAAGAATCGGGCATTTCCTTTCCTTTTTTAAATTTACCACGCTACTACGAATTCGTCAATATTTACTCTGTAGTTTCCGTTACGGTTGGAAGCCCAGAGACTTCCTCATAAAATCCTATATATGGAGGCACGTGAATATATGTTCCATCATAATAACAAAAAATTTGTTCTACTTTACCATCTGAA
>CAZGDL010000156.1:0-4609 GCA_964525075.1 uncultured Treponema sp.
TTTATAAGACCTTCGGTTTTTACCGAGGGTCTTTTTTTTGATTCCCCTTGGCTGGTCTGGCTCACGTCGGGCAGTTTTGTCCACCTACCCACAATTATCAAACTTCACAAATGTTTCCCCCTGGTTAGCGTGAAACTTTTTTATCCACTGTGAAACATTTTTTTCTGTGGATAAACTGTGGATAAGTCCGGATTTTATTTTGTCCATAAAACTAATTTTTTTAGATTTTTATTCTTTTTAAGGACTTTTTAAGGTGAAATAATAAAATATAACAAGTTAAATCCTTGCTATACAAAGACTTAGCTTTGTTTTTACAATTTTCGTGAAATTTTCGTAATTTTTTTTCAAAAACTACTTGACAGGTCATTTTGACCCACTACTGTTAGAAAATTGTGGATAACTTGTGGATATTTCGGGGATAAGTTGTGTCTAAATCACAAAACTAAATCGTCAAATCCTCCAATCATTAATTTGTCTTTTTGCCCATTCTTCTATATACTTTAAAGTATGAGTCAACTAAACGAAGAATTTTCTAACATCTTAAACAAAATCGAAGCCGCTCTGGGCAAAGCCCTGCCAGAATCTGCAAATCCAGACTGGACTAAAGATTCTTTTGGAAATCTGCCGGCAGCCGTAAAATCTGAACATCTACAAAATCTTATAGAAGCAAATAAAAAACTTATAGACCTGGGGGGCAAACGTTGGCGTCCCCTCCTCCTATTTCTCTGCTATCAGATGGCAAAGGAAAGTCATGGTGATGAAAAAACGGCCCTTTCTCAAGACCAGGTTTATTCTATCACTCCGCTTGTAGAATTTGTCCACACAGCAAGCCTTATTCATGATGACATCGAAGATTCTGCCGATTTACGCCGGGGAAAGCCCGCTGCCCACATCACTTATGGATTGGATACAGCCTTAAATGCGGCTTCCTGGCTGTATTTTGAAGCCCCGGTTTACATCAACAACCTGGAAATTTCGGATGCTTTAAAACTGACTTTTTACAAAGTTTATACAAACGAACTGCGTCGCCTGCATTTGGGCCAGGCAATGGATATTTACTGGCACAGAAATCCGGACTTGTTTCCTAGCCAGGACGAATACACTTCCATGGTAAAATGCAAAACCGGAACGCTGGCCTCTATGGCTGCAAAAATTGGTTGCATTGCTGGTGGAATGTCTATGGAAGAAGCCGAAAAATACGGTGAAATTGCGGCAAATATTGGCATTGGTTTTCAGATTATTGATGATGTAATCAACCTTACAAGCGGAAATCCTGGAAAAAAACGGGGAGACGACATTGTTGAAGGTAAAAAAAGTCTGCCAGTTTTAATTCATGTGGAAAAACGGCCGGAAGACAAAATCCAAATTTCTGATTTTATGAAAGAAGCCGGGAAAAATGGCATTGATTCTCCGGCAGTTGAAAGTTGCATAAAAGTCCTGGAACAAAGTAAATGTATAGATGAAGCAGCAAAAATGGGTCGGACTTTAATTTTGGAGAACTGTGCCAAACTAAATTCACAAAAAATAAAAGATTTATTCACTTCTATGATTCCAGAGGCATTCCGATGAAAGAAAGATCTGACACTTTAAACAACCAGGCTATAGTTCTTGCTTCTGATGGGGCTTACAACGAAGCCATTGCCTGTTTTAAAAGGGCAATTGTTATAGACAAAAATAATTCTCTACTCTGGTACAATTTGGGGGTGACCTACCGCGATGCAGGCCAGTTAGACGAAGCTAGAAAGGCACTTTCCACAGCCTACATGATTGCCCCAGAAAGCACGGACATAGAAGAAACTTACGCCACAATCTGCCTTATGATGAAAGATTTTGAAAGCGTAAGAAATATTTGCGAAGAAAGCCTGGATTTTAATCCTCTGCATTCCCATCTTTTTAATCTTTTGGGCGTCGTAGAATTTCAAAATGAAAAGTATGATTCCGCATCATCATATTTTGAAGAAGCCCTGCACATAAACCCTTATTATCTGGATGCTTTGTACAATTTGCGGGACACCTACTCTATGCTCAAAAACAAAAATGGTGAAAAAGAGTGTAATCAGAAAATTAAGGAACTGGAAAAATAATGCAAAATAAAAACGAAAATCTCCGAGAGGGAAATCTACGGGAAGAAAATCCCCAGGACGAAAAAATAGTCGAAAAATTCCACCGAAGCTGGCAAAAAAGGATTTTGCACACACTTTGCCTATTTCTTCCAATTTTCTCTGCTTTTTTAGGATATTTTTTATCAGAACCAATAGGAAAAGTTTTTTTTGCAAAACCGCCAGTACCCGAAATCTTTAAATTTGTAGTCAGCCTGATTTTTTTTGCAATTCCGGCCCTTCTCATCTTCATTTTTACCCGAAAAGAAGAGCCTATTATGATTATCAGGATTTTTTCAAGAAAAAAGATGATCCCTGGCAAGTCTACTGATTTCGTCGGCAAGTTGCATTAATGGAACTTGTTTTTGAACTCCCCCCATCTCAAAAGCAACTTTTGGCATACCGTAAACAATGCTAGAAGCCTGATCCTGGCCCAAAGTCCAGGCCCCTTGTTTTCGCATTTCTGTGATTTCGGCAGCCCCATCGCGACCCATTCCCGTCATAATAACGCCGAGAGCCTTGTTCTGGAAAACTTTTGCAACAGATTCAAAAAGAACATCGCAGGAAGGCCGGTGACCGTTACGAGGGGCATCCTGAGAAAGTCTGATAAAATTACCTAAAGCCCGGTGTTCAACAGCCATATGATAACTTCCCGGAGCTATGTAAATATGACCGCCCAAAATCGGTTCGCCATTTTTGGCTTCAGAAACTTCCAGCGGGCAAATATGATTCAAACTGTTGGCAAATTCCAGGGTAAAACCTGCAGGCATATGCTGAACCACCAGAATCGGCTGCTTTAAGTGGGGGTCAATCATTTTGAAAACTTCGCGGAGGGCGTTCGGTCCGCCAGTAGAAACCCCAATCGCAATCAGTTCGATTTTTCCACCCTCGCGAATAGGATTTACAACGACAGGCTCTTTTGTCTTAGGCTTAAACCAAGACTCTGGAACGACATCGTTTTTGGTGATTGAAGCAGCCTTGGCAGCATCTTCACCTTTCTTTTTGAGAACAAAACGCTCAGCTTCTTTTAATTTTATCTGATGATCAAAAAACTCAGGATCAGGAATTTTTTTGCCGTGCATGGCAGCATAAGCACCACCATAAGAAGCAACATAATCAATAATATCCCTAGTAACGTCAGCAATTCTCAGAGTAACAGAAGTTCCGCCCGGTTTTGTAATAAAATCAGAAGCACCGTACTCCAGACATTCCATAGTTACGGCAGCACCTTCTGTAGCAATGCTGGAAAGAATTACAACAGGAACGTCCAAATGCAATTCCCGGCGTTTTTTCAAAAACTCAACGCCAGTCATTTTTGGCATTTCAATATCAAGGAGAATAACATCAGGTTTTGCAGTTTTTAGTTTTTCAATTAAGTCCAGACCGTTTTCAGCCTTGCCGCAAACAGTCATTCCTTGAGTTTCGTCAACAATTCGGCCAATCAGATTACGCATCAAAGCCGAATCATCACAAACCATTACCGAAATATCGTCCATAGTGAAAAATCCCTTCCAATAAAGTTGACTCTAAAAATAAAGTTGCCCCTAAAAAGTCCGAGCCTAAGATTTTTTAGTATAAAAACAAGCCCATTCAGTCTTAACAAATTCAAAATTAGTTTTCATTCCAAACAAAGATTCCGAATGACCAATGAACAAATAAGACTGAGGAGCCATAGAATTCCAAAAATGATTAATTACGGCAAGTTGGGCAGGCTCATCAAAATAAATCAAAACATTTCGGCAGAAAACAACATCAAAATTGCGTTCACCAGCGTCATGCTTAAGATTATGATAATCAAAACGAACCTTGCTCTTTATTTCATCCTTAATCTGATAGCCACCTTCAACCTTTGTAAAATACTTTGAAAGATAATCCGCCGGAACCCCGTCCACCCGGTTATCAGGATAAAAGCCCTGCTGGGCGGTCATCAGCGATTTTAGCGAAATATCAGACGCAATCACCTTAAAATCGAAACCTGGAGGGCAGATTTCTTTCATTATCATTGCAATAGTGTAAGGCTCTTCGCCAGTTGAACAGCCAGCCGACCAGATTTTGATAGTTCGGTCCGGGCCCCGGGCTTTTTTTAATTCAGCAACATTCGGAATTACATAGTGAATAAAAGCGTCAAAATGAGGCTGATTTCTAAAAAAGCGAGTCAAATTCGTCGTAACAGAATCCAGCATTTCCTTCATTTCTTCAGGATTTTTCGTGATAATTGCGTAATATTCCTGAGGAGTCGCAATATTTTTTCTGCGTAAAAGCTCCTTGATTCTGCTGTCAAGAATTGATCTATTTGTCGAGGAAAAAGTAATCCCACTTTCATCATAGATTATTTTGCGAAACAATTCATAATCTGCGTCATTTAATACTTCAAGCATAAAAAGCATTATAAACGATAATTATTCAAAAGTAAAAGACTTTGGATTTTTGATTTTTTTGATTTTTAGGGGGAAAATTTAGCCACCTAGTCGCCTTCCGCGGCGGTCGTCATCCCGAACTTGGTTCGGGAT
>CAZGDL010000157.1:0-4606 GCA_964525075.1 uncultured Treponema sp.
ATATATTGACAATAAAACTTTAATATAGTAAAAGTTATTTAATGAAATTAAATTCTTTAGTCAAAGTTCTAACTGTCCTCGTCCTAGTGGTTAATAAATAACCGAAGAGTGATTGTTATATATTTATTTGATTAAAGAAACAGATATATAAAAAAACAGGCTCTCCGGTACTTGGGTACAAGGGGAGCTTTTTTTTTGATAGTGTAAAAAACAGAGGTGTAAAAATGAAACAGACTGGTGCACAAATCATTGTAAAATTACTGGAAATGTATGGAATTAAAACTGTAGCGGGTATTCCTGGAGGTTCAATTCTTCCTCTTTATGATGAACTGACTCGCTCTTCAATCCGACACGTCCTAGTGCGCCAGGAACAGGCTGCCGGTTTTATAGCCCAGGGGATTACACGCTCTACGGGCAAGGTTGCAGTTTGTATGGCAACTTCTGGACCTGGTGCTATGAATCTTCTTACCGCCATTGCCGACGCTCGTGCCGATTCCATTCCAATTATCGCCATTACCGGCCAGGTAAATACTTCTTTAATCGGAACTGACGCCTTCCAGGAAGCTGATACTTTTGGACTTTCATTCCCAATCACAAAACATTCGATTATGGTAAAAAGCCCGGAAGAACTTTTGACTGCCATTCCAGAAGCTTTTGAAATTGCCCAGAATGGTCGTCCGGGGCCTGTTTTAATTGACGTTCCTCGTGATGTTCAGTTGAAGGAGTGTGAATTTGACGCCTGGCCAGACATTGAAGCTGTTCGTATTCATGATATTCGTTTTCACACACCAATTGGCGAATATTCTGAAAAAATGGCAGAAATTATCAGTGAACTTTCTGCTGCCAAAAAGCCACTTTTGTATTGTGGTGGAGGTTGTAATTCTGAAGAAGCTGCTTGTGGTATAAGTGCGTTTGTTCAGGCTTATCCTTTGCCTCTTGTAACAAGTTTGATGGGCCTGGGGTGTCTGCCAGAATCTAATCCTGCATTTATCGGAATGCTTGGAATGCACGGAAATCACGCTGCCAATGTTGCCATGCACGATTGTGATCTTGTGATAGCGGCTGGAGTTCGTTTTGATGATAGGGCTACCGGGCTTGTAAATCAGTTTTGTCCAAATGCAAAAATCATTCATATTGATATTGACGCTGCTGAGGTTGATAAAATCCTTCCAGCCAGCATTTCCATTGTTGCCGATGTAGAATCTGTTTTCCCGGTTTTGACCCAGCTGATTTGTGAAAAGAAGATTGCTGCCCCAGAAGCCTGGCTCAAAAAAATCATCAATCTTAAAAAAGAAAATACTTCGCTGGAATGCGGGCGTCCAAAAGACGAAAAACTGACAAATCCTCGCGACCTTATTTCAAAAATCCCAGAATATGCAAAAAAAGCCGGACTTGCAGACGGCAAATTGATTGCGACTACCGATGTTGGCCAGCATCAGATGTGGGCTGCCCAGTATTATCCTGTAGAACGCCCGCGTTCTTTTTTGACTTCGGGTTCTCTGGGAACTATGGGATTTGGCTTGCCGGCTGCCATTGGCGCTGCAATTGCAAATCCTGAGTCCAGGGTCGTTTGTTTTTCTGGTGATGGTTCAATTATGATGAATATCCAGGAATTGGCGACTTTGGCGGAATTAAATCTTCCTGTAACTGTTATAGTTTTCCAAAATGGAACTTTGGGAATGGTTTACCAGCAGCAAAAATTCCTTTTTGACAAAAATTATTCGGCTTCGGTTTTTGATAGAGTGCCAGATTTGTTGAGCATTGCCAAAGGTTTTGGAATAGAAGCGATTGACGCGGAGGCTGATTCTGACTGGTATTTGAAAGCTTTTGATTGCAAGCGTCAGAACAAGCCTTGTTTTGTAAGAGTTATGGTAGATTCGGAAGAATCAGTTTTGCCTTTTGTTCCTGGTGGCAAGGCAAATATTGATTCTATTCGTGACTAATCGTGACTAATCATAAAAAAGGCGATTTCGCTTTTCCACTCGAAAATTGTCTTTTCGCAGGCGGCCAGTAGCAGGTTTACGATTTTTTGAATATCCTGGCTGCCAACAGCCTGGCACATTTTTGCTCCGTAGGCCGAAGTTTTGGGATTAAACCATTTTTCAATTTCGGCCGGAGTAATCCTCCTTTTTTCTTTTAAATCCTGGGTTGCGACTTTTACGGTCAGCCCATTTTTTCGGAAGGTGTTTGCAATAAAAATTCCGTCCCAATTAAAAAGAGGATTTTCCCTGTCCCCAAAAAATTCCTGTTCCGCCGCTTCCATTTTGTCCAGAATTTCTGCAAAAGAGCCTGTACTTTCGGCTGTCAAAATCTGTTTTTTTACCAAATTACTAATCAGCTGGCCATGGCAAGGAATTCTTTGCGAAATAATAACTCTCCAGCCTTTTGCAAGCGGACACTCGTAGTTAAAAGAATCGTCCTCTTGCGAATCCGCTTTCTCGTTATCGTATTTGTTGAAGGCGGCTTCTTCCTCTGTAAAAAAATCTTTTTGGGGGGTGAGAATGCCGGCCAAAGATTCTGCCAGAGCGATAATCGCCGTTTCCGAAGCAAATGGATCTGTGAAAAAGAGACGGTCAAAAACTGCCCCCTTGTACTGGAATTGTACAAGCAGGTTGTAAAAATCTTTTGGCGTCAAAAAATCCGAAGAAAAAGACTGGCCCCGGCATTTCAAAATCGGGCGGTCAAGGCTGCCCAAAGTTCTGCCGTATTGTTCCAAAATCTCCTTGCCTTTTTCGCTTTTGCAAACTCCGCAGGTAACGCCTTCCGGGGTTTTTCGGGCAATTTCCCAGAGCAAAAGTCCGCTATCCGCATTCCAAATCAGGCAACGGTGGTGGCGTAAAAGTTCCGCCATGGAAGTCATTGTGTCGCGAATTCCCAGCAAAACTTCCGCCCTGTTGGAATCCATTCTCTGTCGCCAAAATCTATCTGCTCTGTCTAAAGCAACTTCTTTTGCAGGATCTTTTGGGCTGAATGTAAGATTTTCGCCCTTGCTTACATTTTCAGATTTAAAATGCTCGTTGACCCACCACTCAGAAATTGGATTTTCCCCAAATTCTGATTTTGCACTGTAAACGTTTACCGAGCCTGTTGTTTCTGGTGATGTCGCCAATTGCCCTGAAGTGTAATTTTCTTCCGTCTGATTTTTTTCCAAAATAGCTGCAATCTGCAGTTCACGACGGGAAAGTACATCTTCGCGGATAGAAGCTTCGTAGCCCTGTGTACTTGGCGTGTAAAAAACTCGTCCCATCAGGGTGTCTGGCAAATATTGCTGGGCAACCCAGTGGTCTTTGTAAGCATGAGGATAAAGATAACCAGAACCGTGGCCAAAACCTTCCGCATCCCGGTTTCCGTCTTTCAAGTGATTTGGAACTTCGGCATCTTCTTTTTCAACTGCCGACAGGGCATCAAAAAAGGCCATAGAAGAATTGGATTTTGGGGCAGTGGCAAGGTAAAGGGTTGCGTGGGCCAAAAAGTAATTTCCTTCCGGCATTCCAACCCGGTCAAAAGCCTGGGCACAAGATTCCACAACCGTAATTGCATTTGGGTCTGCAAGTCCTGTATCTTCGCAGGCAGAAATCAACATTCGTCTAAAAATAAAATGAGGATCTTCGCCAGCAGCCACCATTCTAGCCAGCCAGTAGCAGGCTGCATCAGGATCTCGGCCCCGCAAAGATTTTATAAAAGCCGAGATAATATCGTAGTGATAATCGCCGTCCCGGTCGTAAAGTACAACTTTTTTCTGGATAGATTCTTCGGCACATTCTTTACTGATGTAAATTTTTGTTCCGTATGCAGGAATTGGGGGCTGGCTGTAAGGCGACCATTTTTCGGGAGTAGTTTCGATGGCAAGTTCCAGGGCATTCAAAAGAGAGCGGGCGTCACCATTGGCAGTTTCAATCAGGTGTTCCAAAGCCCCATCTTCAAATTCAACTTTCCAGTGACCGTAGCCCCTGTCTTCATCGGTAATAGCCTGCATGGCTGCTTTGTGCAAATCTTCGGAGGTCAGAGGTTTGAGTTGGAAAACGCGAGAACGGCTCACAAGAGCCTTGTTTACTTCAAAAAAAGGATTTTCTGTTGTTGCTCCAATCAGGATGATAGTGCCGTTTTCGACCCAGGGGAGAAGGGCGTCCTGTTGGCTTTTGTTCCACCGGTGAACTTCGTCTACAAACAAAATTGTGCGCCGAGAATATAAATTAAAATAATCTTCGGCTTGTTTTATGGCATTTCTGATATCCGCAACGCCGGTCAAAACAGCATTTAGGGTAATAAAATTCGACTTTGTGTGATTTGCGATTACGCGGGCCAGAGTTGTTTTTCCGCTGCCGGGAGGTCCGTAAAAAATAACAGATGTAAGTTGGTCGGCCGCAATAGCACGACGCAATAGGCGACCCTTTCCGACAATGTGGTCTTGACCTATGTATTCGTCAAGATTTCTAGGCCTCATTCTTGCGGCCAGGGGTTCGTGCATCAACTTAATTTGTTCAAATAAAGAATCTTCCGACATTTTTACTCCAAAAAAAAGCACCCTGTTTCCAGAGTGCCTTAATTATAGAAGCCTCTAAAAATTGCAATTTTTAGAGGCAACTCTGAAAACGCGACGTTTTAA
>CAZGDL010000158.1:0-1354 GCA_964525075.1 uncultured Treponema sp.
CCTTGCCTTTTCTTATTTTTCTACCTATATTTAAATTACACATTTTCTTATTTTACAGAGGTTTTTATGGCTGAGTGTTCACACAACTGTGGTTCTTGCGGCGAAAATTGTTCCGAAAGAGATTTTAGGGCTTATCTTCATAAGGGAAGTTCTGTTAAAAAAGTAATTGGCATTGTAAGTGGAAAGGGTGGGGTTGGAAAATCCCTGGTTACCAGCCTTTTGGCTTCAAAAGTTAATAAAGATGGTTTTAGAACTGCTATTTTGGATGCTGATATTACAGGTCCTTCTATTCCGGAAAGTTTTGGGGCTGACAGTCTTCGGGCCGAAACTGTTGAAGGTGAGGACGCTTTGAAGCCTGTTATTACAGATTCTGGCATTCAGCTTATGTCTATGAATTTCCTTTTGCAAAATCCTAATGACCCTGTAATTTGGCGTGGACCTGTAATTGGAGGGGCTGTAAAACAGTTCTGGACAGACGTTATCTGGGATAATGTTGATTTTATGTTTGTGGATATGCCTCCAGGAACTGGGGATGTCCCTCTTACCGTTTTCCAATCTCTTCCTGTTGATGGAATTATTGTTGTTTCTTCACCTCAGCAGCTTGTTCGTGTAATCGTAGAAAAAGCTGTAAACATGGCAAATATGATGAATATTCCTATTTTGGGAATTGTCGAAAATATGAGCTATGTTGAATGTCCTGACTGTGGCAAAAAAATTACTGTTTTTGGAAAATCAAATATTGATGAAATTGCCAAAAACTTTAATCTGCCTGTTTTGGCTAGACTCCCTATGAAAGAATCTACAAGTCTTGCCGTGGATTCTGGTGACGTAGAAAGCATAGAAATGCCAGAATTGGATGGCGCTGCGAAAACGGTTGAAGGACTGTTGAAATAAAGCGGGCGTTGCGGGCCGGCGTTTGAGGCCCGCAGAGAGGGTAGCGGAAGACCGCGAAGCGGGCTGGAGCGAGGGGGAGGCTTCCCCCTCCTTGAATTGTAAAAACGTTTTTTTTGTTATATATTGTTTCTATGACTCAGAACATTGAAGAAAAAGAACAGAAAGGGCTTTCGGAAGACCAGGTAAACGAAACTATTGGCGAACTTTGCCATTTGCTTGCGAAAACTTGCGACGAAAAACTTCTTTTTGATTTTTTTTCCTGTCTTTTTACTAAACCGGAACTAAAAGATATGGCAAACCGCTGGCTGCTTGTAAAAGAAATAGACAAGGGAACGACCCAGCGGGAAATTGCTAAAAAATTTTCTATGTCCCTGTGCAAAATCACTAGAGGGTCGCGTGAAATGCAAAAACCGGACAGTGCTTTTAGAAAAATGCTGGAAATATCCAAAAATCTCTAAAT
>CAZGDL010000158.1:1454-4555 GCA_964525075.1 uncultured Treponema sp.
AAAAACCGGACAGTGCTTTTAGAAAAATGCTGGAAATATCCAAAAATCTCTAAATTACTTGTAAATTTCTTCAAAAATTTTCCGATAATTAAAGTATAGAAAAGGAAAGAAATAACTGGGAAAAAATACCAGAGGGAAATTTATGAACAGAAAATCGTTTTTTATTACAATTTCAGCTGTAGGTTTTCTTTTTGGTTGCACTTCTTCAAAGCCTGCAACCACCGTAGACCGCAAAATGTCACCTCATGAGTTAATCAAAGAAAACCGGATAAACGAAGCCAAAAATGAATTTGTTATGCCAAATGATATCAACGGAATTGATTCGGATGGTAATACTGTTTTGCACTTGGCTGCCCAGATGAATGATGCTGATTTGGTTACATACTTTCTTTTTAAAGGTGCAGACCCTCAGTTAAAAAACTTGCAGAGTGATACTCCTTTGCACCTTGCCATTTGGAATAACGCTTATGATGCCGCAAGCGCAATTGTTTCTGTAAATGCGAATACTCTTTTTGACCGAGATGGAAACGGAAATACGGCTTTGGACTTGGGCCTTACTATGGACGAAGCTTTTTATGATCTTTTTATTACAACAAAAGCTGGCGAAGTTCGTGATACAGACGGTCAGACAATTGTTCATTATTTTGTAAAATCAAAAAATCTTAAGGGTGTTCAAAAATGTATTGAAAAAGGAATCCCGATTTCTGTAAAAGATAATCAGGGAAAAACTCCTTTGGATATTGCTTTTGAAAATATTGATGATGGGGATTCAGTTGAGATTGCGGCTGAACTTATTATGGGTGGGGCTGACGAAGTTGAATCTGATTTTGCTTATTTCCAGGACGCTATTTCAGCCCGCAATGTGAATTCTCGTTTTGATGATGGCCAAACCCCTCTCCACCTTGCAGCAATTATGGGACATTCCGCAATTGCCCGTTACCTTTTGCAGCATGATGCAGAAACTTCTGTCCAGGATTCTTCTGGAGCTACTCCTTTGCACGAAGCTGTTCGTTATGGTCATGTTGATATTGCAAATTCTTTGCTGGAAAAAGGGGCAAATGTAAATGCAAGAGATAATCTTGGAAAAACTCCAATCATGCTGATTATGCCGGCAGATACTTTCCGCGATACTTATGCACTTTTGGTTGGTTACAGGGCTGATTTGACTCAGAAAGATATGTATGGCGACACTGTTTTGCATGCCGTTGCTATGATGAATCTTGATGAAGATATTATCTCCCTCCTCATAAATAATGGTGCTGATATTGATGCTCGCAACAAAGAAGGTGTTACTCCTCTCGAAATCGCTGTTCAAAAAGAAAATATAGAAATTGTTAGGCTTTTGTCTCAGAAAGGGGCAAGTATTCATACTCAGGATACTCACGGAAATTCTCCACTTTCTATGGCTTTTGCCTCTACAAACGAAATGCTGGAAGCTGTTGTGAATTCTAGAAATGTTACTTCTCAGGATTCTGATGGTAACACACCTCTCCATATTGCACTTTTGACAGACGTTACTTTGTCTAAAATCCAGTACATTATCAGCTTGACTGATGATGTAAATATCAGAAACCGCGACGGTAATTCTGCTCTGTTTATTTCTGTTTTGAAAAACCGCCGAAAAGTTGGTGAAATGCTTCTTGCAAAAGATGCTGATATTTTTTCTACAAATAAAAATAATAATTCACCTTTGCGTCTTGCCCTCAAATACGGTGGTTCTGTTCAGGAATGGCTGATTACATCTAGGACAATTAAATCAAAAGACGGTTCTGGAAATTCTGTTTTGCATTATGCTGCTGAATGGCAGTATGGTAAGGCAATCACAACTTTGCTGACAAAAGGTGCTGATATTTCTGCAAAAAATGCAAATGGTGAAACTCCTTTGTTTAGTGCAGTAAAAACAAATAATCCTGAAATTATCCGCCTGATTGTTGATGGTGGGGCAGACCTCCTTGCCCGCGATAATCTTGGTTCTACGGCAATGCACGCTGCTGTTCGCTGGGACGCCCTGGATTCCATTGACACTTTGTATAATTACGGTGTGAGCGTAAATGTTCAGAATTCTACTGGTAAATCACCTTTGGCAGAAGCTGTTGTTGCAAGTAAGTATGATGTTGCCAGCAAACTTTTGAGTTACGGGGCTGATCCAAACTGTAGCGATACAAATGGCGTTACAGTTTTGATGGACGCAATCCGAGGAAACAATCCTGATAATGTACGTCTGCTTTTGAATTACGGGGCAAATCCTAATGTTCAGGAAATTAATGGCCGTAATTCATACCACGAAGCAGCTTATATGGGCGACCTTGAAATTATCAGATTAATCAGAGATGCTGGTGGAAATCCTCTTTCTAGAGATAAACAGGGAAAAACTCCTTTCTCAATTGTTTTGAATAAAGATATTGCGACAATCCGAGAAGTTTTGGGAGATTCTTTCAACATTACTGATAGTGATGGAAACTCTCCAATCCACATTGTCGTAAAATCGCATGGTAAAAAAGAACTTTTGAGGCTTTTGATTAAAGAAGGCTATCCTCTGGATACAAAAAATGCTGATGGTTATACGGCTCTTTCTTACGCAATTGAAGCAGATGATGTGCAGACAGCTTTAATCCTTTTGGAAAATGGAGCTAATCCTTTCCAGATGATTGATAAAAAAGGTCGAAATGGTGTTTCAATTGCCCTGCAGAAAGGCAATAAAGCTATGATTGGTAATATTGTGAAATATGCTGGTGAAATGGCAGATGTTCAGGGAAATACAATTCTCCATTATGCAGCAAAAACTTCATCAGCTGATATTGTTACAACTTTGATTTCTTACGGTATTGATAAATCTGTAAAGAATAATTCTGGTGATACGGCTTACACAATTGCTACAAGATGGAAGCGTCCAGAAATTGCAAGGCTTTTGCAATAGGATGATGATAGAATAAAAAAGGGCTGCCCAAAAGTTCTATATTTGGAACTTAAAGGCAGCCTTTTTTTATGATAAAATCACTTTACTCAAAAATCACTTTACTCAGCGTTTTTGCCGTCGAGAATGATATTTGTCAAAATACCAAGAATCAAAGCACAAGCAACAGTTGTGATTGTAACTTTTC
>CAZGDL010000159.1:0-2706 GCA_964525075.1 uncultured Treponema sp.
AAAATTGCAATTTTTATCTCTTCCCATTATGATAATTTTATGTTTGATTACTACTTTTTTGATTTGGACGGTACACTTACTAATCCCGCTCTGGGAATTACAAATTCTTTTAAGCACGCATTTACGGAACTTGGGCTCGAAATCCCATCTTACGAAACTCTCTGCACTTTTATTGGGCCTCCTTTAGTCACCACTTTTAAAAATTATTGTCATTTTACTGATGATCAGGCCTTGGTCGGGGTAAAAAAATACCGGGAATATTTTGCAAGCAAGGGGCTTTTGGAAAACGAAGTGATTGAAGACATTCCTTGTCTTTTGGAAAACTTGCAGGCTAGGGGAAAGCACCTGGTAGTCGCAACTTCAAAACCAGAAGAATATTCTGTCCGCATCCTGGAACATTTTGATTTGGCAAAGTATTTTGATCATATTTGTGGAAGCAACATGGACGAAACCCGCAGCAAAAAATCGGAAGTTATAAAATATGCTCTGGAAACTTGTGGAAATCCTGATAAGTCCAAAGTGATTATGATTGGCGACCGCGAACACGATATTTTGGGTGCCAAGGAAAATGGTCTGAAATCTTGTGGCGTTTTGTTTGGTTTTGGAAGCCGCCAGGAATTGGAAGGGGCAGGGGCAGATTTTATTGCAGAAAAAGTGATGGATATTGGAGAAAAAATTTAGGAGGTGTGATAAAAATTACATCCGTGTAATTTTTATCCTGCTATTTTGCTACCGCTAACGCGGTGTTTATGAGGACTTTAAAATGTTTTTATCAGATTTTTCTTTAGCGGATGTTCAGGTTTTGGATTCATATTCGTCATCACTTTGTCAAAAAATCCTGGATTTTATGGGGAAATTTAATCCTGACCGCTTGCTTTATAATTTTAGAATTGCGGCAGGTTTTTCTGATGATGGGGAAAATTCCACTTCTGCCACCACCGTCGGCGTTACCTCCACCGCCGGCGTCACCGCCCCCACCGACGTCGCTACCTCCACCTTAAAAGTTTTCGGCCCTTACCCTAATTGGGAAAATTCCAAAATTGGTGGTCATACCATGGGCCATTATCTGGCGGCGGCTGCCCAGGCTGTAAATCATGGCTATGGGGATGTCAAAGGTTCTGATGGCAGAACTATGGCCCAACGCTTAAATTACATAATCGATGAACTGGAAAAATGCCAGACTTTTTATGCAAATCATCATCCTGACCAAAAAGGTTTTATTTTTGGTGCTCTTTTGGAAAAAAATCAGGCTGCACCTTGGCAATTTGACAAATTGGAAGAAGGAAAATCGATTGAAACTTGGGTTCCCTGGTACACCATGCACAAAATTTTGAATGGTTTGATTGAAGTTTACAAATTGACCCAAAATCACAAAGCCCTGGAAATTGCCCAGGAACTTGGCCAGTGGATTTACCGCCGGGTGTCAAAATGGTCAGAAGAATTAAAATATAAAATCCTGGAAGTTGAATATGGCGGAATGAATGATTGTCTTTACGAACTTTATAAAGTTTCCAAAAATGACGGCTACAATGATTTTCAGAACTTCGCACTTGCCGCCCAGCAATTTGATGAAGATAGACTTTTTGAACTCGTCGCTTCTGGTTCTGAAAATCCCTTGGACAACAAGCACGCAAATTGTACCATTCCAAAATTCATGGGGGCTTTGAACCGTTATCTGGCACTGGACCAGGAAAAATATCTTTTTTATGCGGAACGTTTTTGGGATTTGGTAGTCAATCATCATACTTACATCACAGGCGGAAACAGCGAATGTGAGCATTTTGGAAAAGATGATATTTTGGACGCCGAGCGGTCGAACACGAACTGCGAGACTTGCAACACTCATAATATGCTCAAACTGACCCGCCAGCTTTTCAAAATCACAGGTCAAAAAAAATACGCTGATTATTACGAGCAAACCTACATAAATGCGATTTTGGCCAGCATGAATAATCAAACTGGAATGACAACTTATTTTCAGCCGATGACAACTGGATGTTTTAAAGTTTATTGCAATCCTGATTTGGAAAAAAACTTTTTCTGGTGCTGTACAGGAACTGGCCTGGAAAATTTTACAAAACTTGGGGATTCTTTTTATTTTCACACCGAAAATCAACTTTTTACTATTATTTACATTTCTTCCCAGGTGGAATGGAAAGAAAAAGGATTTTCCCTTGTCCAAACTGCTGATTTAGAAAAATCCGGGAAAGTGACTTTTGAAATCACCAAGGTTGGCTCAAAATCTAGCGACCAGAAAATTGAATTGCTTTTTAGAAAGCCTGATTGGTCATCATCTTTTGAAATAAAAACGCGGGCAGATTGTAATCACAAATCTTTGGATTCTGGTTTTGAAAGTCTTACCGCTTCTTGGCAGGTTGGAGATAAAATCACAATTCAGCTAAATCCAAAAATCCAGGCTTTTACTTTGCCTGATAATAATGAAGTTTTTGCCTTAAAATATGGGCCTTACGTTCTGGCTGCCGAATTGGGAAAAGATGATGATATGGCCATCCATCAGATTGGAATTCAGTGTGATGTTTGTGCAAATAAAATTGTGAATGGGGAAAAACAAGACCTTCCCGGCCAGTATTTTTCGACAAGTGGAATTGGCTGTCTGACCGATGAAAAATTGAAGACAGATTTTTCCCGTGAAGATTTTTTTGAAAATCCAGGAAGATATTTGGTGAAAGATGATGGGGATGTCGC
>CAZGDL010000159.1:2806-4539 GCA_964525075.1 uncultured Treponema sp.
CAATTCCCCCACCCCAGAGCAAAATCCTCCAGTCCTGCAAAAATCCCAAAATCCTCTTTCCTTTTACCTAAAAGCCGAAAATTGGGAAAAAACTTTGCATTTTGTTCCATACTATAAACTTCATAATCAAAGATATGGAATTTATTGGAAAATTTAGGCTCAAAGTGCTAGACTTTTGCCATGTCATACGTAAAAGCATCAACTCAATACAAGAGAGAAAATAAACCGGACTACGGCCGCGAAAAAATCGAGATTCTCTATCAGGATCAGTGGCTGGTAGTCATAAATAAACCTTGCGGGCTTTTGTCTGTCCCTTACCCGGGGAGCAAAGTCCGCACAGCCCAGTCAGTTCTCGAAGATATTTTGCGAAAACAGGGTGAAGTCAATTCTAAGCACAAACCTTATGTAGTTCACCGCCTGGATCGGGACACTTCCGGAGTGATGATGTTTGCCCTGACCGAAGCTGCCCAGCAAAAAATTATGAATACTTGGCATCAAATGGTGACCGAGCGACTTTATCACGCCCTGGCAGAAAAAAATCCTAGAGCCAATAATTTTGATTATGATTTGGCAGAATCTGGAATTATTGATGATGATATTGCCCAAAACGCCCACAATGTCGGATTTGTTCCAAAAGCCGGCCAGGTGGATAATAAAGGCCATCAGTTTAAAACCGTCCACGCCAGAACTCATTATAAAAAGCTGATTGAAGGTCCGACCCACCTTTTGTTTGAACTTTCGCTGGATACCGGCAAAAAAAATCAGATTCGAGCCCACTTGGCTGCCCACGGCTATCCTCTTGCTGGTGACGAAGAACACCGGGCCCACACCGACCCTTTTCACAGACTTTGCCTGCATGCCAGAACTTTGGAATTTGACCATCCTTTTACAGGCCAGCATTTAAAATTTGAAGTTCCAGAGCCAGAAGATTGGGGAAAATACGCCGAAAAAGGGGATAAGCACCCCGAAAAGCCAATTTGGGACCAGGCATTCAAGTCTGATAATCACAAAACTGGCAAAAAAGCAGGCAAAAAAGATTATGATGATGGCTACCTGGTGGGCGAGCGAAAATTATCCCGAAAAAAGACAGCTCACATGGATTTTATCCAGAGGGGAAAAAATCACAGGTAATTTGTGACTACGTTTTTGAATAGTTACAAAAAGCGAGGATTTTATGGCAGAAAAGCAGGTTATTTTCAGAAAGGCGACAGTGGCAGATGCCCCAGAACTTTTGGAAATTTATTCATATTATGTAAAAAATACTGTTATCACTTTTGAATGGGATGTTCCCAGCCTGGAAGATTTTCAATCCCGCATAACAAATACCCTGAAACGCTATCCTTATATTCTTGCCATTATTGATGATAAAATTGTCGGCTACGCCTACGCTGGCCCTTTTAAAAGCAGAGCATCTTATGATTGGTGTGTAGAAACTTCCATATATTTGCACAAAGACGAGCGGGGCCATGGAGTTGGAAAAAAACTTTTGCTGCAACTGGAAGAAATCCTCAAAAAAATGAATATTTTGAATGTAAACGCCTGCATTGCCTACGCCGAGCCCGAAGATCAATATCTTAAAAATGCAAGTTTTCGCTTTCATCAAAAAATGGGCTATAGGGTGGTGGGACAATTCAAAAAATGCGGCTACAAATTTAACCGCTGGTACGATATGGTCTGGATGGAAAAGTGGATAGGAGACCATGTCGAAAATCAGCCGGCGGTTATTAGTTTTA
>CAZGDL010000160.1:0-4442 GCA_964525075.1 uncultured Treponema sp.
AAGAAAAACTCAAAGGCGGATTAAAACACCTGGTCGACGAAGTTAATAAAATCGGTTTGAAATTCGGAATTTGGTTTGAACCGGAAATGATTTCCCCAGATTCTGATTTGTACCGCTCTCATCCTGATTATGCAATTCAGATTCAAGGCCGAGAACCTGGTCTTAGTCGCCAGCAGCTGGTTTTGGACATCACCCGACAGGAAGTTGAAGATTACGCCTACAATTCTGTGGCAAAAATCCTCCGTTCTGCAAATATCGAATACGTAAAATGGGATATGAACCGCCAACTTTCTGATATTGGTAGCATTTGTCTGCCTGCCGACCAGATGGGCGAATTTTACCACCGCTACGTTTTGGCCCTTTACCATATGCAAGAAAGGCTGATAAGTGATTTTCCTAATCTTTTGCTGGAAAATTGTTCTGGTGGAGGAGCCCGCTTTGACCCTGGTATGTTCTATTATTCACCACAAATCTGGTGTTCTGATGATACGGATGCAATTGAGCGTCTGTCCATTCAGGAAGGAACCTCTCTGATTTATCCTCTTTCTACTATGGGAGCCCACGTTTCAGTTTGCCCTAACCACGCTTGTGGCCGCATAACTCCTTTTAAAACCCGTGGTTATGTTGCACTTTCTGGAACATTTGGCTACGAATTAGACATCACAAAACTTCCTCCAGAAGACCGTTCGATGATTCCTCATCAGGTTGAACTTTACAAAAAATATTCTGATCTTGTTCGTAACGGTGACTACTGGCGAATTGCAAGTTTTAGTGAAAATCAGGAATATGACTGCTGGATGTCTGTTTCTAAAGATAAGTCCAAGGCCTTGGCCACTTATGTCCAGGTGTTAAATCATCCTAATTATAAAACAAGATTTATTAAACTTGCGGGCCTAAATCCCGATAAAAAGTATAAGATTACTTTCCCGGACGAAAATCCCGCAGATTTCCCGGAAATTATCCTGGCCGGCTCAACAATCATGAACGCCGGCATTGGCATTAAACGTCTTTGGGGTGACTTTCAGGGGCTTTTAATGTATATTGAAAGTATCTAATAGGAGCCTCTAAAAATTGCAATTTTTAGAGGCAACTCTGAAAACGCGACGTTTTAATTCGTGCTATATCAACGAATTAAAACTCGAAAGTCTCTCTAAAAAAGCATTGAAAATGATTTTTTAGAGATGCCCTAATATGAACCTCTAAAAACGGACGAGAAATTTTTACATCACGAGTACTTAAGGTTTTTAAAATTATGGGAATTGACCAGGAAATTCCGGACGAAACAAGACATCGCGACAAGAATTATCTGATGGCGAAATTTATTTCCACTATAATCACAGTTTTAGGAATTGTGATGGGGATAATTTGCTACAAAGATGGTCACATTCCCATGGGAAATTACGCTTTTGCCTACGCAATTTTCTTCGTTTTCGTTTTTCTCTACACCGTAATCACAAAAAAACTTCAGGTTTTCTATCTTTCGATTTTACTCCTCATATTTTTCTTTGAAATTACATATTTGAGGACTGGTGGCTCAGAAGGTTTTGGCGTAATCTGGGTGATTGTTTCGCCTTTGTTTTCGGTTTACCTTTTTTCTACCATTCCATATTATATTTCTAACGGCTTGGTTTTTCTTTTCCTGGTTTTAGGATTGTGGACTCCTCTAAATAAGTATTGTTATGATTTTAGCACGACTTTTGAAAATAGATTCCCTGTTGTCTATCTTTTGGAATTTGTTTTTGGCGGATTTTTAAAATACAGAATCGAAAAAACCGAAAAAGATTTGGAAACCCAGCGAAATATCCTCCGTAAAGAAATAAATCACGCAGCCCTAATCCAAAAGACATTTTTATCAAAAGAAAAACAGTCCTGGCAGGGCTGGACAATTTCTGCAAAAAGTCAGCCAATGGCGGGTGTCACCGGTGACCTTTATTCAGTTTATGGTGATAATCACACTTTGAATGGAGTCGGGATTTTTGATATTTCAGGTCACGGAATTGCCTCCGGGCTTTTGACTATGCTTGCAAAAAATATCATAGAATATCAGTTTAATGATAATATTGAGGCAGGCGGAAAAGAAGAGCTTTGGGAAACCGTCGAAAAAATCAACAAAGTTTTTATTGAAGAAAAAGGTGAAGTTGCAAATTATCTCACAGGCATTTTGATTAAGATGAGCGATAATCGCCTGGAACTTGTAAATGCAGGCCACCCAGAGCCGATTCTTTACATAAAATCCACAAATTCCTTTGTAAATTTTGCCCGCGATCCAAGAGCCTCCGGGGCTATCGGCCTTGCTGATTTTCAGTCATTTTATATTTCCCAGTATCTTAAAATGGAAAGTGGTGACCAGCTGTTTTTATTCACAGACGGACTTACAGAATGTGTAAACGAAAAAGAAGTTTTGTTTGGAACTGACAGATTGATTGAATCTTTTAAAAGCCATATTGATGACCCGGTGGAAGTTCAGACAAATTTAATTTTTGAAGATATAAACGCCTTCCGTGGCAAAAAATTAAATGACGATATGACTCTGATGATTTTGAAAAAGGAGGGAGCCTCTAAAAATTGCAATTTTTAGAGGCAACTCTGAAAACGCGACGTTTTAATTCGTGCTATATCAACGAATTAAAACTCGAAAGTCTCTCTGAAAAAGCATTGAAAATGATTTTTTAGAGATGCCCAGGATTAAAATCGTAACTACCCAGCCCTCCCCCTGCAAAACGGTTACTCCAAAACTTCCTTTATCATTTTATAAGAAAAACCGGCATTCATCATGGCGGCAATCAGTTTATCCCCTTCTTTGCCGGCTTTTACAAATTTTTTCCGGGCTTTTTTGCAGATTTCCATTTCATCATTTTCGGTAAAAAACTCCGCCACAGCCTCGGTCGCAACATCTTTTGCAATCCCCCTCCCCTGCAATTCCGCCAGTAACTTAGTCCGCCCCTCATAATGATTCAACCGCCTAGCATGTAGCCAGGCTCTGGCAAACCGCCTGTCACTCAAATATTCCGCACTTTCAAGAAAGGAGAGCGCCAGGTCTATATATTTTTTTTCGTATTTTTTTTGAATAAGTTTGCGGGTAAGCCCAAAACGGCTTTGCTCCGCCCTAGCTAAATATTCCACCGCTTTCAATTCAACGACCGAGGCAAGTCCCGCATCCAAAATTTGGTCTGTTTCTTCCTCGTCAAATTCCGCCCCCACCTCAATTAAATCAAAATCAAGACCAGGAAGATATTCTTTGCGGATAAAAAAAGCAGGTCCCTGGTCAGGGGCAATTTTATACATTCCCAAATAAGATGTAGGTGCAATGGATTTTATAATCATATTTTCCTCAAAAAAGCCCTTGGTAGCCCACCCCCAACAGTGAAGTAGAAATTTGGCAAAAAAAATGCGGCCTGAAAAACAAGCCGCATTTTGAAAGTACAAAAAATACTAACGTTTAGAGAACTGGAATCTTCTACGAGCTCCCTTCTGACCATACTTCTTACGTTCAACCATACGAGGATCACGTGTGAGGTATCCGTTAGATTTGAGAGATGTACGAGCATCTGGGTCAATCTGAACTAATGCACGAGAAATACCGTGCAAACAAGCAGCTGCCTGTCCGTTCATACCGCCACCCTTAACATTAATAAGGATGTCGTATTTGCTTCCCATTGAAGTTACCAGCAATGGCTGCTGAACAAGCTGAACCTGTTCTTCAGTGATAAAATAATCTTTTAATTCTTTACCGTTTACAACGATTTTACCTGAGCCATCGCGAACGAATACGCGAGCTACAGCAGTCTTTCTTCTTCCTGTTCCAATAGCAATATTCTTTACCATTTCTTAACTCCCGTAAATTAAAGTTCAACTGGCTGTGGGTTCTGAGCAGCATGTGGATGTTCAGCACCAGCGTAAATCTTAACACAATCCATCATCTTGCGACCAAGACGTCCATGTGGAAGCATTCCAGCTACAGCAAGTTCGAGTGGCTGTGTAGGATGTTTTTCCAACAATTTTTCATAAGTGTGAGCACGAAGTCCACCTACAAATCCAGTGTGATGATAGTAGATTTTTTTCTGTTCTTTTCCACCAGTAACAGCAGCTTTTTCTGCATTGATGATTACAACAAAATCACCCATCAACTGGTTCTTTGTATAAGTTGCCTTATTTTTTCCACGTGCAATAGCAGCAGCTTTTGCAGCAACACGTCCTAATGGTTTTCCGGCTGCATCAATAATGTACCATTTGCGAGCCTGTTCGTGTTCTTTAACGAAGATAGTTTCCATGATATACCTTACTAAAATAAAAGTTTATCTGTGATTTTTGAATCTTTGCATCTGATTAAAAATCACCAGGGATTTAAGATGAGCAGTCAAAAATCCCTTAACGGGTAGAATATATTATCAGATTACGGGAGTCCTAGTCAATAGAAGAACTTGAAAGAAAAAAGGATTTTT
>CAZGDL010000161.1:0-4441 GCA_964525075.1 uncultured Treponema sp.
TTACGCCTTTAAAATGTGATTTAAGACTTTTTTTCATTATTTTTCCCACCAATAACGAGAAATTTTATTATAGGACTTCTATAAAGTCAAGTGGAATGTCCGAACAAGACAGGGCTTCCGCCCAGCCTGGTCTTGCCCCCTACTCTTTCACCTTCCGCAGTTCTGACGAAATAAAAATCTCATCCTGGTACCAGTCAATCAAAAGACTAAAAATTTCATCCTCATAGCCCGCTGCCGAAACCTTAATTTTCCAGACAGTTGCAGATTTTAGGACATCTTCCTCCATCTCATCAAGGTTTACCCAGGCATTTTTATACAGAACCCAAAAATTTGCATTTTCAGAAATATCAGCACCAGAATCAAAATCATAAGCAAAAGCTTCGATTTTTAAATTACGAACCATATTTTTCAAAAAATCACAGGAAATCAAAGTGTCTTCTGAACCCACCGAAAAAGATTTCCACCAAACGTAAGGCCCAACAACAACTTTCACCCTGTAATCTCCATGTTTCAAATAAATAGGACTCATAGCATAAGTTTTATTTTTTGCGGCAGGGCGGTCAACTTGAATTTTGGTCCCAAAAGTAAAAATTTTGTCCACAAAACGGCTACCTTTTACAAAAAATGTTCTTTTTCCGCCAGAAATCTCGGGAATTTTATCTCTATCATTTTCAAAAAAGAAAGCCCTCACCGGCAGGTCCATGCTGTTTGAAAGAGCCCTCGGCATTTCCATTTCCATAGTAACCGGCGTATACCATTTTCTAAGAATACTTCTGTGTATCAGGCCAGCTTTCCAGCAACAGGCAAAAAGAGCAAGGCAGGCAAGGGCTGCCAGAATAATTTTCTTTACCCGCCTTTGAATTTTGTCTTTTGCTTCAATTTTTGGATATTCGTAAGCCTTTGGAGCAATCACCGATTTAGCAATCTGAACTCTAAGTTCGTGGGTATCGTAATGGCTCAGATATTTTTTTACAACTTTCAAAACCCCATCAATAGACTGATAGCGTTTTTTAGCTTTCGGGCGAATCATCTTGTGAATTAATCTGCAAATTGACCGCGGAATTGTTTTGTCAATTTTCCTAGGACTTATATATTTTCCTTTTTTAATAATTTTCAAAGTGTCCAAAGAAAATTCTGACGGATAAGGCTTAGTCCCGGTCACCATTTCGTAAAGCATAATTCCCAGGGCGTAAATATCAGCCCGGCGATCAACCGAAGAAGAATCTTCAAACTGCTCTGGGGGCATATAAGCTGGAGTGCCAAGGGCAACTCCCGTCTGGGTCACATTATCCCCTTCTGAATCAGAAGCAATTCCAAAATCTGCCAGTTTAATTTCGCCTCTTTTAGAAATCAAAATATTTCCAGGTTTAATGTCGCGATGAACAATTTCCTTAGAATGAGCATATTTGAGGGCGTAGCAGGCATCCTGCATAAAAAGCATAGCGATTGGACAAGGCAGGGAATACTGTTTTTTTATCAACTTATCCAGGGCAAGGCCGTCCACCAGTTCTTCGACCATGTAGCGAAATCCGGCTTCTGTAAAATAATCAAAAAGATGAACGATATAAGGACTTTGCAAATCCAGCAAAATCTGAGCTTCTTTTTTAAATCTCTCTGCATTTCCAGAATTTTTTCGGGCAGTCATTTTTTTTATGACAACATAACGCTTTAAAGACGGATGAATTGCCTTGTAAACAACTCCCATTCCCCCTTTTGCAATAATTCCCGTAACTTTGTATTTTCCAATTAAAGGTGGAAATTCATCACTCATTTTGCAACCTCCACAATATCACTATCAGGATTAAATTTTTTATCACCAGAAACAAGGGCTATATTTTGCCCATTCGGATTATGAAACTGAATAAAAAGCCCATTTTGTCGCAACTTGTATTTTTCAGGGACAGGCCTATGCCCCCCAAGGTAAACATAATCGCCGGCATCATCTTTTCCAGTCAGATTTTTTATGATTCCTAGGACAGATTCTTCTTCCGCTTGATCGTTTGCCGTCCAGGTTAGCCCCTCAATCACCTGAGGATAAATTCTTGCATCAATAATTTCCTGCTTCAGGTAAGATTTTTTTGGCTCTGCATGCGAAACAAGACATTTTTTGCCCCAAAAAAACAAGGGCAGAGCTTTTTCAAAACAATGAATCATGTAAAGAATATCTTCGCCATAATATTCTTGAATAAAAATCCGGCTCATATTGCCTTCATCAGCGTACTTTTTAAAAGCGTAGTCGCCCTTCCCTGTTTCATTGTAAATATTTTCGTGATTTCCCTTTAAAATATGACAATTTTCCGGAAAAAGAGATTTTAATTTCATCAGACCACACAAAAGATTAAGCCCTTCCAACATTTCAGCAGAAATTGCAGGCCCGGTAAAAATTCCCTGGTCAAATTCTGTCTGGGCGTGGGTCCACCGGTCCCGGCTGTTTTTTTCCGTATGCAAAATATCCCCAACAAAAATCAGGCGAATGGACTTTTCTTGCAGGGCTTGAAAAACCGTCTTGCCAGAAGCCAGTGAAAAACGCAAAATGTTGAGCAAAAAATAAGGGCGGGCGTGCAAATCTGGGACTAACAGGGTCGCCTCACCATCATCATGAAAATCCAAAAGACTGCCAGGCTCGCCGTTCGAAGCTTTTGGCCGATAATCCAAGGGTTCAACCATCAGAATATCAGAAACTTCATCAGAAATATCAAAAATTTTTTGATGGAGGGGGATTGTCGGGGATATGAGGATTTTTTCTATTTCGCTAAAAGATTGATCCGAAAAACTCATTACGAAATTACAAGAGTCATATTTCCGATTGTGATTTTATCACCAGCATTGAGTTTTACGTACTTTCCAGCAGGAATTCGGCTTCCATTTACAAAAGTTCCGTTCGTGCTTTCCTCGTCACGGATAAAATATGCGTCTTTAATTTTTTGGATTAAAGCGTGGTGACGGCTGGCAAGTTTATTTTCGACCACTACGTCATTATCAGAATCGCGACCAATTGTGATTTTGGCAACCAACTCTACCCTTTTGTTATTGTTAAACATCAGGTAAGAAGCCGGTTTATTTTCTCCCAAAGAACCAAGGTGTTTTCCAACAGGACTGCTTGTTACGATTGTTTCATTACTCATAATCAGAATTATATTCCCGGATTTGGCTATTTACAAATTATTTTTGAGATTGCTATTTCCAGCGTGGCATTTCCCGCTTGCCATTTCCCCTACAGCCTCAGGGCTTTTCCTAACGGGGTGTCCTTCATCACAATATTTTTCAGCAAATCCAGGACTGTCCTAACTCCCTGCTTGGTTTCTTTGTCCAGGGAAGCCAATTTTGCAATTATTTTTGCCCCAGAGCGAAGGGAATTTTTTTGCATTTCGGAAAGAGTTTTTGCATCCGATGCCATGATGACTTCCCAAAGGGCAGTTACAAACTGTTTTGTCTGGTCCACAGAAAGTTTTTCCACCCATTCATTCAGAGCCTTATGGAAAAATTTACTTTCATCAGCAAAATCTTTTGCATTGTCAAAATTTGCCCCCGAAATCTGCCAGGTCAAAGCGTCGTGCTGCAAAACCGCAAATCCATCACTTTTTACAATTTCATAATTTTTAGGATGATGAAAAATCATACCGACCAGAGACAATTCCGGGTAAATATTTACAAGTTTTTTTTCAATGGCAAGATATTCAGGTTTTTCAAAAAATTCCTGGGGGAAGCCAGGTCCATCAAAATTATAAATTTTGTCAATTCTTTTTTGAATTTTCGGGCCACATTTTACAGCCGTGTTAATTGCAAGATTACCGCCTTTTGAATGCCCAATTATAGTAAAATTTTTAAAAGGAAAAGCCTTGGCAACATCTTCCATATATTTTAAGGCATCTGTTTGGGCAGGAATAGGGTCTTGCCAGACAATGTTAAAATCCTCTTTCCAGCCAACCAGAGTATCGTCGGTGCCACGATAAGAAACAACCACACGGTTACCAACAAGATATGTCATAGCGGCAAACTGTTCGACTTTATCTTCATCATAAATTTCTCTAAGGCCACAAATCTTTACGTCCTTAAAACGCTTACATTTTGCAGCTTTTGACAAAAGTTCCGGCGTTTTTTTGTTGATTACATAACCGATTTTGAGCCTTTCTTCATAATTCGGAGCAGATTTAAAATCCCGCCAGAGCTTTTTCAAAGTGACCGGCGACGAAAAATCATCAGTTAGCAAACCGTCCAAAAGGGAATAAGAAATATGAGCCAGAAGTAGAGCGTCAATTTTATTAAATTCCACCTGGTCAAAAGTCAAATCGCCCCGCCAGGTTATATAATCAAACAAATTTGCCATAAGTCACCTCGTATTTTTGGGATTTTTATGATTTTTAAAGACACTCTAAATATAATCACCCACCCCACACAAAAGCAAGATAAAAACAAAATCTTTTAAGGGAGCCTCTAAAAA
>CAZGDL010000162.1:0-4402 GCA_964525075.1 uncultured Treponema sp.
AACTTGTTTCAGCATCTCCTTTGTAAAGAGATTCCGAAACAAGTTCGGAATGACGAGGTAGAATAGTTAAGAAAATTAAAAGGTGACTTATGAATCCGCCCTTAATTTGTATGACTCTTACAGGAAAAACTCTGCAAGAGGATTTGGAACTTGTAAAAAAATACGGCAAGCAGATTGATTTGGTTGAACTTAGAGTTGACCATCTGAACGAAGAAGAGCAACTTTATGTAAAAAAGTTCCCGGCTTTAATCAACCTGCCTTGTATCCTTACCATAAGGCGGGATATTGACGGTGGACTTTTTACTGGCGGCGAATTTTCCAGAACAAATCTTTTTGGGCGGGCCCTTGCCTTTGCCGATCCTGATAAATCAAAAAATTTTGCTTATGTAGATTTTGAAGATGATTACCACATTCCAAGTATGCAGGATGCGGCTATGGCTTTTGGAGTTAGAATCATCAGAAGTTATCATAATATGACCGAACCTGTTTTGAATCTGCGGGAACGTTGCAATCTTATGCGAAAAACAGGTTACGAAATCCCAAAAATCGCTTTTATGCCTCATTCTCTTTCTGATGTTTTGAATATGTTTAAAGAAGGCGAATTGATGACCCAGTATGACCATATTTTTTGTGCAATGGGGGCGGAAGGTTTTCCGTCAAGGGTTTTATCAACTTACGCCAATTCTTATTTGACTTATGTTTCGCCGGAAGAAATGCTTGGAAATACAAGTGCGATTGGTCATATCGACCCGATTATGCTGAACGAACTTTACAATTTTAAAAATATAAGCCGGAATACAAATCTTTACGGAATTACAGGCTGGCCTTTGGAAAGTGCCTTGAGCCTAGATATTCAGAATTCTGGTTTTAGAAAATTGGGATTGGATGCGGTTTATCTCCCTGTCCGTTCAACTATGATTTCTGAAGCCCTGAATTTTTGCCAGCAAATGGGATTTAAGGGGCTTGCCGTTACAAGTCCATATAAAGAAGCAGTTATGTATTATTTGTATGAGCAGTCGGCAGAAGTGATGCAGATTGGGGCTTGTAATACTTTGGTCAGAAAAAATAATAATTGGACCGGTTACAATACAGAAGCCACCGCTTTTAAGCTGGCTCTGGAAGAGTTTCTGGGAAATGTTAGTTTAAAACGCAAAAAAGTTTCGGTGATTGGAGCTGGGGCGTCCGCAAAGGCCGTAGTTTATGTTTTGAGGCAGATGGGGGCAAAAGTTTGTGTTTTTGACAGGACTGTGGAACATGCCCAGTTTTTGGCTGATAAATATGGATATGAATATTGCCAACTTGACCCTTACTGTGTCGAAAAACTTGACGAATATTCAACTTTGATTGTTCAGGCAACTTCTGTCGGAACAAAAAATAATTCGCATATTGGTGATATTGATGATCCGATTCCTTTTTACACTTTTAGGGGAAATGAACTTTTGTTTGATTTGCTTTACTCTCCTTTGATTACCCCTGTTATGAAAAGGGCTTCTCTTTCGGGCTGCAGAACTTGCAATGGAAGTAAAATGTTGGAATATCAGACTTATGGACAGTTTAAATTGTTCACAGG
Source organism: uncultured Treponema sp. (assembly GCA_964525075.1). Classification (GTDB taxonomy): domain Bacteria; phylum Spirochaetota; class Spirochaetia; order Treponematales; family Treponemataceae; genus Treponema_D. Next base: position 1,571 of record CAZGDL010000162.1, read on the forward strand.
CAAAGAATATAAAAAATAAAGTAACTACTCAGAATTGTCATTCCGGGCTTGACCCGGAATCTCCTGAACTAGAGATGCTGAAACGAGTTCAGCATGACGCTGGGGGTAGTAAAAATAATAATAATAAAGAGGCTTAAAAATGGGACTTTCACAATCTGAACAAAAAATCTTGGTTGCAAATACTGCAATTGACGTCTTAATAGAAAAAGGCTTGATTTTTTCTGGAATGAAAATTGGGCTTGGAACTGGTTCTACTGCTATGCCTGCCGTAAAACGACTTGCAGACCATATCCAAAATGGTCATTTGCAGGATATTAAGGCGGTTGTCACGAGTTTTCAGACACAAAATGCCTGCCAGGACTACGGAATTCCAGTTTATTCGATGAATGATAGGATTATTGGTGGCCAGCTGGATTTGGCTATTGATGGAGCTGATGAAATTGACCCAGATTGTAACTGTATAAAAGGTGGCGGGGCTGCCCATGTCCGCGAAAAGATTGTTGAATATAATTCCAAAATTTTTGTTGTAATTGCAGATTCTTCAAAATCAGTTCGGACAATCGGGACAAAATTCCCTGTTCCTGTAGAAATTATTGGAGAAGCCCGCGTTCCTGTCACCAATGCTTTGAATGCCCTGGGAGCAAAATGCGTTTTGCGTGAAGGCGTTCGTAAATGTGGTCCTGTAATCACCGATAACGGCAACCAGATTTTGGATTGTACCTGGGAAAAGCCAATCAACGTGCCAGAAATGGAAGCAAAAATCAATTCGATTGTTGGCGTCGTAGAAACTGGACTTTTTACTCAGAACAAACCTATCGTTTTTATTTCTAAAGAAGATGGGGTTGTCGAAATTCGTAATCTGGAATAAATCCATAAACTTGCCCCTAAATCCCTAAAAATTGCGATTTTTTGGGGTATTTTTTTACCCATAATCCGAATAAAAGAAGATGTTTCCACCTTTTCCGCAAGAACTTGCCCGTCACTATTGCCTCAGTCTAATAGAAAAAATCCAGGACGGTCAGATTTTGCTGCAGCAGGTTGCGGAAGAAAGCCTGGAGCGGAAGGGCCAGGGCCTGATGGTGGGCTGCCTGGTTGCCTGGGATTCAAAAAATCAGAAGAGAAAACTTTTATTTGCTACCAGCGGAAATAGTAAGAAGCTGGCGGCTGGTGGCGAAAATCCGGCTGGGAATTTTGGCACCTGCCAGGGCGGTCAAATGGCTTTTGGCGGATTGTGGGGATTTGACAGATTTTGCGGAAATCCGGATGTGGTTTTTGTTGATTCGATTGTGGGGGCGGAAGAAATCAGTCGGGCCCTGGCTCAAAATGACAGAGAAATCCACCTGCTGACGGAAAAAATTAAAGGGTTGGAGGGGAAACTCACTGGCGGTGAAGAAAAAATCCTCGCTGGTGAAGAAAATCTCCCTGCCGGTGGGAAAAACGGCACTGGTGGCAAAAATCCCACTGGCGGTGAGAATAGATTCCGAAACAAGTTCGGAATGACGCAAGGCGGTGAAGATAGATTCCGAAACCAGTTCGGAATGGCGTGTCCCGAAGAAAAATCCTCCCTCATCAAAATCCGCAAGGAACTGACCGACAGCTCTCTTGCAAAAGTTTTTTCACTCTACAATTTTACCCGCTTTGATGGCCAAAAAATCTCCTTGAACCAAATAATCAAAAAACATGGCGGTCATTTGCCTCCGACTGGAACCGGCGACTGCTGTGCCCCCAAACTTTTGAATTACGCCTTTGAAAATGGCCTTGAAATTGTCAGTATGGACGAAATCTATTTTGGGCCGGACACAAAAAACAAAAAAAACGGCCAGTCTTATCCCCCTTGCGATGAGCGGTGTGGCTATATTTTACCTTCAATTTTGGGCCTGGAAATCCTTTACCGCGACAATGATATTTTTGTGGTCAACAAAGAAGCTGGGCTTTTGTCCGTTCCGGGGCGGGGAGCCGAAAAATCTGATTGCGTGGAAAGCCGGATTAAAAATCTTTTTCCTGACTGCATTGGCCAGCCTGCCGCCCACCGCCTGGACATGGAAACTTCCGGGATTTTAATTCTGGCTAGAAATAAGACCGCCCTAAAAACTTTGCAAAATGATTTTGCAAATGGCCAGGTTCACAAAAAATACGTTGCCCTTTTGGACGGAATTTTGCGGGGGGAAAATCTGCGGGGCCAGGGCTCTGGCCACCTGGAATTAAAATTCCGTCTGGATGTGGAAAATCGTCCCCATCAGATTTATGATAGCGAAAATGGAAAACTTGGAATAACCGATTGGGAAAAAATCGGGGTTAAAAAATGGCGAAATCCTCAAACTGGTCGGGAAAAACTGGTGACAAAAATCGAATTTTCCCCAAAAACCGGCCGAACCCACCAGCTTCGTCTTGCGGCTTCCGACCCCCACGGCCTTAATCTTCCCATTTTGGGCGACAGCCTCTACGGTTCCTCTGAAAATGGCGAGCGACTTATGCTTCATGCCAAAGAAATCACCTTCCGCCATCCTAAAAGCAGAGAAATTATGCATTTTATCAGCCCAGAAGAATTTTAGGGCAAATTAGTCACCTAGTCGCCTTCCGCAGCTCGCTAACGCTCGGCCTCCTCGGCTAAGCCGGCCTGCCGTTATTCGCAAAAAATCCCCACGGTTCGTATAATTTTTTTCCACCCCAAGTTAATTTTCCTAGTTCTCCCGGCCCTGCCTGCGGTGGCTAAACTGCTCCACGCTCCGCCCGCATTTTCCCACCAACTTCCCCAAAAATTTAGTATAATTTTATAAGGAAGCCTCTAAAAATTGCAATTTTTAGAGGCAACTCTGAAAACGCGACGTTTTA
>CAZGDL010000163.1:0-4364 GCA_964525075.1 uncultured Treponema sp.
GTCGCGTTTTCAGAGTTGCCTCTAAAAATTGCAATTTTTAGAGGCTCCCTTAATTACAATTTGAATGTGAAAGGCTTAAATTCCTTTCCTGTTTCGTGGAAGAACTTACTGAAGAATTCGTAGTACTGCAATCGTACAACCTGAATTGCAACAATCATTCCTTCCAAAACAATAATCAAAGCGTTTCCCAAAATCAAAACTATGATTCCGCCAATTGTCGCCTGACCACCGCACAAGTTTGTCAATGTAAGAATTGTGAAATTCAAAACAGCGTGTGATAATGCAAAAGCACCAACACGGACAAAGCTGACAGTGTTAGAAAGATAACCGGAAACAACCTCAATAATTTCTACCACACTTGAAATTACGTAAGAACCAAAGCCGTTTTCCAGCAAAGGCTTTTCGTGATTCAAGAGCCGCTCAAAAGGAGCTGCAAATGCCGCAAAGAATAATGCAACTCCAATTATAATCCAGTCATAAGCAGCAATTTTATGATGCCAGACCGCAATTCTAACAACCAGGGCAATCACATACCAGAAGAAAATTGCACCGGCAAGGCCATTTTTACCAAAAAAGGCGTCGCCATATTTTTTTCTGATAATATTATTGATGATATTGATGATTAAACCGCAAGTATTGATGATAAAACCAATTCCAACCGCAACCCCAAAGACCGCAAACATAGCAATAATAGACTTAGGGTCGCCATTCGGCATAAGTTTTACAATCGGAGCATGAGGATTACCAAACAAACCTGTAATCCACATAGCAAATGGTTCAAGCAATTCTTCTGTTCCAAAAAATTCGCCAGTTAAAAGTCCCATGATAGAACTTGAAACACCAATGCACATAAAAACCCGGCCAAATTTTTCCCAGCCACCAAGTTTGAAAACTTTCAAGGTCATCAAAAGCCCGACAAGGAAGAGAACTAAGCCCTGGCCGCAATCACCAAACATAATTCCAAAAAGAACTGTGAAGAAGATTGCTACCCAAGGAGTCGGGTCGATTGTACCGTAAACTGGCGACCCGTAAGAAAAAATCACCCTTTCAAAGTTTTTAACAAGTTTTCCGTGGGTAAGTTTTACAGGAACCTGCTCTTTTCCAGACATAACGCTCGGAACTTCAAAAGGTTCATAATCACGAATAGCAATTCGACCTTCTGTCAATTCGTCCAAATCTTTCATGTACTGGTCAACTCCAGTTGCAGGAATCCAACCTGTAACCCGGTAAACCAATTCTGTAGACTCAAGTTTTCGCGTTATATCATTAATCTGAACCGCAATTGCAAATTTTGACAGCAAATTTACAAGCTGGTCTTTGTGAGTTTCTGCAAAATTTTCTTTTTCGCCGGTAAGACTTTCCAGTTCTTTTTCAGTTTCGGCTTTGTTGGCTTTTAAACCTTCCAAAACATCAGCAGGAACCCCTTTAAAATCTGACGGAATCTGCATTTCGGCAAAATTATAATTTTTGAGCTCGCTAGCCAAAGAAAAACGACTTTTCTTAGATGATGCAACCAAAATGCGAGATTTATCGTTTCCCAAAGGGATTACAGCCGCGTGCCCTTCAAGTGCATCCTTCAACTTATCAAAATCTTCTGCCGCAATTTTTCCTATTTTCAGAGAAATAAAAGACAAATGCTCCAATTCTGAATAAGAAGCCTGCAAATTTGAAAAAGCCATAGCTTCCTTGTAAGCATCAGCTACTTTTGAAGCCTCATCTGCCGCATTTGTAAGCCTGCCCTGCAAATCCTTGTAGGCAGAAATCAATTTACTGGCAGCAGAACGATCTTCCTCCGTAGGCGAAGACTGATTTTCGAGATTAACTGACAAATCATCAAACACTAAATCCGAATAAATTTTCTTAAGTTCATCGTAAAATTGACCGTCAATATTCGGACTGGTTTCTTCTTCATCATTATCATTTTTATTATCTTTTAACTTAGACTGAAACTGGAAATTTCCCTGTTTCCCGATGTATTCAATTACAGCGGAAATATCCTGTTTAAAAACCAAAAGTTCCAGCAACCTCATTTCGGTTGTTCTAGCCACTTAATCCTCCTTCTGCAAGTAGTCCTGCAGCTTGCATTGCTTCTTCTGTGTTTATATTCAATCTTAAACTTTCAACTGCCATTCTGATGCAGCTTAGTTCATATTCTTTTATTTTATACCAACCAACCAAAGAACAGTCCGTCATCGGATACTGGTGAAATGCGTTCATAGCAATTTTATTTACTTTTACGGCAGCCTTTTTTTCAATCCAAGCAGGATCAATCTGCCAGTTTTCGCCAGAAACATAAGGATTTACATATTCCTTGTAAGTCCATTTTTCCCAAACCTCGGCATCGTTCAAAGGCATTTCCAAAACCTTTATGGCAGGAGCCGCAACAGGATCTCCCATACTCGGCCCATCAGTTACATAAATCAGCCTTTTGATAATTTCTTCATCTTCCATTTTGTAATAAATGCGAAGACGCAAGGCCCAAACAATATTTTTAATCACGTAAACATTAAAGAAAATCTTTTCAAAAATTTCCTTATTTTCGCCAGATGTTTTTTGTACAGAATTCCACAAATGCTGAACCACAAAAAGATCCAGTTTATAATCAATATGCTGCAAGTCATGAACTGATGGAGTTTTGTTCAGCCAGGAATAAGGAGTTCCCGCCGTAATTTCTGCCAAATTCGGCCAGGCTTTGAAATTACATTTTGCAAAAGTTCCCAGATCCATAAGATTAGGAGCCTTAGTTTCACCATTTGCCAGAGCTGCCGCAATAACTTTAAGATTTGAAACCTCATAAATGCAGAGCAAATCTGTCAAAATTGGATTAGGCTTATCATAAGCATTTACAAACGAAACATACTTATTAAAAAACCGAGAAAATGCTTCTGTTTCAATTTTTTCAGCCAAAAGAACTTCTGGAATTACAGGAACAGGAGATTTGAAGAGCAAAGTCCACAATTCCCCCAGATTTTTCTGTTCAAAAAGGATTTGACTTCGAGAGCCAACAAAGGACTTGCCCAAATTTCCACTGGCTTTAGCAAATATAAAAGAGCCTGCAGCAGATTTATCCATACCACATTCTCCTTTATGCCAAGAGAAGTTTTTCTAGCAAAGAATCAAAGGCTTTTTCGTCTTGTGATTTACCTTCAATTGAGGCCTTATACTCATCAATCTGCTTTTTGTATTTTGATTCAATTTCGTCGCGTTTAGAATTAAAATCAGCTTCCATCTGCATGACAAGCTGGTCATATTTTGATTTGTATTCTGAATTATATTGAAGACGTGCTTGGGAAAGTCTCTTATCAGCTTCTATTTTTGCGTCATCGATAAGAGTCGATGCAGATTTTTCAACTTCAATAAGATGATTAATTGCATCAAGTTCAGGGTTATTTTCTGCCATAATAATTCCTCCGAAAAAAAATTAAGAGTCAAACTTTTTTATCTGGTCAGAACTTCCCAAAAAGTTCTGACCGCTAGCACACTTTTTTCGGTGAGCTTAAACCTTATTTTTTTGTCAGTATGATATAGGAAAAATATATAAGGTTCAAACTCTATACAACTACAAAGTTGTATACCAGATTTTTATTCAGCAGATTCAGATGTTTCTACTTCGGTTGCTTCTGTTTCAGAAGCTTCTTCTGTCACCCACCAGTCAGAAGATGTTGTTGCCTCTTCGGCAGTTTCTTCTACAGCAGCAGCTGGCATAAGATCTTTTTCAACTTTTGGAGCCTTGTTTACAAGAGCCAAAGCCAAAGAAAGGGCAAAAAACAAAACAACCAAAACAAAAGAAGTTTTTGTCAAAACACTTGCAGAATGAGAACCAAATGCAGCAGTTCCACGACCGCCCAAAAGTCCGCCCATTCCGTTTTCACCATCATCCTGGATAGAAACTAAAAGAATAAGTAAAAGACTTACAATTACAAAGAACACTAATAAAACAATACCTAAAGTACTCATGATTTATTTTTTCTCCATTTTTTTTACTATAAGAGTGCTAACCATAATAGTAAAAAAGGGATATTTCGTCAATGTAATAAGTCAATTACTAGAAGTCTGAAAAATCGCCTCCGACGATTTTCAAAAACTCCCTTACCTTCATTCCTATCCAAAATCCACCAGAATAAAAAAAAGACAACGAACTACTTCCGGATACCCTTCAGGACTTCGTTGTCTTTATCCAAAATTTAACAAAACTCGATTTTTTAATCAATCAAATTAACAAAAAATTATTTTCATTCCGCCTTAGCGTGTAAACTTATCGTGTAAAAACTACAAAACGCAGATTGGAACAAATGTTTCAGCTTTGAGAGAAGCACCGCCAATCAAACCACCGTCAATGTCCGGCTGAGCCAAAAGTTCAGGAG